>JBEKJZ010000192.1:0-6562 GCA_050010955.1 Xanthobacteraceae bacterium | reverse complement strand
CTTGTCAGCCAGGCTGATAACCTCATCGCGCGAACGGGCGAGCAGTGTCCAAAAAGAGAGGCGAACGGTCGCGCCGGGCGGGATGCGGACGCGCCGGCGGATGCTGAAGATCGGATCGAGAATCGTCCCGACGGTGTTCGAGAGAGGTCGGCCGCTGCTAATAGATATCGGCGAGCGCGCGCCGTTCCCTCGTCCAAGGAAGCGTGCCCGGTCGGTCTCGTATTGCAGTTCGCCGGTGGCCTCACCTTCTAATACGGCCAGATGGGTGGCCCATACCTCTGCTTCCTCCGGTGCCCGCCTTCGGCGGGTCGCCAGAAGCGCACCGAGCTCAGGAACGAATTCGGTTTGTACAAAAAGTTTTGAAAATGCCGGATGCGCCGCATCATCGCTCGAAGGTGCCAACACGACCTCAGAATAGGAGGTCAACTCGATCTCGCGCGGGCGCGCCCCAAGATTTGAGATAGACACACGCCTGACGTCGCCGTCGTCCTCGGCCGATACGACGACATCGAGCGTTGTCGTCAGGGTTCCATCGCGTCTCGCAATTTCACAGCGATCCTCCGAAAACGCAACTTCGTAACTGTCCGGCCTGGCGCCGCTAGGCTGATAGCCTGGGGACCACACATATCCGTTTTCGACGTCTCGCAAATAGATGTACGACCCCCAAGGATCGCAGGTGACATCTTCGCGCCAACGCGACACGGCGAGGTTTTTCCAGCGACTGAAACCCGATCCGGCGGCGGTGATCATAACGGCGTACCGGCCATTCGACAGAAGGTGCGTCCGCGGGATGCGGTCGTGAGGCGAGTGAAACCGGCGCAACATGGGTGGGACGAGTTCGCGCACCTGCGTCGTCTGACTCACTTCTTCGGCGCGCACCCATTTGACTGAAATGTCGCGCGGAGGCCTTTCTTGCAGCAAAAGTTCCGTTGCCTGGACAATCGGATTGGCATGAAACCGCGTCTGCATCGTTCTGCCGTGAAGTGTGTTCGCAATAGCGACCAAGCTCATCCCTTGATGGTGCGCCATATAGGCGCGCACGACGGCGACACTCTTGCCCTCTGGAAGGCGCCTCGGCGTGTAGTCCAGGGCCTCGTACCAGCCGTACCGGCCACACCCGCCCATGTCGGCCAGACGAGTGAAATTCCGAACCGCGGCGACTGGTTCGATCATGGATGCAAGCGCCGTCGCATAGGGTGCCACAACGATGTTATCGCTAAGTCCTCGCTTGAGCCCAAGGCCAGGGACACCGAAATTGGAGTATTGATAGGTGAGTTCGATATCGCGGAAGTTATACGCCGACTCAGAAATTCCCCATGGAACTCCAAGCTGAGCGCCGTATTCGATCTGACGATTCACGATCAATCGGGCCGTTTGATGCAACAAGCTCCCTTCGGGCTCACGCATCACTAACTCGGGCATCAGATACTCGAACATTGATCCCGACCATGAGATGAGAGCCGAGCCGCGGTCGATCGGGGTCACCGCGCGCCCCAATTTGAACCAATGTCTGGGTGTGATGTCGCCTTTGGCGATAGCGATGAAGCTCGCCAGGCGCGCCTCGGATGCCAGCAGATCGTAACAGCTCGGATCCAGCACTCCCTCGGCGGGCTGATAACCGATAGAGAGTAATTGCCTGGCAGGATCCAACAGGAATCCGAATTGCATTTCGTCAAACATTTTCCCTGCGCTCGCGCCGAGGCTTTCAATTCGCCGGATGAGAGCTTTGGCAGCTGCCGCCGATTTCTCCAACGTCGCAACAAGACGATTAATTTTGGCAACGTCATCATCAGGGCCGCTTGACGCGAGATCGGCTTTTTGCTTAGCCAGTGTCTCAATCATCGTCTGGCAACGATTCGGCAGGTCGCCTAAACTAAGCGCGCCGGATGAAGGCTGACCAACAATGGGATGAACGCAAGGGAGCAAACCGTCGGCATCGCGCTGATGGTCCTGGACAGAAGCAGCAATGGCCTCTATCCAAATCACCACATCCGCTATGCCGGCACCGTCATTATACCCTTCCTCGAAAATCGTTCGCGCGAGCTCAGGAAGCGTCTCGCACCGTTGTTTCAGTTTCGACAATCGGTCGACCAAATCCGCCGGCGTTTCAGAAGGCGATTTCAATGATGCCGCGATTGAATCGAGCGTGATTTGAAGCTGTTTGCGAGCGACCTCCGATATTCGGCAATCGCTGCTCAGCGTGACTAGACAACCTCGCGCGAGGTTTACTGAGTCTGCGATCCCGGTAAGCGATTGCGGACTAATCACAGGCGCTGCAATCATCTCCCGGCAAGCGCTCCGAAGCACAATCAGGTGCCCGGCAAGATTCCCGCTGTCGACTGACGATACGTATTTTGGCTCGAGCGGATGAAGATCATGGGTGTCATACCAATTAAAGAAATGACCGCGGAATCGCTCCAGCTGATCCATTGTCCGAAGCGTTTCTTCCAATCGGTCGACTGCCGAGGTGATGCCGAGCCAGCCGAAATCTCGCGCCGCAAGGACCGAGAGAAGATAGAGGCCTAGATTTGTCGGCGAGGTCCGGTGCGCCAGGACCGGCCGGGGATCCTCCTGAAAATTGTCCGGAGGAAGCATATGATCCTCCGCCGTGACGAATTTCTCAAAGAAATACCAGGTACGGCGTGCAGCGAGGCGCAGGTTTTCCGACTCCGCGTCCGACAGCGAGCTCTGATGGGGGCGCGGCGCCCGACTCATCCACCATGCGATTGCCGGTGACAGCATCCAAGCTACGATCAACGGAGTGGCGGTCATCCAAGACCCGTGATTGACGTATGCAACAATCAAGGCCCCGCATGTTGCCAACGCGACAGCACCGGCCATCCACCGGTAGAAGGCGACAACGTCGAGTGCCGGACCGGAACCCGCCGCTGCGGCGGTCACCCATTCCAGCAAACCTCGACGCCGATATAGTCGGGACAACGTCCGGACGATTGCGTCGACCATCAGCCAAGCCTGGTGTGCGAGCAGCGCCACCTGAATGCCGGATTGCAACAAGGCGATTCTGAGATCCAGACGAAATGCGCGGAAGTGGCTGCCGGTCGAGGCCCCGGAGCGACGCGAAATCACTTGGCCGACGAGCGGCAGAAACGCAGTCAAAAGCAAAGGCAACAGAACGAAGCTGCACCAGAGCAACGCTGCCGCTGGTGGCAGCAGGACCCATCCGGTCAAGAGGGCGAAGAAACTTGCCGGGGCAGACAGCGTACGGCGAAGGTTATCTGCAAGTTTCCAACGGCCAAGGAGCGGAATGTCTGCCCGCCCAGGGCAACCATTGGTCACTGGCCCCCTGCCAACAACCCAAGGAAGCAACTGCCAGTCGCCGCGTGCCCATCGGTGCTGCCGGGATGCGGCAACGTCGTAACGCGACGGAAAATCTTCAAAGACCTCGACGTCAGAGACCAGCCCGGCGCGGGCAAATATGCTCTCCAGCAAGTCGTGACTGAGAACGCTATTGTCCGCGATGCGGCCTTCGAGAGCGGCCTCGAATACATCCACATCGTAAATTCCCTTGCCGCTGTAGGAACCTTCCTCGAAGAGGTCCTGATAAACATCGGAAACGGCAGCTGCATATGGGTCGATGCCGGTTGGGCTCGAGAATACGCGCTGATAAACCGAGCCATCCCGCGCGGTGGGAAGAGATGGCGTCACCCGCGGCTGCAGCACGCCATACCCCTCGACCACACGACGAGACACGAGATCAAGTTTTGGCCGATTGAGCGGGTGCGCCATTTTCCCGATCAGGCGCTTTGCAGCCCCAATGGGAAGCCGGGTGTCCGTGTCCAAGGTGATGACGTAACGAACCCCCGGGGGCACGAGCGGCGGCTGGCCACCGGTCGCCAAGAACGTGGTGTCCGTGGCACCACGAAGCAGTCGGTTGAGCTCATGCAGTTTTCCGCGCTTGCGTTCCCATCCGATCCACTGGCCCTGGCTCTCGTTCCAGACGCGCCGACGATGAAGTACAAGAAAACGAGGCCCATCCGGTGCCGGTCCGTATCGGCGATTGAGGCGGTCGATTCCCTCAATCGCTACACCCAAAAGCTCCTCATCGCCTGCCGATCTCTCGGTTAACGAGTCTGTCCAGTCCGACAGGAGCGCAAACCGGATATCGCCATCCTGGCTCGCGAGATAATTAATTTCCAACCGCTCAATGAGTTCGTCGATTGCCGCGCTGCCCGTGAGGAGCGTCGGCATGACAACGATCGTGCGAAACTCACTCGAAACACCATCGCGAAACTCGAGCCCGGGGAGCACGGCAGGGCCGAACCGATCGGTGGCCACGCGATTCACCAGCGTGATTGCGGCATCGACGGAAATGAAAAATCCTAGGAACGCCAGCGGCAAAAGAGTCCATCTATCGGTGTTGACCAAATTGATCGCTAGCAATGCCAGCGCCAAAAGCAGTCCGGCAACGAACGCGACAGTCACGAGATAGCCTGCAACCCCCACTGCCGCGTTCGCGCGCACCAGCCAGTCCTTCATCGGAACGCGAAAGCCAAGTTGCTTTTCAAACGCTCGACGTCCTCGTCCGATCAAGTAATAACCGGGATCGTGCCGGCGAGGATCCGGCTCAGCTGTTTCGGTTTTCCGATCAGCATCCGCGCGTTCTGCCGTTAGAATAGATTCTTGGGCTACATCGATTTCCGAATGATCCGAACCGCGCGCAAGCTCCTCGATAGCGCGGCGATACCTGTCACGCGTCGGGAAATCCATTTCGGCGATGTCGCTGCCAGCCCGTAACGCCTCGTCGACCAGACTGACGCCTTCGAAAAACTCCGCCCAATCAAGTTCGGACATAAGTCTCATACTGGTGAAGATATTGCGGACAGTGACGTTCGCCGTGCCTTGCCTGCGGTGCTCTTCCCGCACAATTTCATCGGAGTTCGTGCCCTGCGAACTCAGGCGATCGTCCAGCCACAAAAGTGCCGGCGTCGTGACCGGATCTTCATCGCGCAATCGCTGGACGAACTGAACCGCAAACGATCTCGTCAGGGGCAGGTGTGTATACGGCCGCAGAGCTGCGGCCGCCGGTTCGGGGAACGTGACCCCTGCACCAAGCAGGCGATCTGCCAATGCATCAGCAGCGTCACGCGATATCTGACTCCCGGCGATCAGATCGGCCAGGCGCCGCAAATTCTCCACGAGGACGACGCGAATTGTAATTGCGAGCGCCCAGAGTTCGCCGATGGTCAGCGGCTGAACGCGCTGATAGGCCAACACAAAGCGTCGAAGCATCTCCGCCTCAAAGCGGCTATCCGTGTGCGCAACAAAAGCCCAGGCTATTTCGAAGATCCGCGGATACCCCTTGAACGGGCCTTCCGCTAATTTTGGAAGTTGATGGTAATAACTTGGCGGGAGGTCGGTTCGGATCTCTCGTATCTGATCTTCCGCGAGATGAAAATTGTCGATCAACCATTCGGCGGCCGGGGTAATGGGTCGCTTATCCGCAATTGCGGCTGCGATGACACGATAGGCATCAAGAAGCGCCGCATCGTTGTCGCGAACCCTTCTCGCAAGCGGCCGCCCTCTCTCCGGCCGCGAGCTGACGGACTGCGCATCGGCTAAGCTCTCGGCGTGCTGCTCGAGGCGCTCGACGCTGAAAAGCTCTTCGCGGATCGCTTCCTCGTCAGCCCACGACGGCACCGATGATATTTTTGGCAGGAATCTTGAAAGTCGCCTAAGCAAGTGTACCTCGGTGTCGATGGCGATCAACATTGCACCGGAGCTGACCGCCTCTTGTGAACGTGCTGTCTAATGATTCTCGACGCGCCCAAGTGTAGGCGTACAATGTCTGCGATAACTTGACGCAGAATGTCTGCGATAACTTGACGCGGAATGTCTGCGATAACTTGACGCGGAATGTCTGCGATAACTCGACGCGGATCGGCTTCGGAATTCGGCGAGCCGCTAAGTTCACTAAGAACCGGGACGATAAGGCTGGCTTTGTGGCCCTTACATTCCCATACAAGCACGATCGTTCCCATACAAGCACGATCGCTCGTCGTCGTTTGCTCCAGCGCATGAATCCGGTAATGACCCATCTGCGACATTGGCCGACTGCTCGATGACCTGTGCCTGAACTCACACGCGGCCCCCCCGGGTGTGCTAGTTTGACCCCCACGATGCCACGTCCTGAGCCGAGGGGGGAGGCAGTGAGACGGCGCTCCAAAGCAGGCGGCAAAGCAGTTAAGACGCGACGCCACAAGGCGGTAGCGCTAAAGCGCCGTAATGCGCCAAAGGCCGCCCGTCGCCGTTGAAGTCGCCGGTCTCGACGAAGGGTCTCAATTCGCGGCGGGCGATTCTCAAGAGTGGTAGAAACGAGCCAGACAATGAATAAGGTGGCATGGTACTTCGACTTCATTTCCCCATTCTCCTACCTTCAGCTCGGTAGGTTTAAAGATCTGCCGCAGGATCTGGAGATTGCGCTCAAGCCGGTCGTGTTTTCCGCTCTGCTTAATCACTGGGGACATATGGGGCCGGCAGAAATTCCGCCCAAGCGGCAGTTTGTCTATCGCTTTTTCAGATGGCAGGCGAACCAGCGCGGGAT
>JBEKJZ010000191.1:0-2725 GCA_050010955.1 Xanthobacteraceae bacterium | reverse complement strand
TGCCGGCGCTGTACTCGAAACGCCGCAGCCGCGACAGGAACGACAGGCCGAGCAGATTGTCGCTGAGTGCCTCGTCCGGCAGCACCAGCGCGGCGACGTCGCGGACGATGAGGTCGCCGACCTCGACTTCATCGAGCCTGACCGGCGCGGCGCGGACGGCGCCGTTCGCGGTCTTGACCTCGGTGACGAATTCGCGCTGCGCCGGGCGAATGCCGAGCCGGGCCGCATCGCTGGCGGTGAGCGCGACCACCGACGCGCCGGTATCAACCATGAAACTGAGCCTGCGGCCCTCGATGCGGGCCTCGACCTCGAAGTGGCCGCGCGCGTCGCGCGGCACGATGACCGACCGAGGGGTTACCACCGTGTCAGCAACCGGCGCTTGGTGCGCCGGCAGCGGGGCGGTCGCCGGCGTTGTGGCGATTTTCGTAGCATACCGCGGCACCACGATACCGGCGGTCAACGCCAGGACGGCGAAAAGTGTGACGGAACGCATGAGGTAAGCCGCGCTTGTTTGCGGCATCTCATCAGATGATCGCGACCAGCTTGCTAACGCGCCGCGCCGGCAGGCAGATTTTGGCGGGCGATGATCAGCGGTCGCTTAACGACTTTATTCGCATTTGAACGATTTCATCACTGCCCGGCCGCCTCACGGGGCGCAGCGCAGCAATCCCTTCCAGTCGCAGTAACCGTAGTTAATGCGACAGCAACCGAAAGATTCCTTGTTGCAGTAGTAAAATTGGTATTCAGGACCGCAATGGTCCGAACAGTAATATCGGCTGCTCAACCTGTCGTAGGCGCAGTGGTTGCGGAATCGCGGCGGCAGCGACGCCGGGTCTTGCCAGTCGGCCAGGATCAGCCGCGCGCGCGCAGGCCATGCAACGGTCTGCTGTGCGGGACAAGCCGACGCCCAGGCGACGCAGATCAGAAGAGCAAGCCCAAATGTTTTCATCGGCCGTCAACCGCAGCAAAGGGAAACCAGAGCAAGCTATAGCAGAATGCCAGCGAAAGAGTCATCCGGCGATCGACGGCGCGTCCATCGGCGCAGCCGGCTCGTCTCCAACCGGCGGCCACTGCGTCATCGACGACGCCCGCTTGATCGGCAGCCGTATGGTGAAGCGGGAGCCCTCCCCTTCCCTGCTCATCACCTCGATGCCGCCGCCATGCAGATCGACGGCCATCTTGACCAAATAGAGGCCGACGCCGGTTCCTACGATTCCCGAAACGTTGCTTCCGCGGTGATAGCGCTCGAACAACCGATCGAGGTCGCCGGCGGGAATGCCGAGCCCGCGGTCGGTGATGGTGACGACGACATCGTCGGCGACGATCTCGGCCTCGACATCGATGGTGCCGCCGCCCGGCGAGTACTTGACGGCGTTGGACAACAGATTGCTGAAAACCTGAAATAGCAGTTTGGCATCGCCCACCATCGGCATCGGCGTGCCCGCAAACCGCTCGGCGAGCTGCACGCCCGGCACCATCTCGCGGTGCAATTGACAGACCTCCCGCAGCAGCGCCGTCACGTCCATCTCGGCCGCATGGAAATAAAGCTCGGTGCCGCCGTCGATCAGTCGGGCGGAGTTGAGCAGATTGTCGATCAAGTGGGTCAGCCGCAGTACCGCGGCGCGGATCTTGCCGGCGCGCTCGTCGATTTCGGCCGGCATGATCGACTCTTTCATCTTCATCAGGCGGCGAGCGTGGCCGTCGATGATGGTCATGGGCGTGCGGAATTCATGCGAGGCCATGGAGACGAAATTGCGCTGCGCCAAGGCGAGGCGCTGCTCCTGCGCCAATTGCTCCTCCAGCATCGCCGCCTGCCGCGCGAGCATGCGCTGGCTGCGCATCAGTTCGATGGCATTGTTGCGAAACCGGCGCATGCGGTCGGCGAGATGCAGCAGCGGCGCCGAAATGGAGCGGCTGATATGGATCAGCGCCGCGACGACCATCACGCCGGCGATCACCATGCCGAGCAGAATGAGCCAGAACGCCTGCCGATAGGCGGCACCGAGCCGATCGCTGGCGGCTTGCGCGCTGACAACCGCCTGGTCGGTGAGCTGGCCGAGCGTGTCGCTCGCGGCGTCGTAGGCGGCGCGCGAGGTGCTGCCATAGATTGCTAGCGCCTCAGCCTTGCGGTTGGTGCGCGACAATACCAGCATCTGGTTGACGATGGTCCGATAATCGTTCCAGCGTTCCTTGAAGCGGCGGTACAGATCGTCCTCGGCGGCATTGTGCCGAATGCGCTCGAAACCGCGCTCGGCCTCGGCAATGGAGCGGTCGAGCCCGGGTCGAGCCCGGCCATCTGCCGTTCGGTCGCCGCAGCCTCGGCCGGATCCGACGACAACAGATTGCTGCCCTCGATGGCGCGGAAATCGGAGGTGAAATTGTTGAGGTCGCCGAGCACGCGGGTCGTGGGCAGCCACAATTCGGCGACGTCGGCGGAGAGGCGGTTGAAATTGCTCAGCCGCCAGATGCTGAACAGGCCGAGGACGACCACCAGCAAGAAGAACAGCAGGAACACCGCGGTCAGGTGAAACCGGATCGAATGCGGCTGCCGCATGAGGGCCAACCATCGGTGAGTGACGACGTGGGTATTGTCTTCGGACCGCAACGGCGGCCTTTGCAACAAGACATACATATAATGGATTATATATGAGCCAGGCGTTGACTGGAACCTGATTCGACGATCCCTCGCTACAATCAGGCTTGTCGGTTAAATTCGGGCTCGAAT
>JBEKJZ010000190.1:0-2612 GCA_050010955.1 Xanthobacteraceae bacterium | reverse complement strand
AGCCTGCGCCTTGGTCTTGCCGAAGATCATATGCGGCTCATTGAGGCCGCCGAGCGCGTGGATCCGGCCGAGCAGATCGTCGGCGATGCCATGCACCACTTGGCGGATGTCGCCATAGACATTGGCATGCAGGCCGCAGAAATTCGTCACGCCGGCCGCCGTACCCATGCCGCCCAAGAAACCGTAACGCTCGATCAGAAGCGCTCGGCGGCCTTGAGCACCGGCCGCCGCAGCCGCGGCAATGCCGGCGGGCCCGCCGCCCAAAACGACAATCTCGAACTCGCCGAAAATCGGCGTATTGCGGACAGGCTCGGTGATGCTGGACAACAAGGCGCTTCCTCGATCGCCGCTCTATAGCGCGACACTGTCCACCAAATCAAATTACGGCAGTCGCCGATGAAAAATGGGCCGAGCGGCCCTCGCTGTCATGGTGCTGCGCGCCGGCGTTGAAGTGTCGGCTGATGATTTACGCGAATTCATTGCACCGTATGTTGCGCGTTGGTGCTCCCCGAGCGTTTCGCCTTGGTAGACGCGTTGCCTCAAACTGTCGTCGGAAAATTCGATAAAATTGCTCTACGCAAAACGTTTAGCTAATGGACCTGCTCGATCGGATTTGCCTACTCGCGGATGGCCACCAGCATCGGTGCCGTCGGGGGCTTATTCCAATCACGCTCGAAGTTCGGCGCCGGAGCATCCAGATCAAACTTGAGCTTGATTTTGATTTCTGAATAGTCCGACGACAGACGCACGCGACCACACATGACCAATATGTAGGGAGCCTAGCACTACTTTGGCAGATTTACTCACCTCGCCGCTCGTTGCAAATCCATTTTCTGCAATGCGGGCATCGCTGCGGCGGTAGTCGAGCGATGAGTTCGAGGATGGCGTGGCGCACGGCTGGCAAGCTTGGTTGAGGCGGCGGGCCGTTGATTCTTTTTTTTCCGCCTCACTTTTTTGAGGCGACGATGCTGGAGGAAGGCGAATGCAAGCATCGTCATGAGGGCATGACGGTGAAGGCCCTGCCAGGATCGTCCCTCGAAGTGGTCGAGGCCGAGTTCCTCTTTCAGCTGCTGATGGGCCTGCTCACAAATCCATCGCGCCTTGATGGTGGCGGCCAAGGTGCGCAGATCGGTCGCGGCAGGCAGATTTGCGAGGTAGTATTTCTTCTCGCCAGAGGCGCGGTGTTCGCCGATAAGCCAGGCTTCGTCGCCCGGCAGATGTTGCTGGCCCTTGTCCCTGATCCGCTGCGGTGGTCCGTCGGCTGTGCGTACGCGGACGGCGGCAAAGCGGGCTTTGAGCTTGCCTTTCGTCCCGGTTCGCCAACTCACAGTTTGCCACTTGGCAGCGGCCAGCATGTCTTCGGCCGGTGCGGATAGAATATCTGGCACATACCGCCGTCGCGGGCGGCCCCGTTTGGCAACGGGCCAGATCAGCTGCACGCCGACATGGTACACCTTGAGGTGACGAGGGATGCCGACCGCCCAGGCAAGATTGCGGGCCGTAAGTTCTTGGCGGAACGGCGCGCTCAGCCCATAACCGGCATCCGCTAGCACACAGCCGAAGCGCACGCCGGCTGCCATCACGCGATCGATCTCAGCCAGGGCGATATCTGGCTTCGTCCGCGCAGTCCGGCATTCGACCGGAACGCCCGCTCGCCTTAGCCGCGCCCGGTCGCCCGTCCAACTGTCGGGAAGAAAAAGGCGCAAGGCCAACATCACCGGCACTTCGCCTCGTGCGAGCGTCAGGGACACCAGCGTCTGGCAATTGGCAGTCTTGCCCAGCGCTGAAGCATATTGCGCAGCGACACCGACCGAGTGCTTACCCTTCTTCGGCACCGCGGTATCGTCGATCACTAATACCGCATCGCTACCGCCGACCAGCTGGTCGGCTTGAATGAGCAGTTCTGTCTCCAATGGTGCCGCATTCCAGACGCCAGCAGCAACAAAATGATGCAGCTGATCATAGTCGCCCGGCGCAAGCCGCTCTGCCATTGGTTGAATGCTCTTGCGTTCACCGGGCCCGATCAGCCCCGTCACGTAAAGCGGACACATCCGTCGCCGCGCTTTGTGATCCAAGCGATCCAGGAACGGCTTAAGCCAGCGTCCAAGCTCGTCTTCCCAATTCGACGTCGTCCAAGCGATCCAGGAACGGCTTAAGCCAGCGTCCAAGCTCGTCTTCCCAATTCGACGTCGTGCCCGCCATGGTCGGCCCCTCCAAAAGCCGACCGCCTATGAATCACTGAAAAACTGATTTGGGAATCCCGTGCCGCTAAAAATCTGCCAAAGTAGTGCTAAGCTCACTCACTCACTCGGCGTGTTCGCTGTCCATATGCGCCATCACAGCCGACATGTAACGGGTACCGGCGACGGCGTCGGCTGGGGCGGCTTGCTCGATGCGCGCAAGGTCGTCCGCCGATAATTTCAGCTCGGCGGCGCGGAGTGCTTCCTTGAGCTGATCGCGGCGACGCGCGCCGATCAGCGGCATGACATCGTCGCCGCGCGATTTGACCCAGGCAAAAGCCAGCGCTTGCGTCGACACGCCTTTGTCGCGCGCGATTTTGCTCAAAGCGCCGACCAGCGCGAAGTTCTTGGCAAAATTCTCGGCGGAAAACC
>JBEKJZ010000189.1:0-3793 GCA_050010955.1 Xanthobacteraceae bacterium | reverse complement strand
CGATCCGGCCGCCGCCACCCCGATTGGCGGCTGAGCGCGTATGGCGCATCCGCTAAACACTGCCCATGCCGCCGCGCAGTACCGCTTCCGTTATTGCCGTGCTGCGGTCATAGTTTTGGCAAAAGATCGATTGATTCGCATCGGCTTGTGCCAGCGGGCCATCGCGCGTTACGCGGATGCGGGTGAGGGGTTTAACCGGGGACACTCGATGGATCTTGCCTTGCGGTGCGCCACGATCGCCTTGCTTGTTGCCGGCCTGGGAGCCGGCGCGGCGGGCGCGCAGACCGCACCGCCGCCGGCGGCCGGCCAATCGTCCTCGCCGCCGCCGCAGCCGCCGGCGACTAATCAGTTCTCGCCGGGCGAACTGATCGAAACCGGCCATCACTTCTTCGGCGGCGTGTCGCGCGGGCTAGCCTCGGTCGTCGAGAAGGCGGTGAGCCAGTGGGGGCAACCGAACGGCTACATCCTTGGCGAGGAAGCCGGCGGCGCCTTTGTCGGCGGCCTGCGTTATGGCGACGGCACGCTCTACACCAAGAATGCCGGCGACGTGCGCGTGTACTGGCAAGGGCCGACGCTTGGCTTCGATGCCGGCGCCGACGGCGCGCGCACCATGATGCTGGTCTATAACCTGCCGCGAACCGAGGCGATCTTCGAGCGGTTCGGCGGCGTCGACGGCTCGGCCTATTTCGTCGGCGGCTTCGGCATGACGGCGCTGACGGCCAACGATATCGTGGTCGTGCCTATCCGCTCGGGCGTCGGGCTGCGCCTAGGGGCCAATGTCGGCTATGTGAAATTCACGCCGCAGCCCACCTGGAATCCATTCTGATCGCCGGCTGCCGCCCTTGATGCGGCGCAACGCTCGGTCGTGCAGGTCGTTGTTTCTGGCGCCGCGGCCGTTCTCGGTTTAGGTTAACGCTTGGTGAACATGGTGGAGCCCACCTCCGCGTGGCATGGTGAGCGCGGACGGCGGGGCGGCTTAAAGAGTGATGTCATGATTGAACCGATCATGTATTTCGGGATCGGATTCCTGGTTGCGGCGTTGCTCGGACTATTGTTCGTCCCGCTCGTGCATAACCGTGCCGTGCGCCTGACGATGCGGCGCCTGGAAGCCGCGACGCCGCTCTCGATCGCCGAAATCCGCGCCGACAAGGATCAGTTGCGCGCCGAGTTCGCCATGTCGACGCGCCGGCTCGAAATAAGCGTCGAGCAGATGAAGACCAGGACGACGTCGCAGCTCGCCGAACTCGGCAAGAAGAGCGACGCCATCAACCAGCTCAAGAAAGAACTCAGCGAGAAGACGACCGCGATCACGTCGTTGGAAGCGCGCGAAAAGCATCTGCGCCATCAGCTGGGCGCCACCGAGGACGAGTTCGCGCTCAAATCGAGCGCGCTACGCGAAGCCGAGCGTGTACTTGCCGACAAGGAGGCGGAGCTCGCCAAGCTCGTCGCCGAACTCGGCGAGCGCTCGATCCTGGCCGACAGTCAGCGCGTCGAGCTCGCTTCGGTCCGCACCCAGGTCGAAACGATGAAGCTCAGCGTCGCCGATTACGAGCGCGCCGTGCGGACGACCGAAGACCGCCTCACGCGCGAGCGCGGCGACGCCGAGGCGGCGGCCAACCAATTGAACGAGGCCCGCGGCAAGCTCAACGAGCTCGCTACACACACCGCCGAGCTCGAGCGGCAGCTCGTGGCGCAGACGACCGAAGCGGAGCTGCTCGGCCGCCGCGTGCAGGAGCTGGAAACACGGCTCGGCGAGCAGGGCCGCCTGCTGGCCGAGCGCGAATTCGAGATCGGCCAGCTGCGCAGCGAGCTCGCGACCGCGAGCAAGATCGGTCTGCGCGACGAGACGAACAATGTCGGCGGCGGCGGCGATGCGGACCGGTTCCGCGCCGACGTCAGCCAACTCGAAGCGCAGCTCGCCGCCGCGCTCGATGAGCGCGCCAAGCTGCAGCGCGAGATCGTCACCATGAAGCGCGAGGCGGAAACGGCCTGGGCGGCCGAGCGGGTCGAGAACGCGCTGTTGCGCGAGCGCATCAACGACGTCGCCGCCGAAGTCGCGCGGCTCACCGCCGCGCTGGAAGGTCCCGGCTCGCCGATCGAGGCGATGCTCGCCGCCGCGGTGCCGGGCTTGGACCGCGGCCGCACCGCCGGCATCAACGGCAGGAGGGACGAGTCCGGCGCCACGATCGAGTCCCCGCAACAAGGCAAAGGCACGCTCGCCGACCGCATCCGCGCCTTGCAGTCCGGCGCCTCGCGCGTAGCGTCGTGACACCCGCGCCGCGCCGCTTCTTATATCGCGGCCCCGATCGGGGCGGGCGCTTAGCTCAGCGGGAGAGCGTTCCCTTCACACGGGAGAGGTCGTAGGTTCAATCCCTACAGCGCCCACCATTTAGACAACATATTGTGTTTACTGCGTTTTTTACTTTGTAATTTTACACGATGGTACAGCTTGATGGTACAGCATAACGCCACAGCAGCGCGGCTCCGGCGGAGACTTTGCCGGGCGCGGACGCCGCGCGGGACTGGATTGCGATGCAGAGGCTCTATGGCTGAGAGGCACGAAAGCGCGAGCGCAGCCGGCGATGTGTTTCTCTCGCGGTTGGCGATCCGCTATAGCAATTTGAGTCCGCGGGGACGAAGGCCAATAAAGCTTAGGATCTTGAATCGCGACGTTTACGCAAACCGTCGACGAAGACATCGACAAGTCGCAAAACGCTGGTCTGCCAGCCAGGCTGATCGTGCATGTAGCACATGCCCACAACGGCACGCAGCAGATCTTCCGGGCTAATGTCATCGCGGATTTCGCCTGCCGCGATAGCGCGGTCCAAAAGTCCCCCGACGGTTCGCGCCAGCCGATCGGCCGAGGATGAGAAGAGCTTCGAGTTTTTGTCGACCGCAAGGGTGAGCGCTGCCGACATGCCCTTTTTCGTAGCAACAAACTTCACGATCGAGCGCATCCATTGACGCAGCGCGTCGATCGGCTTCGCATCTTGCTTCAACTGCTCGGCCAGGTCGGCAAGTTGTTGCACCTCGCGGCGATACACGGCCTCGAACAAGGCTTCGCGCGTCGGGAAATGCCGGTACAGCGTGCCGATGCCCACACCAGCGGCGCGGGCGACGGCTTCGAGGCTGGCCTCGGCACCGCCGGCGCTGAAAACCACTTTTGCCGCCTCAAGGACCCGTTCCCGGTTCCGAACAGCATCGGCGCGCGGTTTCCGTGTTCCTTTCTCCTTCTCCAATGGCCTCATTCGGACTGTCCAATTTCGGCCCCTTGAAAAACGGAGGAGCCCTCCGTATATGGCTTCGAGCCACGCCGATACATAGCACTCGAGTCAAGTGAATGCTGAGCAATCCCAGCCCATGTCATCCCGCGAGATTACCGAAGAGCTTTCTTCGACAAGGCTTTTTAGACAAGGCTTTGGACATCTGAACTCTTCTTCGGGCAGCGAATTGGCTAACTACAGCTCTTACGGAGTACAGCATGGCCTTCTCAACGACTCTAACTGTGAACGGCGTTAGGAGAACAATCCAGCTGGATGACCCTCGTGTCACCCTCCTGGACCTTCTTCGCGAACGCCTGGAATTGACGGGCACCAAGAAGGGCTGTGACCGCGGCCAATGCGGCGCCTGCACGGTCATCGTCGACGGACGCCGGGTCAATTCTTGCCTCTCGCTTGCGATCAGCCACGACGGCGCCGACGTCCTAACGATCGAAGGTGTGGCGCAGGGCAACAGGCTTCATCCAGTGCAAGAGGCCTTTATTGCCCACGATGGCTTGCAATGCGGCTTCTGT
>JBEKJZ010000188.1:0-2618 GCA_050010955.1 Xanthobacteraceae bacterium | reverse complement strand
GCAGCGTTCCGCTAATAATCCCCATGGTGAGCCGATCGTGAATCTCGGCACTTGAAGGTCGCGGAACTGCTTGCTTTGATTGCGCCATGAGCACCGTCCTCATCGAGATCCGTCGCGCCAAGCCGTGTGATGCCGGCGCGGTGGCGGATGCTCACGATGAGGCGTGGCGGACGGCCTATCTCGGGATTATCCCAGGCACCGAACTCGACCGGCTGATCAACCGCCGCGGCCCGGCATGGTGGGACAGCGCCATCCGCAAGGGCAGCCGCATCGCGCTCCTGCAGTTCGGCGACAAAATCGCCGGCTATGCCAATTACGGACGCAATCGGGCGCGCAGCCTGCATTATGACGGCGAGATCTACGAGCTGTATTTGCGGCCAGAATTCCAGGGCCTGGGCTTTGGCCGCCGGCTGTTCGCCTCCGCGCGCCGCGATCTCGCGCAAAGCGGACTCAAATCCCTGATCGTGTGGGCACTGTCGGAGAACGACACGGCCGTGGAGTTTTATCGCGCGCTCGGCGGCAAGACGGTCGCCCGCTCGTCCGAGAAATTCGGCACTCGTGTTCTCGACAAGATGGCCTTCGGCTGGAATAGCTGAGATCGGAGATCAGACGACAGAGGACGGATGAGAGGCGCTCTCCCATCATCCGTCGTCTGTCGTCTGTCCGCCGCCGTCCGACACCAAGCGACGCAAGGCCCTTACCAGCGCCGCCGGCTCGCCCGTCACGCGAATTCGCTTCAGGCGCGATGTCGCTCCGGCCGCCACCGTCACCTGGCGGGGAGCGATATCAAGCGCATCGGCGATCAACCGGCAAAGCGCGCTGTTGGCTTCTCCGTCCGAGGGCGCGAGCCGCACCCGCGCCTTGAGCACGGCGCGGCCATCGGCGCGGCGCTCCACCCCTTCGATGGCGTCGCGGCCGCCGCGCGGCGTCAGCCGCACGTCGACAACGACGCCGTCCGCCGTCGCCGTCCACGGCGCATCGGTCACGACGCTTAGTAGACGTTGGGCAGGATGTAGAGCGCGATCACGTAACGGATGAAGATGATGATCAAGAACAGGATGACCGGCGAAATGTCGATACCGCCGAGGTTCGGCAGCAGGTTCCGGATCGGACGCAGCGCCGGCTCGGTAATGCGGTAGAGAAATTCGCCGATCATGCCGACGACCTGGTTTCGCGTGTTGACCACGTGGAACGCCACCAGCCAGGAGAAGATCGCCGCCGCGATCACGATCCAAATGTAGAGTTCCAGGGCAAGATCGATGACGAGAAAAAGGGCGCGCATGGATGGCTTTCGGCTGTGAAGACGAGGGAACCTAGCGATTTGCGGCGGCGCGAACAAGCCGATGCGCTTAAGCTTGTGCGCGGGCGGCGGCGGTCATCCTTGACACCACTCGGTCCCGGCCCTAAATGGCCCGAACTCGCCAAAAGCCGGCACAATTAAGGCCTGATCGTGCCACCTGATCGTGCCTGCGGCGGGGCCGTAGCTCAGTTGGGAGAGCGCCGCAATCGCACTGCGGAGGTCAGGGGTTCAAATCCCCTCGGCTCCACCAATGATTTCAATGAGTTAAAGCCGCGATCGATTTGCCGACAAATCTCACCGGAAGCGTACCGGAAGCAGAAGAATCGAACTTGATCTCGGTTCGAAAATCGGTTCGATCAATACGCTCAAAATTCGACATTTCGAATCTTGGCGCGCGAGAGAGTTCGCCCTGTTTCGATCGCGCTCGGGCGACGAAACTATTCCGGACTCTCTCGGTGGTGCGTGCCTTGACCGCGTGACCGGGTTCAACAGCGCATACGTTTTGATGCGCAGGCCGTCGTAAACCAATTCATCGCGAACAAGATCGATTTCCAAGGCAGTGAGCTTCGCTCGGCCTACGCAGCAGAGGTGGTCAACGCGATTGGCTCGACGATCGAAGGATCGTCGTTTTCCGGCTTGTTGACCCGGGTCGAGATCGGCCACATCCGCAGGGATTCGGCCGGGAACGGCCGCATCAAATCGCGGGGATCGGGCTCATTGCGTAGCCAGCGGACGTAGTCGCCGGGCGCAAGGATCAGCGGCATGCGATCGTGGATTTCGGCCACCAATTCGTTGGCATCCGTCGTGATCACCGCGAATGTGCGAATCCACTCGCCCGAAGCCGGTTCTTTCCAGTTCTCCCACAACCCGCCAAGGCCAAAGGGACTGCCGTCCTTCATGGCGATGGCATAGGGCTGCTTGGCTTTCTGGCCCTTGATCGCCTTCCATTCGAAGAAGCCGTCGACCGGGACGATACAGCGCCGCCGGCGATAGGCATCCCGAAAGGTCGGCAGATTGCGCACGGTCTCGCATTTGGCATTGATCGGCCTTCGCCCGCCCTTCGGGTCCCGGCACCAATAAGGGATAAGACCCCAGCGCAGAGGGTCGAGTGACACCTCGCCCGTCTCATGATTGCGCCGGATGACCAGCAGATCCTGGCTTGGCGCGGCGTTCCACCGAGGCGGATAATTGTGCACGCGGCTGTCGCGCACGTTCATGCCGTCGACAATGGCATAACGTACGGGCCCACTGCTTTGGATGACTCTGCCGCACATGATCGCTATGTGGTGCGCTTGCGACGGTCGACAATATTGCAGCC
>JBEKJZ010000187.1:0-2843 GCA_050010955.1 Xanthobacteraceae bacterium | reverse complement strand
CGGCCGGTAGCTTGACTTCGTACTTGTCCGGCGACGCGGGCAACGCAGCTTTGCGCGCATCCTGTTCGACCTTGTGTGCGATCGCTTCGCGTATCTGTTCCGGCGTGAAGCCCTCGATCGTCTGGGTTCCGCTGCCGTCGCCCTGCTGGCTGCGCTGCGCGTCGCTTTGTTGATCGCCAGTTCCCGCGTCCTGTTGCTGCGGGCGCCCGCGTGCATCGAGCGCAGGACTATGGCCGCGGCTGCGCGGGTTCTCGGGAATGCCAGGCCTACTGTATTCGGGCGGCGGATTCGCCGGCTTCGAAACGGGATTGAAGGCCGGATGCAAATCGCCGCCGCCTCCCGCGCCCTGCGAATTTCCTGCGCCCGAACCGGCGCCACTGTTTGTTTGATCGGTCATTTTATTTCACGCGCCTTTGTGGTTCTGTTGCAACGACAAACGGCGGTGGCGGCTCGCTGCGACCTTGGCCCAACGTTCGGCTTTCTCGGCCGTATCGACCGCCTTATTGTGGCGATAGGCGTCCTTCTCGGTCCACGTCATTGTCGTTCCTCCATCATTTCGCGGCGTTGGACGTGAAGGCCCACGTCGCGCTGCCGGCGCCGAAGCCTGCGTTCACGGTGCCGCTTTGGGCGTTGTTGCCGCCAGTACTGCGCGCCTGCTGAATGGCCATTTTGCAGAGTTGATCCAGCGCTTCGAGTTCGGCGTTGCGCGAAACCGGCGCGCTGTTCAAGGTCGCGGTCACGGTCAAGGTCGGCGTCGCCATTGACGTTGCTCTCCTACGCCGCGTCGGCGGATGATTCGTCCGCCGCGATCCGCAGCGTCGCAAACAGTCCGTCGCGCTCAAAGTCAGCTTCCCCGCCGATCGAAATCCGCTCGACCACGGTGCGCCCAAACGCAACGGCCGCGTTCCGTCGATGCTGCTCCTCATAACCGTTGGGGCGATCGGGCCAATCGGGGTCGTGGATGGTGACGTGGTACATCCTGCCGCTCATGCCGCCTCCGACCGTTGCTCGGCCGGCACCGGCAGCCGCACTGCTCGCTGATCCAATAGCTGCAGGATCGCCAGCCGCGCTAAGGCCGCAGAACTCAAGCCCGCCTCATCGGCAAGAGCGCCAAGTTGAGCCCGACGCTCAGCCGAAAGTTTGATCTCAAACCGTGCGCTCATGCGGTCATGCTACGGGTGCCAGCCGTAACCGCAACGCACCAGTACGATCGGACAACGGCCGGCTCTTGTCGAATTGCGGCAAATCAGTGCAGAGCGTTGCGTCGCCCGTGCCTCCCTTCGGGAATCGGAATGAACGACTCCGACGTTTACGCCTCGCCGGCCCACAAAGAGGCGCTGCTAAACGCCTTGGCGGAGAGAGCCGCCGAACTCGGCTACAGCCACGCGAGTTTAGAGGACGTGTGCGGGCTGGCGCAGGGGCACGTGGGGAAGGTCTTCGGGCCGTCGCGATCGAAGGGGCTTGGCTTCGACACGTTCTATCTGTTGTTGCCCGCTCTCGGGCTAAAATTTATCCTCGCGACCGATCGAGACGCCTTGCACCGCTACGCCGAGCGCGGCCTAAAACGCAACGGCAATCAGGCGCGCGTAGGTAACCTCGCTCAACAGCAGGTCAGTAAGCGCATCATAAGCCGGGTCCAGCGCTATTTCGGGCTGCGGTCCGCAGCGGCGCGCAAAAGAAAAATTGCTCAGGACGCCATCGAAGTAAACGGACGGAGAGCCGGCGCCGCCAACGGCAAAGCGAACACGGCAGAGCGCGCCGCCGTCGCTCGATAACCGTTCCCTCCGTCAACCTCGATGATGGCGATACCAACTCGCGCGCGATACGCCAGCAGCGACCCAGGGCTTGACTGGCGTCTCTGAGACGGCTGTCTCATCCGCAGGCTTGGCTTTGCGATACCAGGTCGCACGTGAGACAGGATCGAGAGATACCCCGCGGCTGCCCGGCATCGGATTAAACTCGAAACCAGTTTCAAGCTGGCGCCCGGCAGCATACCGGCGCAGGATTTGCAGATCGGTCATGAGGCCTTCGTGCCCTAATTTGCCACTCCCCGCCAAGCGCCACGCCCTCACGTGTCGTTTCCGAGAAAAAATTAATGCGGCAAGCCCACAATTGCCCGCCAGAAGCCCGCCAGTGCGCCCGAGCCCTCAACCGGTAAAACCACCCCTCCCCCTGCAGCCGACGAATCCACGACTCGCCAGCAGCCCCAGCGCCCCATCGCAGGATCAAAGGGGCAGACGGGCGATAACCTCCACAAAGGAAAAATAACTACACGGTGTGTGCGGCATACAGGCGGCGGTTTCGCTTGGTTTTTGCCCCTGCCGGGTGCCGGGTGCCGGTCCGCGAGCTCAATCGTGCCGCCGGGAAGGTCCCATCGGCCTCGCGCGGGTGCGCACGCGGCTTCCTTCTCTGCCTCTCGGTGATCGCGCGCCCGTAAAGCCTCGCCGGGCCGGAATCGGCGCCGGCCGCGTCACCCCGCGCTGACTTATCACTGACACGGATAGTCGATCTTTTCGGAATTGCGCGATTAGCGCGGTTTTTGCGTCAGGGTAAGCGGTTTAGGCAACCGCTAGACGTCGGAGTAGCCTTCCTTTATCGACGCTGACACACTGCTGACGCGATCGAAAGCACCACACAAAACCACTGACGCGCCTGGCAATCGACCGCGCACCGCGCCGCCCCGATGCTCGAGCTCGGCGTTTCCGCAATTTCGAGCCAGCGGCGATGGGTTTTGCTCGCGAGCGTGTGAGAAATACCCCTTTGCCCTCTCTGTGTGACATTGGTTGGCGCCTGACTGTCGAACTTTTCTATCGATGGATGCGCAACGCTCGCGGTCTATCGGC
>JBEKJZ010000186.1:0-2998 GCA_050010955.1 Xanthobacteraceae bacterium | reverse complement strand
AATTTTTCGTCCATTCCGGCGGCCACGATGGAGTCGAAGCCGCGGCCCGAGATCGTCAGCGCGAAGGTGCCCTGCACCTCCTCGCAGGCGCGCACGCAGCGCGAGCACACGATGCACTTGGCGGGATCGAACGCGAAATACGGATTGGAGTCGTCGATGCCCGGATTGCGGTGGCGGGCGCCGTCAAACCCGTAGCGCACCTCCTGCAGTCCGACCTCCGCCGCGGTTTCGAGCAAATCGACGCCGGGATACTTGGTCCGATCGAGTGAATCCACCGAATGATCGGAGACGTAGAGTTCCATGACCCCCTTGCGAAGGCGGTCGAGGCGCTCGCTCTTGGTATGCACCACGATGCCTTCGGCAACCGGCGTCGTGCACGACGCCGGCGTTCCGGTGCGGCCGTCGATCTCGATGAGACAGAGCCGACAGGATCCGAAGGCGTCGAGCATATCGGTGGCGCAAAGCTTCGGAATCTCGATCCCGGCCTCCATGGCCGCGCGCATGATCGACGTGCCTTCCGGCACCGAGATTTGCTTGCCGTCGATCGACAGCGTGACCGTCTTCTCCGACAGCGAGCGCGGCGTGCCGTAATCGATCTCTTGCACGAGCGAGTGTTGGCGGAGCGGTTCTTCGACGAGCGACGTTTCAGCGAGAGACATTGGGGGCGTCTCCTATTCAGCAGCCAGCAGGCGCGGGGGCGCGCCGAAATCCTCAGGGAAGTAGGTCAGCGCGCTCATCACCGGATAGGGCGTGAAGCCGCCGAGCGCGCAGAGCGAACCGAACTTCAGGGTATGACACAGGTCTTCCAGCAGCGCGGTATTGGCGGCGCGATTCTCGCCGCGGATGATGTGGTCGATGACCTCGATGCCGCGCGTCGAGCCGACGCGGCACGGCGTGCACTTGCCGCAAGACTCGATGGCGCAGAACTCCATGGCAAAGCGCGCCTGTTTCGCCATATCGACGGTGTCGTCGAAGACCACGATGCCGCCATGGCCGATCAGGCCGTCGCGGGCGGCGAAGGCCTCGTAATCGAACGGCGTATCGAACAAGGCGCGCGGGAAATAGGCGCCGAGCGGACCGCCGACCTGCACCGCCCGCACCGGGCGGCCGCTGCGCGTGCCGCCGCCGACGTCGTCGACCAATTCGCCCAGCGTGATGCCGAACGCGGCTTCGAACAGGCCGCCGTATTTGATGTTGCCGGCGAGCTGGATCGGCACGGTGCCGCGCGACTTGCCCATGCCGAAATCGCGATAGAATGCTCCGCCCTTGTCCATGATGATCGGGACCGAGGCGAACGACAGCACATTGTTGATGACCGTCGGCCGGCCGAACAAGCCCTTGTGGGCGGGCAGCGGCGGCTTGGCTCGGACCAGGCCGCGCTTGCCTTCGAGACTGTCGAGCAGCGAGGTTTCCTCGCCGCAGACATAGGCGCCGGCGCCGACGCGAACCTCCATGTCGAAGGCAAACGATGAATTCGCAACGCGGTTGCCGAGGAGCCCGCCGCGGCGGGCGGCGGCGATCGCCGCCTCCATGGTCGCCGCGGCATGCGGATATTCCGAGCGGATGTAGACATAACCCTTGGTGGCGCCAACCGCGATGCCGGCGACCGCCATCCCTTCGATCAGCACGAAGGGATCGCCTTCCATGATCATGCGATCGGCGAAGGTGCCGCTGTCGCCCTCGTCGGCGTTGCAGACGATGTATTTTTGCTGGGGCGGCGTCTGCGCTACAGTGCGCCATTTGATACCGGTCGGGAATCCGGCGCCGCCGCGGCCGCGCAAGCCCGACTCCACGACTTTCTCGACGGTCGCCGCGGGGCCGAGCGCGAGCGCGCGTTCGAGGCCTTTGCAGCCGTCGTGGGCGCGATAATCTTCCAGCGAGCGCGGGTCGACGACGCCGCAACGTGCGAACGTCAACCGCGTTTGCCGCTTGAGCCAGGGGATTTCTTCGGTCAGGCCTTGCCGCAGCGCATGCGCACCGTCGGCGAGGATGGCGCGGAGGAGGCCTTCGGCATCGCTAGCCGTGACTGGGCCATAGGCGACCCGGCCCGCCGAGGTTTGCGCCTCGACCATCGGCTCGAGCCAATAGAGGCCGCGCGAACCGGTGCGTACGACGTCGACCGCGACTTTCTGTCGCGCCGCCGCGGCGCCGAGGGCCGATGCGACTTCTTCGGCCCCGACCGCCAGCGCGCCGGCATCGACGGGTATGAACAACCGCAGCGTCATTGCTGCGCCTCCGCCAGCAAGGTGTCGAGCCGGCCCTGATCGAGCCGTCCGACCACGCGCCCATCCAACATCGCAGACGGCGCGATGGCACAAAGGCCGAGGCAATAAACCGGTTCCAGCGTTACGCTGCCGTCGGTGGCGGTATTGCCCATCGACACCCCAAGCCGCGTCTCGGCATGGCGGGCCAGCGGATCGCCTCCGGCAGCCTGACAGGCCTCCGCCCGGCAGAGCTTGAGCGTATGTCGGCCAGCCGGCTCACGGCGGAAATCGTGATAGAAAGTCACAACGCCATGCACTTCGGCGCGCGTGATGTTGAGCGTTTCGGCGATCAGCGGTTCGGCAGCTTGGTCGATGTAGCCGAACTCCCGCTGCAGCGCGTGCAGGATCAGCAGCAGCGGACCTTCGCGATCAAGGCATTCCCGGATGCGGGTCAGCGCGATGTCCTTGTTCCAAGGGACGCGGCTTTGTTGGCGGCTTCCTTGATGCATTGTGGACACCAGGGGACGTCTCCCTTAATATGCGTCAGTACGCATATAGTGCGTACTATTATGTAAATAATAGTAAGTCTAAAAGGTCCACCCATAAATAGGAACAATGACGCATATGTTGCAACGGGGACTTCCCGCCCTACAGCAAAGGCCGGCGCTCGATCTCGATTTGGTGTGGATGGCCGGCCAGGGCCGCCGGCAAATTGACCCGGACCTTTTCCGACTGCTCGAGGCGATCAAGCAGACGGGCAAGCTCACCACGGCGACCGCGCAGGTCGGTATCCC
>JBEKJZ010000185.1:0-3045 GCA_050010955.1 Xanthobacteraceae bacterium | reverse complement strand
GCCGACGGGCGTGACCACCGCGCCGCCGCCGCCCGAGCCGCCGGTTTCCGCCGTCACCGCGGGTTCACGCAGCGTGTGATTGATCTCTTCGACCAGAAGCCAGGCGCGGCGGTAGGACATGCGGAGCGAGCGCGCCGCGGCCGAGATCGACCCGGTCGAGCGGATTGCTTCCAGAAGCGCGATTTTGCCCGGGCCGATACGGTCGCCGGATGCCAGATCGATGCGGATGGAAAGATGCGTGCCGGCCATGGTCGATTCCCCCGGAAGGCGCCCGGTGAAGTCACGCCGATAAGCGCCCAATCGTCAAGAGCATATTCGTTTCTGCGGCTACGCCCCCTTGTGCACGAGTTAATTGAGCTCGGTTCGCTTACACCCGGGGACGGCGTCATTGGTGCGCAATAAAAACGGCGCGGCTTTCGGCCGCGCCGTCTCTCCTATTGCGTCGCGCAGCCTTTAGAAGATCTTGATCGCGCTTTCCAGTGTCTTCCACACGCCCCAGGCCAACGGGATTCCGACGACGGCCCAGAACAGGAGCGCCTTGGCGTCGACGCCGCCCTTGCCGATCCCGAACGATCCGTGCTGGATTGCCGCGTCGCTCTTGGCGCTCGCGGCCTGCAATGCGGCCACTTCCTCCGGCTTCATGAACCAGTGATCGGCGAGCGGCTTGACCAAGTAGTTGCAGACGAAGCCCACCACCAGCATGCCCGCCAGCACGTACATGGTCACATCATAGACGTGGTCGCGCGGCACGCCCGCGGTGATTTCGAACTCGCGGATGTAGTTCACCACCACCGGACCGACGATGCCCGCCGTCGACCACGCGGTGAGCAAGCGGCCGTGAATGGCGCCCACGAACTGCGTGCCGAAGATATCGGCGAGATAGGCCGGTACGGTAGCGAAGCCGCCGCCATACATCGACAGGATAACGCAGAAGAAAGCCACGAACAGCGCCTTGTTGCCGGAGTGAGCGGCCCAGGGCGCCAGCGCGTACATGGCGATGCCGAGCAGGAAGAAGGTGTAATAGGTATTCTTGCGGCCGATATAGTCGGACAGCGAGGACCAGAACACCCGGCCGCCGATATTGAACAGCGATATCAGGCCGGCAAAGCCCGCGGCAATTCCGGCGATGATGGTGCGCTGGTCGGGCGCGAGCTGGGTAAAGCCTAGCTCCGGATGTCCAATCAGCGTACCGCCGAAGATTTCCTGTAGCATCGGCGACGCCATGCCGATGACGCCGATGCCTGCCGACACGTTCAGGCAGAGCACCGCCCAGATCAGCCAGAACTGCTTGGTCTTGTGCGCATCCTTTAAATGCACGTGATGCTGGGTGATCATCGCCTTTGAAGTATCCGGCGGCGTCCAATCGTCCGGACGCCAACCGGCCGGTGGCAACCGGTAGCCGAAGGCGCCGATCATCATGAAAACGAAATAGATCGCGCCCATGGTGACGAAAGTCTCCCAGACGCCGACCGAGGTGGGTGTCTTGTAGTAATTGATCAGTATATTCGCCAGCGGCGCGCCGATCATGGCGCCGCCGCCGAAGCCGGCGATGGCAAATCCGGTCGCCATGCCGCGGTGGTCGGGGAACCATTTGATCAGGGTCGAGACCGGCGAGATGTAGCCAAGACCAAGTCCAATGCCGCCGAAGGCGCCGGCGCCGATCCACATCAGCCAGAGCTGATGGATATAAACGCCGACGGCGCCGATCATGAGTCCACCCGCCCAGCACACAGCGGCGACGACGCCGGCCTTGCGCGGGCCGACGCGTTCAAGCCAGCCGCCCCAGATCGCGGCAGAGACCCCGAGCGCGACGAAGAACAGCGTGAACATCCACCCCATGCTGGCGATGCGCCAGTCGCAGGTTGTTGTGAACAATTCCTGGACAAGCGTCATGTCGGGGCAAGTTTTGGCCGTCGTGGTTCCGATCGCGCGCGACAGCGGCAGCCAGAACACGCTGAAGCCGTAAGCCATGCCGATGCAGAGATGGATGCAAAGCGCGGCCGGCGGGATGAGCCAGCGATTGAAGCCGGCCTTGGCTATGATTCGGTTGCGCTCAAGAAGCCCAGGTCCCGAACCAACCAGACCGTCAGCCCGTGCCATTGCCGTCATCGTGTCCCTCCCCTTTCGCGCCCCCGTTTCGGGGTTTTTGTTATTGCAGTTTCTTTGATTCTGCTTCCTTCAATCTCTCGATCGCCGTGCGGACACTTGGGTCCAACCCCTTACCGCCCGCTTCGAGATGCGCGAAGATTTGGGCGCGCATCCGCGGATCCCAGAATTTTTTGATGTGATCCGCCGTCCCCGCCGCGCCTTGCTCCGGCCCTTGAGTCGCGAAGAACTTGCCAATTTGATTGGCCATGTAGATGAGCTTGTCAAGCGACATAGGTCATCGTTTCTTTGCTGATTTCCTTAATACGCTGCGGGTGCGTGAAAACTTCAAAGCCGTCGCCGCGCGCGACTGCAACAAGCGTGATACCGGCCGTCTCGGCCGTCCGCAGCGCGAGCGCGGTCGGCGCCGACACGGCGACCAACAGCGGCGCGCCGACGGCGGCGGTTTTTTGCACCATTTCCACGGATACGCGGCTGGTCAGCAGAACCATGCCCGAATAACCGGGCACGCGGTCGCGCGTCAGCGCGCCGACCAGCTTGTCGAGCGCGTTGTGTCGTCCGACGTCTTCGCGAACGGCGAGGAGGCCGGCGCCGGGTTGCCAGAAGGCAGCGGCATGGACCGCTCGCGTTTGGCGGTTGAGCTCCTGGCGGGGCGGCAGCGCCTTGAGCGCGCGCATGATCTCGGCCGGCGTAAAGGTATCCCCTTGGCGCACGCGCGACGGCGTCCGCACGGCTTCGTCGAGACTTTCGATGCCGCAGAGGCCGCAGCCGGTCGGGCCGGCGAGATGCCGCCGCCGCTCGTTCAAGGCGGCCGCGTGCGGTTCGGTCAGCCACATGCGCAGTTCGATGCCGGCAGCGTGCTCGACGATATCGAGTTGACGGATGTCCGCCGGCGAAGCAGCGAGGCCCTCGGTGACGGTGAAGCCGACCGCAAAATCC
>JBEKJZ010000184.1:0-3099 GCA_050010955.1 Xanthobacteraceae bacterium | reverse complement strand
GTCCTTGATCTCATCGAGGAAGAACGGCTTCGAGAAGTAAAATCCCTGCGCGTAGCGGATACGGCTGGTGGCCTGCAGATAGGCCAGCTCCTCGAACGTCTCGATGCCTTCGGCCACGATCGACATGCCGAGCGCCAGCCCCAGCGATTCGATGGTGCGCAGCACGCTCTGGCTGCGTGGGCGCTGGTGAATGGCGGTGATGAACGAGCGGTCGACCTTGATTTCGTCGGCGGTGATGTCGGCAAGCACGGAGAGCGAGGAGTAGCCGGTCCCGAAGTCGTCGATCGAGACGCGGACGCCGAGTTCGCGCAGCATCGGCAGCACCTGGGTCTGGAACTGGCTCTTGGCGACGAAGGCGTCTTCGGTCAATTCCAGCATGAAGCGCTCGGCATAACGGCTGTCCTTGAGCACCTGCGCCAGCGAGGACATGAAAGTCACGTCGCCGGCCTGCTTGGCGGCGACGTTGATGCTCATCGTCGTGCGGCCGCCGAAGGCCTGGTCGAGACGCTCGATCGAGCCGATGGCTTCGGCCAACACGAAATGCGTGATCGGATCGATGAGCCCGAGCTCGGTCGCCAGCCCGATGAACGAGCCCGGCGCGTGGATTTCTCCCGCCTCGTCGCGCCAGCGCACCAGCGTCTCGAAGCCCACCACCTCGTGGGTATGCAGATCGATCTTGGGCTGGAAGGCGCAGCAGAACTTGCGGTCGCGTATCGCCAGCCGCAGCCGCTGTTCGAGCTCCATGTGCGCGGTCATCCGCTCGCCGATGCCGGAGTCGAAGAAGACCGCCTCGCCTTTGTGCCCGCTCTTGGCGCGGTACATGGCGTTGTCCGCGTTGCGGCGCAGGACTTCGTAGGTGGCGCCGTGCTCCGGATAGATGCTGACGCCGATCGACGCCGAGGTGAACACCTCGAAGGCCTCGATGTGGAAAGGCTGCTTCAGCGCGTCGAGCAGCGCGTCGACGATGCTCCGGACCTCTTCTTCGCCGGCCAAGGGATAGATCAGCAGCAGGAACTCGTCGCCGCTGATGCGCGCCAGCATGTCGGTGTCGCGCAGGGTCTTGCCGATGCGCTCCGCCACCTTCACCAGCAAGGCGTCGCCGACGACGTGGCTGTAGTAGTCGTTGATGTGCTTGAAATTATCGAGATCGATAAAGGCCAGCGCGAAGCGATGGCTGCCGTTGCGGCGCAGCGCCGCATCCACGCGTTCGTTGATGAGAAAGCGATTGGGCAGGCCGGTCAGGTCGTCGAAAAAGGCGTGCTGCGCCAATTTTTGCTCGACCTGCTTGCGTGAGCTGATGTCGAGCGCGGCCGAAATCAGCAGCGGCCGGCCGGCGATCGTCGCCGGCGTGTGCGACGCCAGCCAGGTGCGTTCGCCCGCTGTACTCGCGGCGTTTTCCTCGACGGTGACCGTTTCACCGGAGCGGATGAGCTCGATTTCCCACTGCCGCCGTTGCGCGGCCTCTTCCGCCGACAAAAAATCGGCTGGGGAAGCGCCAATCAAGGCTTGCGCCGGGGTCTCCAGGTTGGCGGCGGCCGCCTTGTTGACCAGGATGAAGCGACCGCTTTCGTCCTGCACGGTCAGGCCGATCGAAAGCGCGTCGACGATGTCCTTGAGGAACGTGCAATCCTGCTCCGCCTCGCGGGCGTCCCGCTGCCCATCCTCGACTTGCCGGCGCCATCGCTCGGCCTCGGCCGCGAGCGCGTTGCCGTGGCGCGCCGCGATCGCTGCCAAGGCCACGACCGCGCATTGGCGGGCGAAGGCGACGTCGCCTTCATCGAATTCGGCTTTGCCGGCTTCGCGCCGCAGCAGCAGCACTGCGCGGCGCCCGCGTACGCCGATCGGCAGGCAGAGCGCCGACGCTCCGGCCGGGATGAGGTCGGCAGGGAAGGATTGTCCCGCGTCGCTGTCGCGCGTGCCGCTAATGGCACGGACCCCACCGCGCAGCACGTCGGTGAAAAAAGGGTCGCGCAGCCAACGGGCACCGATCG
The DNA here is from genome assembly GCA_050010955.1 of Xanthobacteraceae bacterium. Lineage (GTDB taxonomy): Bacteria > Pseudomonadota > Alphaproteobacteria > Rhizobiales > Xanthobacteraceae > BOG-931. The sequence continues at coordinate 1,108 of JBEKJZ010000184.1, read as the reverse complement.
CGCCGCTCGGCGCCGCCGCGATGCAGGTGAGCGCGTCGGCGTCATCCGCGAGGACCGCCGCGTCATCCTGTCCGAAAACCTGCTGCAGCAGCTGGCACAGATTTGCAAAGGACGCTTGCTCGCCCTCAAAGTTCAGCAGCGCTTCCAGCGCCCGCAAGCCGGCTTGCACGGCATCGGCGCGCATCCGGTCGCGGCCTGTGGCCGGCGGGCGTGGCGCGTTGTCGTTTTTTTCCGAGATTGCCATACGCCTTCCGCGTGGCTGCCGGTTCGCCACGAACGAACGGAACACCGAAATTAGGCACAAGGCGTTGGCAATTTGTTTCGAAATGCGACGATGAAGGAGAATTGCGCGTTAACGTCTCGTTTACCTTCGCAGCGGTAGCGGTCCCGGCAAATATCGCACCAATCAGGAAAAACAAAGCTTTAGGAGAAGGTGAGGGCATAATGTGCCTATTGATGCGCAAATCTAATTGCTCCGCTCCCCCTCACCACGCTTGTAGAGAACGTCGCAAACGATCACGAGATTGATCTATGTCGAACATCGTCACCGGTAGGCAATTGCGGGCCGGGCGCATTCTCGCCGGCCTCACCCAGCGGCAATTGGCGCAGGCGGTCGGCGTTAACGAACGCGCTGCGCGCTATTGGGAGCTGAAGGAAAATAAACTGCCCACATTGACGGTATATCATCTCGAAAAAATTGAAGCCGCGTTGCGCGATCATGGAGTAGTTGTGTTTTCCACGCCGACTGCCGGTGTACGGCTTTCCAGTAATTGCCGCTCATAGGGTATTTCGAGACCGGAACTGAACGCGGCAACGGCGTGAAACAATATTTGCCTCCAGGCGGCAATTTCGCCGTTCGCGATGCGCTTTATGCGCAGCTCGACCCCGTCCTTAGTAAGTGGGTGGAGCGGGCCGGACCTTTAGGCAGCCGGGCAAAGGCGAAGCTATGGCAAAGGGCGGATGACCTACGAGAGTCCGCTTTTGCCCCGATAGTGTTGCAAAAGTCCCTAAAACCTGAACGGTGATTTTCTCGGCTGACACTTACAAAAGCGAAAGTCGCTACTAAAAGCAACTCGGGGCCGATTACCGAAGTCACTGATGAGTTGAG
>JBEKJZ010000183.1:0-3118 GCA_050010955.1 Xanthobacteraceae bacterium | reverse complement strand
CACGGGCGCGAATTGTGCCTGCGGCCCGACCTCACCATTCCGGTCTCGCGCGCCTATCTGCAATCGCCGGCGGCCGGCAAGGCGGCCGCGTTCTGCTATCTCGGCGCCGTCTTTCGCCACCGCGAGGGATTGGCCGCGGAGTTTCTGCAGGCCGGCATCGAATCCTTCGCCCGGCAGGACAGGGCGGCGGCCGACGCCGAAATGCTGGCGCTGGGGCTGGAAGCGACCACGCTATATGGCTTGGCGGCGCCGGACATCCGCGTCGGCGACGTCGGGCTGTTTTCCGCCTTCGTCGCCGCGCTCGATCTGGCGCCGGCCTGGAAGCGCCGCCTGGTCAAGGATTTCAACAGGAAATGGTCGCTGGCGCACGATCTCGACCAACTCGCGCTAGCCGCCGCCAGCGGGCCGCCGGAATATCAGGGCGTGCTCGCCGCGCTGGCCGGTTCCGATCCCAGGGCCGCGCATCACCTCGTCACCGATCTTCTCTCCATCGCCGGCATCGAAGCGGTCGGCGGCCGCTCGGTTGCCGAGATCGCCGAGCGCTTTCTTGAACAAGCCGCGCTCGGCGCCGGGACGCGGCTGCCGCGCGAGACCCGGGCGCTGATCGAACGTTTCCTCGCCGTGGGCGGCGACCCGGACGAGGCCGCCGGCGAATTGCGCGCGCTCGCCGCCGACGCCAAACTTCTGCTCGGGCCGGCGCTCGATCTGTTCGAGACCCGCACCGGCTTTCTCGCCGCGCGCGGCATCGACGTGCGCGCCATCCATTTCTCGACCGCGTTCGGCCGCGGCTTCGATTACTACACCGGCTTCGTGTTCGAACTGCACGATGCCCGCAGCAAGGGTCTGCTGATCGCCGGCGGCCGCTATGACGGGCTATTGTCGCGGCTCGGCGCGCGCGAGCCGATCCCGGCGGTCGGTTTTGCTGCCTCGATCGAGGAGCTGGCGGCTTGCGGAGGCGCCGCATGAGCACCCCGCTCCTTCTCGCCATCCCCTCGAAAGGCCGCCTGCAGCAGAACGCCGAGGCCTTCTTTGCGCGCTCCGGGCTTGAGCTCATCAAGCCGCGCGGGGCGCGCGACTACCGCGGCGCCATCGCCGGCTTTGACGGCGTCGAGATCGCCTATTTGTCGGCGGCGGAAATCACCGCGCAACTCGCGCAAGGCGCCGTCCATCTGGGCGTCACCGGCGAGGATCTGGTGCGCGAGATGATCCCAGACGCCGACCGGCAGGTCGTGTTCATCGACCGCCTCGGCTTCGGTTTCGCCAATGTCGTCGTCTCCGTGCCGCAGGCCTGGATCGACGTGCGCAGCATGGCCGACCTCGACGATGTCGCCACCGCGTTCCGCCTCAAGCACGAGCGCAAAATGCGGCTCGCCACCAAATACGCCAATCTGACGCGCGCCTTCTTTGCCGAGCACGGTGTCGTCGACTACCGCATCGTGGAAAGCTCGGGCGCCACCGAAGCCGCGCCCGCGGCCGGCACCGCCGAATTGATCGTCGATATCACCACCACCGGCGCCACGCTCGCCGCCAACGGCCTCAAGGTGATCGAGGACGGGAGAATCCTGCGCTCGCAGGCCAACCTCGTCGCCGCGCGAAGCGCATCCTGGGACGCCGCGCAGCGGGAAACCGCGCAGCTTCTGCTCGACCGCATCGCGGCGCAAAAGCGCGCGCACTCGTACCGCGAAGTGCGCACGCGCTTCCCCGGGCTGAATGAGACGCTGCTCAACACGGCGCGCGAACAATTCGGCGTCGCCGCACCGTTCGGCGGCCCCACCTCCTCCGGCATGCTCACCCTGCACTGCCCGCCCAAGCATGTGCATGCGCTGGCAAGCTTCCTGCGCGAGCACGGCGCCGAGGCGGTCTCAGTCGCCACGCTCGAATACGTCTATGCGCGCGACAATCCGCTGTTTGCCAGGCTCATCGCCGAGCTCGATGCCGGCGCGCCGCGCGGCAGCTGAGCCGAACTCACTTCGACATCAAGTCCATAACCCTGACGAGGTTTTGGTCGCGGTGAGTTTTGCAATAATCAACGACACCGTGCATTGCCGATCGCAGGTGCGCCATATTAAAGAAGCGTCGCTTTGCGGGGCCGTTCGATGGGTAGCCGTACCAAGCGAGCAACAAGTCGGCTTCTTCGTCGGAGGTATCGGCGAGGTCGGCGCAGGTCAGGCGCGTCACATCTATGCTGCCGTTGGCGTCGGCAAATTTGGACAACGACGCGCGCGGCGGCTGTGTTTGGGTCGCGGCCGGAGGCGATGTCGCCGGGTTGGGGCAGGCCTTGTCAAGCGCCGCCGCTACGTCGTGGCCGTCGACAAGGACACCGCGACGAAATACGCCGCCTACTCGACTGACCATTTTCGTGCCGGGAAGGAAGACCGACTGTGTCGCCGTCCACGACCCGTCGGAGTTTCTATAGAACGCGTCGCATTGTACAACGTCGTCTTGCGCCTGCGCCCCGGGAATCAAACACGCGGCTTGCCAAGCCACCGTCGCAACCGCGAGTGCCAAACGCCGCATGATGAATTTATAACTCTTTGCGGCACAATCTGCCAAAAATCTGGCGGGCGACAGTAGGATACGAGGCTGGCGCGCCCTACCCGGATCGAACACCGAGCCAGGATGACCGAACGCGGCGTTAGCTGGCGTCGTGCGCAGCCGCAGGCTTGCTGCCGGCCGACCTCGACCGAGCCTGCGGCTTATGAGCTTCGCCTTGTCGCCGCCGAGAGCGAGAGCCAGGCGTGGGGCACCCCGAGCAGGCCTGGTTGGCCCCGCTCTCGACATTCGCGTCCGTGCTGCTTACGTAAGCTTACCTACGCCCGAAATCGCTCTGGCGGAATAAGGAGCCATCCGTCAGACTGATCGGAAGCTGCTCAACGCCGGTGCAATCGGCTTGCGCTCACCCCCAACGAAGCGGATCAACGGCCATGTCAGACGATCAAAATGAAGACGAGGAACGGCCGTGCCTGCATTGCCTAATCGTCGACGTGATCGACAGCTTTTTTGCCGAGTATCCCGTCTCCAGCGAAGAGCCGGACGCGATCGATACCGATGAAGTCGTTACCGCCGTCGCCAAAACCGTGGCGGAACTGACCTACGGGCAAGATGCCGCCGGCCGCCA
>JBEKJZ010000182.1:0-4051 GCA_050010955.1 Xanthobacteraceae bacterium | reverse complement strand
CAGCGCTGCATCGGAGAGGGACTGGTTGGCGGCGAAGCCTTTGCGATCGATGCCAGTCTGATCAAGGCGGATGCCAATCGGCAGAAGGGAATCGAGGGTGAGAAGGGACTGCCACCGGAAGCGACCGGCCGGGCGGTCAAAGAGTATCTGGCCGTGCTCGACGATGAGGCCTTCGGCGCTGCGACTGATGTCGTGCCCAAGTTCATCTCACCGGCCGATCCGGCGGCGCGATGGACCGGAGCCCACGGCGGACAAGCATTCTTCGCCTATTCCACCAACTATCTGATCGATGTTGACTACGGGATCATCGTTGATGTCGAAGCCACCACCGCGATCCGGCAGGCTGAGGTCCTGGCCGCAAAACGCATGATAGAACGCTCGATAGATCGCTTCGATCTTTATCCCGCCCGCCTCCTGGGGGACAGCGCGTACGGTTCGGCCGAGATGCTGGGATGGCTTGTCTACGACCATGGCATCGAGCCGCATGTGACCGTGTTCGATAAGTCCACGCGCCAGGACGGCACCTTCTCACGTGATGACTTTACCTACGACCGTGTCGGCGACGTCTATTCTTGCCCCGCCGGCAAGATGCTCACCACGACAGGCTCACGTGTGGACGGAGCGACGTTACGCTACCGCGCGAGCAAGTATGACTGCCAAGCCTGCCGCCTAAAGCCCCGATGCTGTCCAAAGGAGCCTGCCCGTTACGTGCCGCGATCAATCTATGAGGGCGCCCGTGACATGGCACGCCAGATCGCACGCTCGTGGCAAGGCCGCACCGCGCGACGACTGCGCAAGAAAGTAGAAATGCTGTTCGCCCATCTCAAACGCATTCTCAGGCTCGATCGGCTCAGACTAAGAGGACCGAATGGTGCGCGCGATGAGTTCCTTCTCGCAGCAACCGCCCAAAACCTCCGAACGCTAGCGAAGCGCTGATACCGATGCCAAGCCCTCACCCAGCCTGAGACCCGCAGCTGACCGCCACCGGCGCCCCTCCAATGCCCGGCCTGATCCATCTTGAATTACTGACCGACTTCTTCAACAAAATCGGCCCATCTCGGAAGTCGCGCATTTTTGTAACGCGTTAAACGGAAGCCAGGGTGACCAAAAGTCCATCTTGCGGATAAGGGATCGGCCACATGCGCCAGCCCGGCCGATAGTCGCACGCGACCGACACCCGGAAATTGTTCAGCAAATGCCACGTGAAGCACTTCGCCTGCATGTAGGCGAAATTGAGTCCCAGGCACATGTGCGCGCCGCCTCCGAAGGGAACGAAGGCGAACTTGTGCCGGCCGCGCGAGGCCTCGGGACCGAAACGCGTCGGGTCGTAGCGATCCGGTTCGGGCCACAGCTGCGGCATATAGTGGGTGAAGAGCGGATTGACGTTGACGCCGGTGCCGGCCGGGATGCGGAAGCCCATGAACTCCAAGTCGCGCACGGCGCGCCGCGGAATCGACGGCACCGGAGGCGTCATCCGCATCGCCTCCTTGAACGCCATTTCGGTAAGCGCAAGGTCGTCAAGGCGATTGAACGGCAGCGGCTGGTCCGGCGCGAGGCCGAGTCCGCGGTGCTCCTCGCGGACTGTATTCTGCCAGTCGGGGTTCGCCGCGAGCCGATACACCAACGAGGTGAGCGAGGAGGTCAGCGTATCGTGCGCCGCCATCATGAGAAAGCTCATGTGGTCGACGATGTCCGCATTCGACAACAGCGAGCCGTCGTCCCAGGTCGCGCGGCAGAGCTGCGAAAACAGATCCTCGCCGCCGCGCTGACGCCGGAGCGGGATCTGCCGGTTGAAATAGTCGACGATCAGCGTACGGCCCCGCACCCCTCGGCCCATCCGCGTTCCCGGCAGCGGCGCGCGAATGACCGCGATCGAAGCCGCCACCATCGCGATGAAGGCCCGCTTGACCGCCTCGAGCTCCGGACCGAGTTCTTCGCCGAGGAACGAGGTTGCCGCAAGATCAAGCGTCAGCTGCTTGACCGCCGGATAGAATTTGAATTCACGCCCGCGCGGCCATTGCGCCAAGCCTTTCGCTATCCCGGCATTGAGCTGGGTGAGATAGGATTGCATCGGTTCGGATTTGAACGCGACCGATAGCGCACGCCGGTGCAGGCGGTGCTCGTCGAAATCAAGCAGCATCAGCCCGCGGGGAAACAGCCGATCGAGGATGGTCCCCCAGCCGAGAGCGGACGAGAACAATTTTTGGCTGTCGAACAGGACGAGTTCGTTGGCCTCGGGGCCAAGCAGCGAGACATTGGCATGGCCGAAGGCGCGGCTGCGGTACACCGGGCCGTAGCGCCGCGCCCGCTGCTCGACGAATCCCTTGGGATCGGCCAGCAGCAAAAGCGTGTGGCCGACGATCGGCCAGCCGTCTCCGCCCGGAATATGCGCGAGCGCCCCGCCGTGGTCCGAGTCGCGCCGGACATCGAGGATCTGTACCGACATGGCGTTCCTCCGTCACGGCCGATCTTATCAATTCTGTTCGTGCTTGCATTAGGAAAGCGGCGGTTCCTCGCGAGGCAGCGATCCGGTTTTGCGGGCGAAACGGAAGTGCCGCGCGCGCACTTGCAGCGACGCGATTGGCCCGACGCTCACATGCCACGATTGCGGTCCGGAGACTGCTCCTGGGAGCAAAGCAGACATTCCCAACCGAGGCCTTCACGTCGGCTTTTGACGCAAAGGCGAAGTTCGCCGATACGGGCCGGTCACGGTGGTACATTGCGCCGAATGGCGCAAGAACTGGTCATGGCCCCCACACGGTTTCTTCGGTCCAACCTAAACTGTCGAACTCGGTGGCCCTAAGCGGTGCCTCTGCGACCGAAAAAAATTCGTCGAGTTGAGGCGGTTTGATGGCTGTTGCGGAGAGCATGGCGTGTGCCTGCCCAAGATGGTGGATCTGGTGCTGGAAGAGATGCATGAGCAGGCGGTCGCACCGTTCGGTCTGCACCAGCGTATCGCGATTGACCCGCACGATGCCGCCAAGGAGGTCAGGCGTCAGCGTATTGCAGACTGCGATCAAGCGCTTGTCGATAGCAGCTTGAGCACGCTTCAGTTCGGCAAGTGATGGATAAGGAACGTGGTTCTCCCAAGCTTTTGGCCCAAGCCATCCACCCTCAAGCGCGTCGACGTAGAACAGGTCGACTACATAAACGTGGTTCAAAGTCATCTGCAGACTAGGGAAGAAGCCGGTCCGCTCGGCTGCAAACTCCTCCTGGTTTAGATTTGCGCAAGCCGTGAGCAGTCGGTAGTTCGCCCAAGCGTTATTGTAGGCGAAAGCGCGGTAAGTCTGAACAAGACCGGCGGGCATGTCTGCTTGACCGCAACTACCGTGCGGCTTCTCAGCCGCGAAATGGGAAAAGCCAAGGCCGCCAAGTGAGGCGGCCTTGGCCACGCTGAGGCAAGCTCACGAAGGCGGAGCCGAGGACGGTGGCGGTGGCGGAGGCGGGCCAGGCGGAGGTGCATACCCAGGCGGAGGTGCATACCCAGGCGGAGGTGCATACCCAGGCGGAGGCGGATACCCGGGCGGAGGCGGATACATCGGCGCGCCCGGCGGGGGCATGTAGTACGGCGGCGGCGGGTAAGGCCCATTCGGGAAGCATCTTCGGCCCCACGGCCCCCCTGGATGCCATCCTGGCGGGCAAGGAACTGGCGCACAGGTGCTCAAGGTAAGCACCGCGACGAGCAAAGCGATGAGACACGCAATGCGAGAGTGCATGAAAACCCCCTTCCCAAGTCGGGTAGCAACTTTAGGAGTTTATCTCGGCCAAATTAGGACACGTGGGGACCGTCCACAATCACCCAAAGAATGGATCATCGTCAGCCTGTTTATCCGTCACGGCTAGTGTGGCGGTTCAGAAATCCGCATCATTTTTGCCGCGAACTCGTCATGCGGACTTCTGAACCAAAGCCACACTAGATCAATACGTTGCTAGGGTCTGGACTCACAACTGATCCAATAGAGTGCACCAACGAGGGTTGCGGCGGCAAGGAAGTTTCGGGCGAGTTTGTCGTAGCGCGTGGCGATGCGCCGCCAGTCCTTGATGCGGCAGA
>JBEKJZ010000181.1:0-3144 GCA_050010955.1 Xanthobacteraceae bacterium | reverse complement strand
ACACGGAAAAAATCGTCGGCAGCTACCGGCCGCGCTTTGATGGCAAAGTGCTGCTGCGATTCCCCCGGCTGTTCATCGTGGCGGTGCGATGAGGATTTTTTGTCGTCATGGCCGGACTTGTTACAGTCACGTGCCTTTGACCGTATTCGTTCGCGACCGTCCGCATCCATCCGAAAATCCAATAACGGCGGGCATTTCCGTGGCCTTAACGTTGGCCGCATTCGGCCGTTGACATTCGCTCATAGACGCCTATTTGTGTGGTACATATGTGTGGTACCTAGCACAAGGATGTTCCGTGCCCCGCACGATGAGCGACTATCAAAACCTGTTGCGCAAGTCTACCGCGCTCCGGAAAATTCCGGACGGCAGCGGCTTGTACCTTTTCGTCAAGGGTCCGGGCCGCGGCGCCTATTGGACCTTTCAGTACCGCGACCCCTCCCGCTTTTCAAAGAACGGTAAGCCCGCGTTCACGTCACGCGGGCTCGGGCCGTTCCCGGACGTGACTCCCAAGCAAGCCCGCGAAGCGGCGGAGCGCGCGCGCGTCGAGTTGCGGGAGGGTGTCACCATCATTCGCGGGGGCGTCGTCACCGCTGTGCCCCGTCAAGCCCGTGCGGCGGTCACTGGCAAGCCTTTCAGCGAGGCGGTAGAGGAGTGGCTCGCCGTCGCTGCAACTAACTGGGCGGCTAAGACAAGGGCTGCCGCGAGTCGTGCGTTGCTCCGCCTGCCTCTCGCCTCCAAGCCCGTGAATACCATCACCACCGATGACGTGGTCGCGTCTTTATTGCCCGACGCGCACGGCAACGGCGGCTTGCCCGAACGGCAACGGCAAGACGTGCGCTTGTGGCTCGCTCGCGTGCTCGATTTCGCAATCGGTCGCGGATGGTACGTCGGCGAAAACCCGGGCAAGTTTGAAGGGCCGCGTCGTGAGCTTTGGCCGCGCTATAAAAAGTCGGACGAGCACCATGCGGCGGTCGAGTGGGCCGACTTGCCGGACGTTTATGCGGCGTTGCCGGACACGGAGGCGGGGCGCGCGTTGCGCTTCCTGATCCTCACGGCCGCTCGTGCGGGCGAGCTAGAGCGGGCGACGTGGCGCGAGATAACCGGCGAGAATGGCGCGACGGTATGGGCACGCCCGGCCGATCATATGAAGCTCGGCAAGGCGCATTCCATTCCGCTTACGGCCGCCGCGCTCAAATTGCTTGGTGAACCGGGCGAGCACGAGCCGGACGCCCCGTTATTCAAGCTCGCGTCTAACGCCATGCTGAACGCACTAAAGACGGTGCGGCCCGACGCCACGGTGCACGGGCTGCGGTCTACCTTCCGCGATTGGGCAGGCGACAACAAATACGACCGCGACGCGGCCGAAATGTCGCTCGCGCACTTAGTCGGCAACGCGGTAGAGCGGGCTTACAGCCGCTCGGAATGGCTCACCCGTCGGCGCGAATTGTTGGAAGCTTGGAGCGCATTGGTGACGCGGAAACCAAAAACTAAAAACCGGCATTGACGATGACGAGAGAGCCGCCGCCAGGGCGGTTTGAGCAACCAGGAGCTCGCATGGCTGTCTGCTTTTTAAGCAATATCAGATCAAAAGACGGACCGAGACGAAGGACCTGGGCGAAGACCTGGCAGAGAATCCGAGACCCATCGGATCGAGGGCGAAGGATGAAGCCGTTGCGCTTCGGCGCGCATGGCGCCGGACGGCTCGACGGCGACCACTTCCGACCCACGCGAGGCAAGCCAAGCCGCATCGCGACCGGTCCCCGCGCCGACATCCAGAACCAGCGCCGGTGCGTTTGGAAGCAGGTCGACCAGCCAGCCGTGGACGGTCTCGGCCGCTACAGACTCATAGCGACGCGATGCATCGGAAACATTTTGGCCGTACCAGCGAATGGCGTCGGGCATCATCCGCTAGATTATAGCCACCCCCGCTCGCTGAAAGCAGAAAGATCAACACCGGGAGGGGCATACCATCCGCTCGAGCCATACCGGGCGCCAAGCTTCATCGCGACGTCCTTGTTGCCATAAGGAATCCGCAGTGGCGTCCCTATTGCGGAATTCGCCTGGGCGGTTGGCGATGTTGCGGCGGCGGCGTCAGCTTTGCGTTTTCGAGATCTCTTCTTCGGCGCCGTCGATTGAGGCGCAACCGATCCCGCTGGCTTGAAGGCGGTCTTGCGACCGCGCCTGTGGCGCTTGGTGCCTCGGTTCGAGTCAATCCACGCCGACATCGCAGCCGAACTGGCCTTCGCCTCGTCGGGAATGATGAGCCCTTTTCCCTGCGCAATCTTCTTGGCGTACAGCAACTGTGACGGGCTAACTGTTTTGGGTTCATGCTTCCCAGCCGCTTCACCGTCGGCTTTCTTGGGCGCGTGTTCGTTCAGGAACTTTCGGCAGATCGAGATCGACGTCTTGTAGCCGGGCGGAGGCTTGATGCCCTTCTGTCGGACGAGTCTGTCGGCAAAGCGCTTCATCGCAGACGTCGGCGGATACGCTGCTGCAGCGCCGTTGCCGACTGAAGCGCCAAGTAGCGGCGATACCCCGGCGGCGGCGCCCTCCTTGAGCTTGCCGATGATGCGCTCGGCGACACTGCACACGGCGTCAATCGCACCGACCATCTCCTGCTTGCCGACAAGGACTTCGTCGAGCAGGCATTCAAGTTGCGCCGTCACCCCCGGATCGACCAGGGCCGGGTCGGCCTGTTTAAGAATACCGAACAGCGACAAGCCGGCCTCGGTCGGCACGATGTGCTTTCCCTGGGCAATCAGAAAACCCTGTTTCTTCAGCCCGCCAATGATCTCCGCTCGGGTCGCCGGCGTGCCAATGCCCTTGGCCTCCTTCAGGCGCTCCCGCAGAACCTCATCGTCAACAAAGCGCCAGGCATTTTGCATCGCCTCGATCAGAGTGCCTTCGTTGTAACGCGGCGGTGGTCGGGTCTCCTTGTTCTCGATGCTCGGATCGTGCAGTTGTGCAGTCTCGCCGTTGCGCAGCGGCGGCAGCAATTGCGCCTCGTCGCCCTTTTCGTCGGCGGGCTGCCAGTCCGGGAAAGCTGCGCGCCAGCCGAGATCGATCGACTGACGGCCGGAAGCGCGGAATTCGAAACCACGGACGTCGAGCGTTGCGGTTGTCTGACGGTAGCGGAAGTCGGGC
>JBEKJZ010000180.1:0-5202 GCA_050010955.1 Xanthobacteraceae bacterium | reverse complement strand
AGGCAACCACTCAGACCCCCGGTGCGTAAAAGCACTTGGGGGTCTTTTTGTGGCGCGGGTGGCGGCAAATAGGTCAGCTACCTTGCCATATTAGATGATGGCGGCGATGTTGACCATGACGTTCGGGTTATGACGCGCTACCTTACCAACCAGGGGGTAGAAAAATGCGCGCGCTCATTCTTCGCAAAGCAGCGACGAAGTGCGCTTATGACCGCGGGGGTCGCGATACCGAGAAGGCTCGCATGACGTTTACCGAGCGGCTAGGTTTTACTGTTGCACCCTCGATTGGTGGCTGTACTCATCAGCTATGATTACTCAGTCGAAATTCACGAGTGATGTCATGAAGAAGATTCTGATTGCAGTTGTCGCAGCGATGGCCCTCGGCGCTACGACATTGGCAACGTCGAGCACGGCGGACGCACGGCGAGTAGGTCTTTGGGCTCACCGGCACTGGGACCATAACTTTTGGGGCTACGGTAGCGTGAGCCACGGTGGTTGGGGCCTTGGCGGACCTGCGGATAGAACCTGGGTCGGCGGTTCGATGGTTGCTGTTACCCCATACGGTCCCTACCCCTACGGCCCATTCGCCCATGGTCTTTACCCGTAAAGCGCCGCCACACCGCCTCAGCTCAGAGGCCGTTTCGAAATTGGTTGTCAGCCGTGCAGCTCGTCGAGCAGCGCCTTGGCCTCCTTCAAGTCGAGCGTGTCGAACCCCTCGGTGAACCAGCCGTAGACCGGAGCGAGTAGATCGCGGGCCTCATCTCGCTTGCCCTGATCGCGCCAAAGCCGCACCATGCTCATCGCCGCGCTTGAAATGGTCCAGTACGATTTCAATGATGTGCGGCTCGACGCCGAGATTGCCCATGCCGGTTGCGACCGCTCGGCGAATATCGTGCAAGCGCCATTGGCCCGTCATCTCGCCGTTGACGCGCTTATCGAGCGCATCCTTCGCCACGCTCCAACGGGTGAAGCCTTTACCGCTCCTGTCGCCGAACAGATGATCGCGGCCGACGCGCTCGGGAACGGTGCCGATGATCGACAGCGCCAGCGGCGTGAGCGGCAGCTCGTGCTTGTGATTATTTTTCACGCGCTCGGGCGGCAGTATCAGCGTGCCGTCGTCGTTGATTTCGTTCCGGCGCAACCCGCCGATTTCGTCGCGCCGACAAGCGGTGAGCATCAACAGCTTTACGACCTTGCCGAAATCGTCATCCTCGCAGCCGCGCCAGATTGCGGCGAGTTCGTCATCCGAGAGCACGCGGTCGCGCGGCGTTGCGTCTTTCGGTTTCTTTGTCGCGATGACCGGATTCTGCGGATGCGCGCCCATCAGCCCTTGCTGCATCGCCCATGTGAACATGCTGGACAACGCTGAGCGCGCGCGCCCCGCCGTGACGCGACCGCTATTGCGCTCGATTGCGTTGAGGCAGGCGGCGACATCGGCGAGGCCAATCTTGCTGACGGCCATCGCGTGCAGCGATCTGAAATACGGTCCGGTCAAATACAGCTTGGTCACGCGGAACGAGGCGGCGCGATATTCGCCGCGCTGCAATTCCAATTCCTTCATCGCCAGATAGTCGGTGACGACGGATTTCAGTGTGAGGGCGGCGCTGCGCCGTGCCTGCGCCTTGTCGGCTTGCGGGTCTTCGCCCTTCGCTACTCCCGCCAGCGCCACGAGCGCTTTCTTGCGGGCGTGCTTGGCGTCGATGATGTCGGCGTCGCCAATCTTCAAGCGCCGGGTACGGCCGTCCGCGTCCCGATACTGCACAATCCAGCGGCGGCGCAGGCGACCGCCATCGCTACGCAGCCGGATGCCGAAACCGATCAGTGCTTCATCAAAAAATATTTTGTCTTTCTCGCCCGGCTTCAGTTTGAGGCCAGCGACCTCCTGGGAAACAAGTTTCATGTTCGCCTCCGGTGCGGGTAACGGTTCTCCTAGGCTGTGTGAAAACTCGACGCGGTATAACCACACCTGGAATTTTGAGCCCTGTGGTCATGCGCAGAGCGAAAAAACACAAAAATGCGTCCTCCGCTCGGCATTACGACCAAATCAGATTTCGTTTTCACACAGCCTGGACCGTTAACAGGATTGGAGCAAATATCGCGGAAAGCAATAGCTGTGACGCTTCCCGAACGCTTGTGAACAGATGGATGAAGTAACGGCCCATTAACAGCGCTCTGGCATGATGCGAGGCCTCATCCTCGAATTCCGCATCCGCCATGGCGCTGCAAGGTCCGTTTCTCGTCGTTGCCGACAGCCCGGCGCCGGACGTCGTCGATGCCTTGCGCGCGGCCGGAGCCTTCCCGATCGTCGAAGCCGGCTGGCCCGATGCCGCCGCGGCGGTCGCTTCGGTCGAACCGGCAGGTGTGGTGCTCGCCGAACCCTGCAGCGACGGCGAACGCGCCAGTGAGCATGCGCAGGCGCTCGCCGATAAACTGAAAAGCAGCAGCGGCCCGTTCACGCCGGTCGTCGCCCGTCTGCGCGACGACGGCGCGAACCTGGTGCCGGACGCGCTGGCCATGTCGGCGAGCGCGCCGGCGGCGGCGATCGCACGCCGGCTCGCCGCCGCATCGCGCATCCGCGCGCTGCATGGCACGGTTTTGCGCCGGACGGAAACGCTGGCCTCGCGCCGCGAGCAGATTCCCGCCATGCCGACCAGCGATCCGCTCGAGGAAGCGACCGTGCTGGTCGCCGGCCGCGGCCGCTCCTATCCGGGCCTCACGGTCGCCGTCGGCGAGCGCGTCGGCCTGGTCGGCGCGCTCAGCGTCGAAAGCGCGGCGCGCGCGCTCAACGCCCGCGACATCGACGGCATGGTGGTCGGCGACGGTTTCAGCCCGCGCGTGGTCGAGGCGTTGTTGACCGTGCTCACCGAGGACGCCCGCTTTCGCGACCTGCCGGTCGCCGTGCTCGGCGGCCAGCCCAACATCGTCGAGGGGTTCTACACGCTCCTGCCGAATCTCGAACGCATCGCCGAGGGCCACGGCCGCCTGGTCGAGCGCTTTCTGCCCTACGCGCGCCTGCATGCCTTCGGCCAGCGGCTCAAGCGCATGCTCAAATCGCTCGACGCCAAAGGCATGATCGATCCCAGCACCGGGCTGCTCGCGCATGACGTTTTCTGGCGCGATCTCAATCGCGCCGTCGACGATGCCGAAAAACGCGGCGTCGGGCTGTCGATCGCGCGCTTCTCCTTCGAGCGCGGCGACCGCCGCGTGAGCCTCGATGCCGCACGGCTGGTCGGCCGGCTGATGCGCCAGGTCGATTTCGCCTGCCGCGAAGCCGACGATTCGATCTTCGCGGTGTTCACCGAGACCGATCTGCGCGCCGCTCATGTCATTGCCCGGCGCATCGCCAGCGTGCTCAAGCACACCATGCTGGCGCCCGATCGCAAGCGCTCCGGCATCGAAACCGCGGTGACGCTGGCGACGCTGAAGCCGACCGACAACGTCGAATCCCTGGTCGCGCGGGTGGCGGGCGAGGTTGCCGCGCGCTGAACGCGGCCCCATTTATCACGAGTGAATGCTGGCCGATGCGGCAGCCGGTTGCCGCCCGGAAATTGCGCCAGCCGCGAAAGCTTGCAGCCATGACCGACGACACTTCCGCGCCGGCGCCGCTGCACATCGATGTCGTCTCCGACGTCGTGTGTCCGTGGTGCTATATCGGCAAACACCGGCTCGAAGCGGCAATGGCGCTCGTTCCCGACATTGCCGTCGACGTCGCCTGGCGGCCGTTCTTTCTCAATCCCTGGATCCCGCGCGAGGGCATCGAGCGCAAGACTTATCTCGAGACCAAGTTCGGCTCGGTCGCGCGCTATAGCGCCATCGCCGAACGCGTCGTTGCCGCCGCCGCCGCGGAGGGGCTCCTCTACGCGCCCGATAAGGTGAGCCGGCAGCCCAACACGCTCGACAGCCATCGCCTGATCCTGTGGTCGCGCAGCGCCACCGATCCCGGCCGCATGAACCAGCGGCTGATGCAGCTCTACTTCGTCGAAGGCGCCGATCTGAGCGACCGTGAAACTTTGGTGCAGGCCGCTGTCGATTGCGGCATGGACGGCGACCTGGTGCGCAAGCTCCTCGCCAGTGACGCCGACGTCGAGCGCGTCGAGGCCGAGGCCAACAGCGCCAAGGAAGCCGGCATCGACGGCGTGCCCTGCTTCATCTTCGGCGGCAGCATCATCGTCACCTGCGCGCAATCTCCGGACTATCTCGCCGCGGCCATCCAGCAGGCGGCCGGACAGCAGACGCACGCGACGACGTGAGAGGGCCCTCGTCATTGCGAGGAGCGCAGCGACGAAGCAATCCAGAGCACAAACCGCGAACTGGATTGCTTCGCTTCGCTCGCAATGACGAAATAAAATTCCGTTCTCGCGGCGCGATGCGCGTCCGAGGCATGCCGTACAACCGCATGATCCCGAAAAGTGGCTACCGGTTTTCGGACAAGATCATGCGCAAAAGACAGTCAACGACTCCGCTGAGCACCATCGCGTCACGCCTGAACCGGCGGTGGGACCGGCTTTCGGCTCGATCATGCTCCGCGAATACTTCCCCGAGTCTCGCTTCGCTCACCCGGGCTACAAAGCAAAGAAATAAAAAGGAAGCAGAACGCCGCCAGGCGCATGTCTTCCGATGGTCCGCATCAGCGGATGCGGCTCGCGCAACGCAGACAAGTGTACGCAGTCTGCGCACACAAAATCCACGCAGCGCTCGCCTGACGGCGTTCCACCGCGGTACTTGCGGCCGCGAACCAACGCCGCCGCTCAGCTCCAGAACGCGCTTCCTGGGACGTAGTTATCGGCGGGCGTTATCCGCCGTCCCCTATCCCAGTCCAGCGACAAAGTCGCAGACCGGTCATCATGCCGGCCGGGCGTTTTCCCGTTAGCCGCCCGGGAGCGGAGGTGACGAGCCCCTGCCCGCGGGAGCCGCTCCTGCCCCATCGGCCGGCGTCACCCGGCCGACGTCCTTTGGTGGGCAAGATTGAGCAGATGTAACTATAACGGGGACGCATGTCAAGAAGTAGTCGCTAATATAGCGACACATTCTCGTGATATAGATCGCGCGGCGGCGCGACCCGCCGCATGGACGACATCCGCTGAGCTCGACTTTGCGGATTTTTGCCGGGGTTTTAGATGCCGGTCCAGAAGATTGCCGCTTCCGCAATAATGCTCGCGGCCTGTTCGACGCGGGCTGCCATGCGTCCGAAGGGGCCGAACG
>JBEKJZ010000179.1:0-3277 GCA_050010955.1 Xanthobacteraceae bacterium | reverse complement strand
TGCGAGGAGCCAACGGGTCCGGCCCGAAGTGGCCGGCCCGATGACAGGCTCCGCGACGAAGCAATCCAGAGCCTTGTGGCTCAAAAGACTGGATTGCTTCGCTTCCGCTCGCAATGACGAGGGTAAGGGGCCTATCCGCGATTCTGAGCCGAGCGGCAACGCCCCCTCACCCCACCCTCTCCCCGCACGCGGGGAGAGGGGGCGCTCGTTGCTTCGTATGGTCCCCTCCCCCACTTGCGTGGGGGAGGATGAAAACGGCGCGCACTTGACGCCGCCGCAGATTGCACCGTACCGCAGGCCCCATGCCGCACCGCTCCGCCATCCTCAACGTCATGATCAAGGCCGGCTACCGCGCCGGGCGCAGCCTCAAGCGCGATCTCGGCGAGGTCGAGAACCTGCAGGTGTCGCTGAAGGGGCCGCGCAATTTCGTCACCGCCGCCGACCGCCGCGCCGAGGAGATTGTGCGCGAGGAGCTTTTGAAGGCGCGGCCGGATTACGGCTTCCTCGGCGAGGAAGGCGGCGCCCGCGCCGGCGCTGATATGAGCCATCGCTGGATCGTCGACCCGCTCGACGGCACCACCAATTTTCTGCACGGCATCCCGCACTTCGCCGTCTCGATCGCGCTGGAGCGAAACGGCGCCATCGTCGCGGCGCTAACCTTCAACCCGGCGAACGACGAGCTGTTCGTCGCCGAGCGCGGCAAGGGCGCCTTCCTCAACGACCGGCGCATCCGCGTCGCCGCGCGAAAACGCCTCGCCGAGGCGGTGGTGGCCTGCGGCCTGCCGCATTTTGGGCGCGGCGACCTTAAGCTCGCCCGCTATGAGATCGCCGCCGCGCAGCAGCACTTCGCCGGGCTGCGCCGCTACGGCGCCGCCACGCTCGATCTGGCCTGGGTCGCCGCCGGCCGGCTCGACGCCTATTGGGAGCGCGACCTGTCGCCCTGGGACCTCGCCGCCGGGATGCTGCTCGTGCGCGAAGCCGGCGGCTTCATCACCGATCTCGACGGCGGCGACGCCGTCCTGGCGAAAGGCCAGGTCGCCGCCGGCAACGACACGATGCACCACGAGCTCATTCGGCTGCTCAAGGAGGCCGGCAAGGAGGCCGAAAAAGAAGCCGCCACGGAAGCCGGCAAGCTGGCGGCGACGCCGTGAGTTGCAGGCGTTTGGCCGCGGGTTCCGCCATGACCCTGCCGCAAATCGTGCCGCAGGTCGCACGTTAGCGGGAATTTCCGGTTGCGCGCGCGGCAACGGGAAATCATGCGTTTTTCTTAACGCCCCGCTATGCCATATTGCCGCGAATCTCAGGCGCTAAGTTAAAGCCGATGGCAAGCACCACCCTCGAAGTCAAGCTCGGCTCGCCCCGCATCTTTCTGGTGCGGATGCTGGTGTTTCTGATCCTGTGCGCGCTGATCGCGTTCGTGCTGCAGCATCAGATCCTCAACGCCTTCATGGCCAATCCCTGGCTTAACGGCCTGATCCTCGGCGTTCTCGTCGTCGGCATCATCCTGTCGTTCCATCGCGTCATCCGGCTGTTTCCGGAAGTCGCCTGGGTCAACAGCTTCCGCCGCGCCGATCCGGGCCTTGCGGTGGCGCGGGAGCCGACGCTGCTCGCTCCCATCGCCGCCATGCTCGGCGGCGAGCGGGTCGGCCGCGTCGCCATCTCGGCGCAAACCATGCGCGCCTTCCTCGACTCGCTGGGGACGCGGCTCGACGAGGCGCGCGACATTTCCCGCTATCTGACCGGGCTGCTGGTCTTCCTCGGGCTGCTCGGCACCTTCTGGGGCCTGATCGAGACCGTCGGCTCGGTCGGCGGCATCATCAACAACCTCAATGTCGGCGGCGACGCCGATACGGTGTTCAACACGCTGAAGGAGGGCCTCGCGGCGCCGCTCGGCGGCATGGGCATCTCGTTCTCGTCGTCGCTGTTCGGATTGGCCGGCTCGCTCATCCTCGGCTTTCTCGATCTGCAGACGAGCCAGGCGCAGAACCGCTTCTACACCAATTTCGAGGATTGGCTGGCGACGACGGTGCAGGACCTCGGCGCCGAGGGCACCGGCGCCGCCCTCCCCGCCGGCATCATGGACACGCTCGACCGGCTACGGCTCTCGATCGGCGACGCCGGGGCGGGCAAGGCGACGACGGCGGCGATGGCCAATCTCGCCGAGGCGATCCAGGGCCTGGTGCAGCACATGCGCGCCGAACAGCAGATGATCCGCGACTGGGCCGACGCGCAGGCCAAGCTCAACAACGACATCCGGCGCTTGATGGAAAAACTGTCGCGCGCGCCGGTGGACTGAAAGACGATGAGATAGGCGCAACTCATGGCGCTTCCCCGTAGCCGCCGCGACAGCGGCATGAATTACTGGCCGGGCTTCGTCGACGCGCTGTCGACGCTGATCCTGTCGATCATCTTTTTGCTCACCGTGTTCATGGTGGCGCAGTTCTTCCTGTCGCAGGAAGTCGCCGGCAAGGACACCGCGCTGGCGCGCCTCAACGCGCAAATCTCGCGGCTCTCCGACCTGCTCTCGTTGGAGCGGACCGGGAAGGTCAGTCTCGAGGAGGAGATCGCGCAGCTGCACGCCTCGCTGTCGGCGGCCGAGGGCGAACGCGACCGCCTGCGCGGGACCGCCGAAAGCCAGAACGCCGGCGCGGGGCCCGGCCAGGTCAACGCGCTCAACACGCAGATCGATCTGCAGAAGGCGGCGACCGCGCGCGCCATCGCCCAGATCGAAAACCTCAACCAGCAGATCAGCGCGCTGCGCCGGCAGATCGCCGCGCTCGAGGACGCGCTCGGCGCCTCCGAGAAGAAGGAAAGCGACGCCCAGCTGCACATCGCCGACCTCGGCCAGCGCTTGAACGTCGCGCTGGCGCAGCGGGTGCAGGAACTGTCGCGCTACCGCTCGGATTTCTTCGGCAAGCTGCGCGAAATCCTCGGCAACCGCCCCGACATCCGCGTCGTCGGCGACCGCTTCGTGTTCCAGTCGGAGGTCTTCTTCGACAGCGGCGCCGCGGTGCTGCGGCCGGAAGGCCGCGCCGAGCTCGACAAGCTCGCGAGCGCGCTGCTCGACCTCGACAAACAGATACCGTCGGAGATCAACTGGGTGCTGCGCGTCGACGGCCATACCGACATCCGGCCGGTTTCGGCGACGTCGCCGTTCAAGTCGAACTGGGAACTCTCCGCCTCCCGCGCCATCTCGGTGGTGCAATATCTGATCAGCAAGGGCGTCTCGCCGCAGCGCCTGGTCGCCGCCGGCTTCGGCGAGTTCCAGCCGATCGAT
>JBEKJZ010000178.1:0-3324 GCA_050010955.1 Xanthobacteraceae bacterium | reverse complement strand
AAGAAAAAAGTTCTTCAGATCGCCGTTGATCGCCGCGCATGGCAAATCACCTCCGTCGCTCCAAACGACGGAATCATGATCAGACCTTGCCGTCGAGGGACTTTTTCAGCAGCCTGCTAACGCGTATTGCATTCGCTGTCTCTGCTGCTTGGATAATGGACATCCGCGGATAACACTCAGGATTCCTTAAAATCCAGAGTGCCGTCTTGACCTGGATCAACGCGCAAGGCTGGATGGTCATGCGCGTAACCACGAGCGCTGCCAATTGCAGCCACGGTTTTTTGCTGCCTGTTGCGGACGGGGTGCGTAAACTGAGACGATAGGCCGTGGCGGCTATTTCAATCGTGGGAGGCGTTCAAGATGTATCGGGCAACCAAGGACGTCATGCTGCCGACCACGATCACCGGCTCGTTGCCGCGGCCGAGCTGGTATACCGAGAATCTTGGCACTCGTATCTTCCTCGACGCGATGGTCAATCGTCGCTACCGCGAGCAATATGTCGACACGCTGTCGTGCTATCTGCGCGATCAGGAAGTCGCCGGGCTCGATATCTGCACCGACGGCGACTGCCGTTTCGACGACGATGTCGGCGGGCAGAGCTGGACCAGCTATTCGCCGCATCATATGAGCGGCTATGAGCGCGACAATCCGCGCCCGACGCCAGCCGGGCGCGGCGGCATCTGGTTCCCGCGCGGCCACATTCTGCATGATTATCTGGAATCGCGCGTCATGCCGACCATCGTCGGTGCGGTCGGGCGCGGCGACTTGCAGTACACGGCGCTATGGAAGACCGCGCAGCGGCTCACCACGCGGCCGGTGAAATTCGGCGCAGTATCTGCGGAGATCGTCGCTTTCGCTTCGCAGGATCGGCATTACAAGAGCGTACCCGATCGCATGTTCGCAATCGCCGATGCCTTCAACGAGGAATATCACGAGCTGGCCGATGCCGGCTGCCCGGTGATCCAGATCGAAGAACCGCAGATCCATCTGATCGCAGTGCGCAAGATTCAGGACAAGGTGATCACGCCGGAATTGATGGTGGAGGTCTTCAATCGCACCGTGAAGGGACTGCGCGCCAAGACCGAAGTGTGGGCGCATTCCTGCTGGGGCAATCCTTCGCAACAGCGAATGTTCGCGGATATTCAGACCTACAAGCCGGCACTGGAAACCTATAACAAGGTGGACGCCGACGTCATTACTTTTGAAAACGCGAGTTCGGGCGGTATCGATCTGGAGGCGATCGGCACAAGCATCACCGAAAAGAAGATCGCCATCGGCGTCATCGACCATCACACGTTGCAGGTGGAAAGTCCGGACGCGGTGGCGGCGCAAATCCGCGCCGCGCTCAGATATATCCCGCCCGAGCGGCTGGTGATCTCATCCGATTGCGGAATGGGGCGCGAGGGCATGAGCCGCCGCCATGCCTATTACAAGATGGTGTCGCTGGTGCTCGGCACTAATATGGTACGCAAAGAGTTGGGTTTTCCGCAGGCCGAATGCTTGGCCGCTGACGAGCGTTATTCGCTGGTTGTACCGACGAAGTGAGGCATCTGCTGCGCGGCCAAAATCTCCGCAACGGAACTCTGCCACATGCCGACAGTTGGCGGATCGGCAGCGGGCGAGTTGCCGGCCGGCGAGAGCGATCGGTGTGAGGCCATGGAGCTGGCGATCTCTTCGGTGTGGCTCGCGATCCTGGCGTGGCTGATGTTGCGCGCGGTGAGGCGCGCGGGCTGCTGCCGCGGCTCGTGGCCGCGCCGCCACCATCCGGCGAGCAGGCGCCGCAGCTGACCGTGATCGTCCCGGCGCGCGACGAGGAAGCCAATATCGCACTCTGCCTGCAATCGCTGCTCGCCCAGGATTATCCGGCAAGCCGGCTGGGCGTATTGGTGGTCGATGACCATTCTGCGGACGCGACCGCCGCCATCGTCCGCGCACTTGCGGCGCGCTACCGGCGGATCGCCTTGATCCAGAGCCCGCCATTGCCGCCGCGCTGGGTCGGCAAATCGCATGCCTTGTGGATCGGCGTCCGCACCGTGGCGCCCGAGACGGAGTGGTTGTGCTTCATCGATGCCGGCTTGCATATCGCCGCCACGCTCTATTTCCGTATTCCTTTCTGGTACGGTCTCCTTTTTCCATTCGGCTATACGGCGGGCACGCTGATGGCTCTCGACAGTGTCCGCCGCCGCCGCAGCGGGCAGGTCAGTTGGAAAGGCCGGATTTATTCATGAAAGCTGCCAAGCGGGAAAACGACGAAGCGAGCATCAGTGAGCGGGTCCGCGCCGCCGGGCCTCTCGACTCCGGGGAAGCGCGCGCGATCATGATCGGCGCCGTCGTCCTTATCGTCTTTCTTTATTTCATCAAGCTGATTTTGCTGCCCTTCGTGCTGGCGGGCATCATCGCTTATATCTGCACGCCGGCTTTGGACTGGGCGGCCGCGCGGACACGATGGCCGCGCCTGCTGTTTGCCGTCGCGCTGTTCCTGCTGCTGTTCGGCGTTGCCGCGGTCGTCATGACCTTCGTCGCGCAGCGCCTCATGGACGAGGTCCGTGCGACGGCGGCCGATTTGGGGAGCATGCTGGAGAACTTCACCAGCCAGGCGACCGGCGGCCGGCCGGTTCACCTGTTCGGCTCGGTGATGGACGCGCATCAGATCGCCGAGGCCGTGCTTGATCGGGTACGCGATTGGCTCGGTCAGACCGATCAGATCGCCGTCCTCACCGGCTATAGCCTTGCCGCCGTGATGGGCGCGTTTCTGACGGTCGTGCTGTTGTTCTATTTCCTGGTAAGCGGCAAGCAGGTGGCGCGCGGGTTGTTCTGGATCGTGCCGCCGCATCGCCGCCCGCTGGTCGCGCGGATCTGGCACCGATTGGATCCGGTGCTGATACGTTACTTCATCGGCGTGCTCGGCGTCGTGGTCTACGCGACTGTTGCGGCTTATGTCGGACTCGGCGTCATTCTCGGTATCCAGCACGCCGTGCTCCTGGCATGCTTGACCGGGATTCTCGAAACCGTGCCGGTGATCGGCTCCACCTCGGCCGCGATCCTCGCCGGACTGGTTTCGCTGCGTACCGCGACCGGCATCGCCAACATCGCGGAATATGCGCTCTACGCGACGCTCCTGCGCCTGTCGATCGACCAACTCGTCGGCCCGATCGTGCTGGGCCGCGCGGCGCACGTGCACCCGGTGCTGATCATTTTTTGCTTCATGGCCGGCGGCATCGTGCTCGGCATTCCCGGCGTGATCCTCGCCGTCCCGGTCGCCTTGGTCGTCAAGAGCACGCTGGCGACGCTCTACGGTGATGAAGCCGAATAGGCCGGGCGTTG
>JBEKJZ010000177.1:0-3332 GCA_050010955.1 Xanthobacteraceae bacterium | reverse complement strand
TGACACCCGCGCCGCGCCGCTTCTTATATCGCGGCCCCGATCGGGGCGGGCGCTTAGCTCAGCGGGAGAGCGTTCCCTTCACACGGGAGAGGTCGTAGGTTCAATCCCTACAGCGCCCACCAGCCTTCGCTGCTTCGCAGCTTCGGCCACAATCACCACAGCGCCGCCGCCAATTCCTTCGCCCCCGCCTTCTTGACCTCTTCGTCCATGCGCGCGTCGGTCGCCGCCATCAATTTCCCGACGACATTGTTGCGCTGGGCGACGGGATTGTCCGCATAGCCGTGACGCTGGAAGAAGTTCGCGGTCGGCACCTGGTCGCGCCAGGCGAGCGGCATCACGATCATATCGAAGCCGTTGCCGTCGCCGGTCAAATTCATCATTTCAAGCTCGGCGGCGCTGAGCATCTTGCCGTACCCCTTGCGGCGGGCGAACACGATCGAGTCCAAAAGCTTCTGGGTTTGCAGCAAGGGTCCGACGTCGAGGTCCAAATTCAGTGCATGAACGCCGAGACCTTTCGGCGTATTCGCCAGCATCTGGTGCTCGTTCCAATCGTCGGCAACGCTTTTGCTGAAATCGATCATCCGGCGGACGATCGCAAGCTTGCTCTGCAAAGCCTGTTTCTCGGCCGCCGCCAATTGCGCGGCGCGCGCTTCCAGGCTGCGGACGAACTGCGCGCCCTTCTCGGCGACGATCTCGACGGTATTCGTCGCCAGCAACTGATTGTAGCCAAGCGCCGTGGTGATGGCGCGCGCCCGCTTGTTGTATTCAAGCCCGGCCTGGACGTCGTAATCGCCGTTGCCGCCGGCCTCGAAGCCGTAGATGCGGACGATCTGCTCTTTGGTCAGCCCGGCCGCCAGCGCGACCTTGGCGTAGGCGCGTTTGAACTCGCTGTCGCTTTGCGGCCGGCGCGGCATGAATTTGAATTCGCGCTGTGCCGCGGCGAGAAAATCGGCGACCACAGGAACGTAAATCGGAGGCGCAGGCGGCGCTTCTTCATGGGGTTTTGAAGGATCGCGCGGCTTCGGCGGTCCGCTATAAACCGGCGGCTGCGTCAGTACATAATCGTCGAGCGAAATCGGTTCGTGGCTTGCGCGCTTGGCGGCGCGCAGATGCCGCTTTTCCGCGATCGCGCTCCAGTAAGCTTCCGCCGCGGCGGCGTAGCTCGCCTGCGCCTGCATGTACGCGGCCAAATCGCGACGGTACCGCGCCATCGCGGCGGCCAGCGCCGGCGGCGCGAGCACCGGTTGATTGCCCTGGTCGGCGGGCTGCGCGCGGCCTGCCGCGGGCGATACCAGGAGCGCGGCGGCCAACAAATATCCCAGGCGCCGGTGGCTTCGAGCAAAACCCAATCCGCTCTTCCTTCGCGTCTGGACGCTAACGCCGCAACAACCGCCCGCCCCGGCGCGGCTGCGGCCGCCCGGGCGTGCGCGGATTGCGGTTCGGTTGCGGACCACCCCGCCTCCCTCCGCGCGACCCACGCCGCCGGATGGTCATCTGCCGTCCGATCCTGTGTGAGACGAACAACCGCTGCAGCACGCCGCGGTCGCGGGCCGCTTCCTGCGGTGGAATCTGAAACGGCACGGCCTCAAACCGCCCGCCGGGGCCCGGCCGGATGGCAAAGGCGCTGGCGCCTTCAGTCAGAGCGCCGAGGCGCCCGCCCTGCCGGCTGAACACTTCGATCCGGCCGACATGCCCGTCGGCGTCCGGATAAAGCTTGATCCTGGGTTCGGTCGCGTCGCCTGCTGCCGGCACATCGACCACGCCGGTAGTGCCGCGAATACCCAGCGCCGCGGTCGGCGTCGTGATCTTCATGTCGCCAGTCTTGGCCACCAGGCTCGCCACGAAGGCGGCGGTGCCGAGCGCGACGTTGAACGAAGCGGTATTGGTTTTGCCGCCTTCCTGATAAACGAATTCACTGACGACGATGCGGGTATTCGCGGAGAGGCTGAAGGTCGTCTCGTCGTCGAAGGTGACGCCGAGCGAGGAATTGGCGGCGGTCTCAAGCGCATCGTTCTTGAAGATCGGGTCGTTGACTCGCAGCGCGATGGCCGCGGCGGCATTGCCGCGGCTCACCGTCGCGCTGCCTTGCACGGTGGCGACCTGACCGACCTGAGCGGCGGCGGCCGGATTTAAATTCGTTGGACTTTGCGCCCGCGCCGCGAGCGGCCAAGGCGACGGCCAAGAAAACGGCCAAGGGAGCGGCCACGGCAACGCCGCGGCGCTGCCACCGAGAAGCATCATGAACTTGCGCCGCGTCATGCGCTCCCCTTGCAAGTCCCCGAGGATAAGACCGATCCCGGTAAAACCCGGCGGCGATACCGATGCAGTATCCGGCGCGCCGCCGTGCCGCTCACTTGTTGATCGTGGCCGCGCCCGCCGTGCACACCACCTCGTCCTGAGAGCCGGTGCCGCCGGAGCAGCCAATCGCGCCGATGAGCTTGCCGTCCTCGACCAAGGGAATGCCGCCGCGCGAAGCGATGATGCCGTCGATCGTCTCGATGTAGGTGAAGCCTTTTTGCATGGCGTCTTCAAAAACCTTGGTCGGCCGGCGGAATTTTGCCGCAGCGCGCGCCTTATGCTGAGAAACTGCAATCGAGGCCAGCTGCGCGCCGTCCATGCGCGCGAAGCTGACGAGACTGCCGCCGGAATCGACGACGGCGATGTTCAACGGCCAGCTGCGCTTGTTGGCTTCGGCGATGGCCGCCTGTATGGCGGCTTGCGCCTTTTCCAGCGAGATCGGGGCGCCATAGGGCGTATTGAAGGGCATCTTCTCGGGCACGGCGTCGAGCGGGTTTGCCGCCGGCGGCGCGGGCTGTTGGGCATTCGCCGCGCCGGCCAACAAACCGGTCGCCAGCAGGGCCGCAGTCAATGTGCAAATCTTCATTGGATTTCCTCCCTTGCATGGCGAGCTGGTCGCCATCGCTTCCCGCCGGAGATGTTAGTCGAAAAGCCATCGTGTGCGCCACATGCTCGAAGCCCGGCTGATCGCCAGGGCTGCGGCAACGCTCCGTCAACCATGCGCACTGAAATTCGCCGCCATGCGAGAGCGCCCAGGATTTTGCGGCGATGCCGCATCGCGGTGAGGCGGCGAGCCGCGCATTCCCCCGGCAGGGGCAGATCATGCGGCCGGTTCATCGCTCGACGGTTGTCATAACCGGCAGGCGATTTCGCCGGCTATTTTGACGTCACGGGCAAAGATGGACAGCTGAATGGAATGCGCCCCTGACGGTGGACAGATTGCAGGTTGGGAATTGACCGGAGCTACCGGGCTTTCAGAGGATGAAAGCCATGGCCAAGCACCGCACCCACAGCATCGAATTCAAACAGCAGAT
>JBEKJZ010000176.1:0-3343 GCA_050010955.1 Xanthobacteraceae bacterium | reverse complement strand
CTTAAGTCTATTGGAGATATAGCAATTCCGCGAGGCGTCGCAAGGTTCAGATCAGTCCGGTTCAGATCAGTCCGGTGGATCGGCCGGAATCATTCCCGATGTCCAAAGGCTTGATCTGGGGTCCTTGGGTGTTCCGACGCTGAATCCATCCCGCATGTGGAAATGGACTGCACTGGATCAGTGGACAATCACGTTGACAGGTCGGTGCCGCCGAAAGAGCCTAAAGGTACTGCCGATGTTATGATCCGCGGCACGGAGCGATTTCACGGTTGATCGTATTGAGCCAAAATACGTCGTCTGGTTCGACGAATGCACGATCCGCAAGCTAAAATTCTAATAAGCTCGGCTCGGCTTAGCCCAACAGCGTGACAATGTGCCTCGAAATCTTGCGTTGCGCTTCGCGAAGGCCGGGCCGCTGTGATATGGTTCGGCCGCGAGCACCTAAACCCGTCGCCTGACTGCCGCTAATTGCCGCCGCGAATGCCGCTAATCGGCTCGATAAGTTATTGCAAACACAGACGTTCATCGCCCTCCGAAGGCAGAGGTCAGGGGTTCGAATCCCTTCGGGCGCGCCAGCCGACGCCGACCCCCGCTATGACTGGCAGTGCGCCTCGATCCGGTAGCCGTCGGGGTCGATGACAAAGGCCGCATAGTAACCGGGGCCGTAATCGGCGCGCAGGCCGGGCGTGCCATTGTCGCGCCCTCCGCTTTTCAGCGCGGCGGCATGGAACGCATCGACGCTGTCGGGCGTCGGCGCGATAAAGCAGAAGTGCAGGCCCGATTGCATGTCGGCGGCAACGGGATGCTCCGCAGCGCCGATCCAGAGAGCGACGATACCGCGCCCGTAGCCGAGCGATCCCTCGCCCTGGCTCAGACAGACGTAACCGAGCGGCTTCAGCGCCGCGTCGTAGAAGCGCTTCGACCTTGCGATATCGCGAACGCCGATGGAAACGTGGTCGATCATCGTATTTGCTCCTCAGAAAAGCGTCGTTTGCGATTACGGAACGCGCCGCGCGAAGAACTCGGCCTGCAATTGCCAGGTCTTGTCGTCATCAGTCGCGCCGTCATCGCGGGAACGCTCGCCGGTCCAGCGAAACGAGTCGGGCGTGATCTGCGTAAAGCTCCAGCGCACGGCTTCGCCGGCATCGTTCTTGCCGTGCTGAACGATGTCGTCGCCCTGGGCGCGTCCGATCTGGCGCGAATAGACCTGCCGCAGCGGGTCGCTCCAGAGGATGTGCCAGGCATCGATCCCCGGGTCGTAGACGCGCAGCGTCGTGCCGTAGAAGACGCCGGGCAGAATCCAGACGTCCTGGATGGCGCGGCCTTCGAGCACCCAGGCGAAATGGATCTCGCCCTCGCCTTTGTGCGTTGTGCCGTCGTCGCGATGAACGGTCGCGGCAAAAGTCCAACGC
This sequence comes from Xanthobacteraceae bacterium, assembly GCA_050010955.1. Taxonomy (GTDB): domain Bacteria; phylum Pseudomonadota; class Alphaproteobacteria; order Rhizobiales; family Xanthobacteraceae; genus BOG-931. The sequence goes on along the minus strand of JBEKJZ010000176.1, from coordinate 1,931 downwards.
CCGATCAGCCAGCCGTAGAGGTGCATCTTGCCGGCGCGGTCGACTGCCGGCTTGTCGCTGTGCAGCGCATGGATGAACGAGCTCATGGTCGGAACTCTCGTCTGGCGTAAAGGTTGACCGCGTCATTAGATCGTGAGTCTGGCCGCCGCTTGGGAAAAATTGTTAAACTGCAGCCATGGCACTCGCCTCACGTCTTTTGGCATCGGGTTCCGGCTGGCGGGTCGCGGACGCCGTCTGCAGCTTCGGCCCGCACGATCGCCCCTACGAGGAACAGCACGACGCGGTGTGCATCGCGGCGGTGACGGCGGGAACGTTCCGGTACCGCTCGACGCAAGGCTCGGCCATGCTGGCGCCGGGGGCGTTGCTGCTCGGCAACGACCGGCACTGCTTCGAATGCGGCCACGAGCACGGGGTCGGCGACCGCTGCCTGTCGTTTCAATTCGCGCCTGAATTTCTGCAAGCTGTCGTCGCCGCCGTCCCGGGGGCGCGCCGCTTGGCTTTCACCGTTCCGCGCCTGCCGCCGCATCCGGCCTTGCTGCCGATCGTCGCCGCCGCCGAGGCCGCGCGCGAGGGCGGCGACGAAGCCGAATTCGAGGAACTGGCGGTGCGTCTTGCCGGCGCGGTTTCCGCGGCGTTGGCTGAAACCAAGCGGAGCTCACACGCGCCCAGCCGGCGCGACGAAAAGCGCATTGCCGCCGCACTGCACCGCATCGAGGCGCAGGCGGACGAGCCGCTGTCGCTGTGCGATCTCGCCGGCGCGGCGGCGATGAGTCCGTTTCACTTCCTGCGCACGTTCCGCGCGGTGGTCGGCATGACGCCGCACCAGTACGTCCTGCATACGCGGATGCATCGCGCGGCGGTCCGCTTGCGGCGAACCTCCGACAGCATTTCGGCGATCGCGTTTACGGCCGGGTTTGGCGATCTCTCGACGTTCAACCGTCGCTTTCAACGCATCGTGGGATTGAGCCCGAGCGCTTATCGGGCATCGGCGCATCGGGCGGCATAATTTATGGCAAGAACGCAACGCGGCAAAAAAGCCGCGCTGCGTCGACATGCCGATGTCCAAAACGCCGCTTGCTTGGCCGCTTACTTGGGACGGCCGTAGGTCCAGTGAATCGCGGCTTTGGCCTTGGAATGGAAATGCAGCTCGAAGCCGACGACCGCCGGCGAGATCATGTCGTCCTTGGCGAATTGCAGCTTGTCTTCGTCGACCGCGTAGACCGTCAGCGTATAATGATGCGGCTTGTCGCCTTTGGGCGGGCACATGCCGCCATAGCCGTCGAAACCGTAGTCGGTCCGGCTCTGAATCGCGCCCTCGGGCATGAGTTTGGCTTTCACGTCGCCGGCATTCTTCGGGATCGAAGTGGTCGACGCCGGAATGTTGAACACGACCCAGTGCCAGAAGCCTGAGCCGGTCGGCGCATCCGGATCGTAGAGATTGATGGCGAAGCTCTTGGTGCCCTCAGGAGCCCCGGTCCATTTCAACGACGGCGAAGTATTGCTGCCGTCGCAGCCAAAGACGTTGGCCTCCATGGCCTTGGTGCCGACGGCGCCGTTCTTGATGTCGTCGCTGGTCACTTTCATCTGCGCATGCGCGACCGGCGCCGCTAACACGCTGAAAGCCACCGCCACTGCCCCTAATGTCATTTTATGCATCGTTTCGCTCCCCTCGGTTTTTGGCAGGCGAAAGTTAGCATAGGGTGATCCACTTGTCTCCCAGGGCTTGGAGCTTCCGGTCAGCCGGGGAGACGTCTGGCGCGCTGCGCGATGGTCGTCATGCGGGCGGGCTGTTAGTCTTGCACCATCGGCGACTAGGGTCTGTACCCAGATAGCTTATTGAAAAGCAAGGGCGAACGTGATTCACCGTGGCCGGAGGTGGATCATGCGATTTGATTTGAGCGATGACGAATGGGCTCTGTTGGAGCCGCTGA
>JBEKJZ010000175.1:0-5163 GCA_050010955.1 Xanthobacteraceae bacterium | reverse complement strand
AGCCGCGGGCCGCCGTCCTCGAAGCGGCGGTCGAGCAGCGCGTCGAAGTGCGCCTCATCGCGCACCCATTCGCTGTGCGCGATGCCGGCGCCGCGCGCGACCGCCGCGATATCGGTCACCCCAGCGGTCGCCGTCGCCTGTTTACCGGTGATCTGATAGATGCCGTTGTCCCAGATGATGACGGTCAGGTTCCGCGGCTTAACGTTGGCGATGGTTGTGAGACAGCCGAGCGCCATGAGGATCGAGCCGTCGCCTTCCAACGCAATCACCCCGCGGTTGGGTTGCGCCAGCGCCACGCCGAGCGCGATCGGGCAGGCGAGCCCCATGCTGCCGAGCATGTAGAAATTCTGCGGACGATGGCCGGCGGCGATGAGGTCGAAATTGGTATTGCCGAGGCCGGCGACCACAGCCTCCTCGTGCGTGAGCCGCTGCACCAGGCGCCGCGTCAGCGCCGTGCGATTGAGCGTTTTTGCCAAAGACCTCTCGGTGCTCACGCCCGGCATCCTTCCCGCTAAAGCAGTTGGCCACTTGATGCCGGATTGCCGCCGGTCAAGAGCGGCGAGAGAATCAAGGCGACCGGCGCCCGCGTCGTGAACGCCTGTTTGATCGATCGATCGAGGATGAAGCGCAGCGTCGCCAGATCGGCGAGCGTGTGGTGCATGATGCCGAGCGCGTCGAGCATCGGCCGCATGGTGCGCGCCACCAGCGTCTGGCCGATATTGAATTCGCCCATCGTGCCCCTTTCGGAGATGATCAGGATCGCCGGGATTTGATAGGGCACGACCAGCGAGCCGAGTGCATTGCCGATCAGCGCAAAGCCGCTTGTCTGCATCAGCGCCACGCCGCGCAGGCCCGCCATAAAGGCGCCCGCCACCGTGCCGACCGCCTCGTCCTCGCGCGCTGCGCCGACCGAGACGAAATAGGTGTCCGCGGCGGCGCCCTTGACGAGCGGCGTGAGGATATTATCGGGCACATAGGCGACCAGCCGGACCTCGTTATCCTTCAAGGCCGCGAGGATGATTTCTGACCAAGTCATGGGACGTCCGCGGCGTGGTCGGTTGGTGACAGAGTAGCGGCGCGTTTGCGCGACCGGCCGCTGGAAATATCAGCCGGGTACGATGGACCCTGCAAGATAAAAGTAAGGCAGCGCGACTGTGGCCGTGTCGCGCAAGGCCAACGTTTGCGTCAAGGATCATGATTTGCGCCGCCGTCGGCATGGCCGTTCCGGCGGGGTGGCGTCCCGGTCGAAAGCCCGGTATTGAATGCGGGATATTTCGGCAGCACGGTCACCGAATGCTCGGACGGCACATGAACTCGCGCAGAGTTCTCATCGTCGCGCACGATCTTTTCATGACTGCGGCGGCCATTGTCGCGAGCTTTTACATCCGGTTCGAAGCGGCCGGCCTTTCCGAGCGGCAGCACGGACTGTTTCTCCTCCTGCCCGGCTTCGTCGCCTATGCCGGCGTCGTTTATTTCCTGTTTCACCTCTACGAAGCGAAGTGGCGCTTTGCCTCGCTTCCCGACCTCATGAACATCGTTCGCGCGTCGACCGTACTGGCCGTCTCGCTGTTGGTGCTCGATTACGTGCTGTTGGCGCCCAATGTGCTCGGGCATTTCTTCTTCGGCAAAATCACCATCCTGCTCTACTGGATCCTGCAGATGGTGTTTCTGGGGGCGGGACGAATCGGCTATCGCTATTTCCGTTATACCCGCGCTCGGCATCACGCCCGCGCTGACGCGACGAATCCGACGCTGTTGCTCGGCCGCGCCGCCGACGCCGAGGTGCTGTTGCGCGCCATCGAAAGCGGTGCGGTCAAGAAAACCTGGCCGGTCGGCATTCTATCGCCGTCAGCGGCGGATCAAGGCCAGGGCATCCGCGGCATTCCCGTGCTCGGCGGTTTCGACGCGCTCGATCGCGTCGTCAACGACCTGGCGCAGCGCGGCACGCCGATTGCCCGGGTGATCTTTACGCCTTCCGCGTTCGAGCCGGACGCCAAGCCGGAATCCGCTTTGATGCATGCGCGCCGTCTTGGATTGACGGTCAGCCGACTGCCGTCGCTCGACGATGCCGGCGAGGCGCCGCGGCTGGCGCCGGTCAACGTCGAGGACCTGCTGCTGCGGCCGACTGTCAAGATCGACTATGCGCGGCTGGAAAGCTTCTTGCAGGGTCGATCGATCGTGGTGACCGGCGGCGGCGGCTCGATCGGCGCCGAAATTTGCGACCGCGTGATCACGTTCGGCGCTGCGCGGCTGCTCATTATCGAGAATTCCGAGCCGGCGCTGCATGCCGTGCTCGAAACGCTCGCCACCAAGCCGTCGCGGGCTGCCATCTCCGGCCGGCTCGCCGATGTTCGCGATCGCAACCGGCTATTCCGGCTGCTGGCCGACTTCAAGCCTGATATCGTCTTCCACGCCGCGGCGCTCAAGCACGCGCCGCTGCTCGAGCAGAATTGGGAAGAGGGGATCAAGACCAACGTCTTCGGCTCGGTCAATGTCGCCGACGCGGCGGCCGCCGCCGGGACATCGGCCATGGTGATGATCTCGACCGACAAGGCCATCGAACCGGTCTCGGTTCTGGGTGCGACCAAGCGCTTTGCGGAAATGTATTGCCAGGCGCTCGATGCCGATCTGGCGCGCCGCGCCCAGGCCGGACGGCGCGCGATGCGGCTGATCGCCGTGCGGTTCGGCAATGTGCTCGCCTCTAACGGCTCGGTGGTCCCGAAGTTCAAGGCGCAGATCGACGCCGGCGGCCCGGTGACCGTGACGCATCCCGACATGGTGCGCTATTTCATGACCATTCGCGAAGCCTGCGATCTGGTCGTCACCGCCGCCAGTCATGCGCTCGGACCGGAGCGCTCGGACCTCTCGGTCTATGTGCTCAACATGGGTCAGCCGGTGAAAATCGTCGACCTTGCCGAGCGCATGATCCGGCTCGCCGGTCTCGAGCCCGGACGGGACGTTGACATCGTGTTCACCGGGACGCGGCCTGGCGAACGCATGCAAGAAGTCCTGTTTGCGCGCGGCGAGCCGACGGTGGAAATCGGATTTGTCGGTGTCGTCGCCGCCCGCCCGGCCCAGCCCTCGATCGAAGCGATGCGCGGCTGGCTTGCCATGCTCGATCAGGGGCTCGCGCGGGAGGAGCGCGAAGCCATCTACCGCGTGTTGCGCGAAGCCGTGCCGGATTTCCGGGTCGCGGCCGCTTGAGGAACTTGCCGCGATGCGACGGCGCCGATGTCGCGCGCAATACAGCCATATTTGTGTATATTAAAGACTTGCGGGCTACGCTGGTGCGGCTGTAGGAGGTCGACTTGCGGGCTACGCTGGTGCGGCTGTAGGAGGTCGCTGCCGATGTCGGGGATCACGGAACATACAGCATCCGGCCATCTCCTCCGCCTGGCCGTCGTGTTCGCGGTCGGGATGCTGACGGCTGCTTGTTTCCAGCCGCTGTACGGCACGCAGTCGGCCTCACCCGACGACTCCGTGGGTGCCAAGCTCACCGCCATCGAGATTCCAGATATCCCGGCGCCGAAGGGTTCAGCCAACGCGCGCCTGGCGGTCGATCTCCGCAACGCGCTGTTGTACAACTTCAACGGTGGCGGCAATCCGATCGCGCCGACATACCAACTCAAGGTAACTATCGGTACGACCACGACGTCCGTCATTATCGATTTGACCAGCGGCCGGCCGGAGACGCAGTTCGAAGGACTCAATGCCTACTTCAGTCTGGTCGAAATTGCGACCCAGAAGACCGTGGTGAGCGCCTCCACTTTTGCCCGCGCCTCGTACGACATTCCCGGTTCGGAACAGCGCTTTGCGCGGCAGCGTGCCTGGCGCGACGCCGAAGACCGCACGGTACAGCTCGTTGCGCAAAACATCCGCAATCGGCTGGCATCATATTTTGTAGCCGGCACGTGAGCGGCGCCTGACCTGCTCGGCTTGGTTGCTCAGGATATCCTCAGGGTGAACGAAAGCGTTAACCCTGTCTTCGAATTTTTATCCAACTTCCACGATCGCTGCGGCGGGCATGCTGCCGATTGATTGCAGTTCGGCGCGTGCCTCGCAGGCTGGGGCACCGACGGTTTCTTATTCGTTTTCAAGGGTCTCCGCCTTGGCAAAGCCACTTTTTTCGCCCATGAAAAAGCCGTGGGGATAGCAGCTTTGCCGATCGCGCGGTCTCTGTTCGGCCGCTCGATCAGCTGTCAGTGGGGAGAGGAGTTCATGCCGTCCATTGCTCGTTGTGCCGTTCGCGCCACGCTGGTGCGATAGCGCCGTCGTTTCCGCAATCGCAACCCAGCCATCGTCGCGCCGGCGAAAATTGAATTCCGAGCAAAGGCGCATGTCGCACCATGCAAGCACTGTGTCCTCGCGAGTACTGGGAGCGCGGAATTCGCGGTGCGAATGGACCGTTCCCAACGCGATCGCGCTGTCGGCCTGAAGGCGTTGTGACGCGTCGTCTGGCGATTGGCGCCTGTTCTCGCGCGATATGGCGACTGCCGCGCGAACGGCGGTGGCCGTGCGCTTCAATCAGGGCGACCTGATTCTGTTGCTTATGCGGGAGCACGGTTTGTGGCGCATCTGATCGGCAGTCTTCATCTCAGGTTGCGCCGACCGCGTGTGCTGGCGGTTCTGCTCGTTTTTGCCGTGGCGGGGCTCGGCGTCGGCGGCCGATCGGCGTTCAGCCAGATCGGCAATCCGAATGAACTGACCTTCCCGGTCCGCCCGAAACAAAACGTGCCACCGCCGCCGCCCGGCGATGCGCCGATGCTCGTCGAAGCCAACGAAGTCAAATACGATTACTCGAACAATATCGTCTCCGCCGCCGGCAATGTGCAAATTTACTACAAGGGATCGACCATCGAGGCCGACCAGGTTATCTACGACCAGAAAGTAAAACGCCTGCGGGCCGAAGGCAATGCCAGGCTCACGCAGCCGGACGGCAATATCACTTACGGCCAAGTTATCGATCTGACCGATGACTATCGGGACGGCTTTGTCGATTCGTTGCGATTGGAATTGGCGGACGATACCCGCGTGGCGGCGGTGCGTGCCGACCGCGGCAAAGGCAATTACACGGTCCTCAACAACGGCGTTTACACGGCGTGCGAGCCCTGTAAGGATGATCCAAAAAAGCCGCCGCTGTGGCAGGTCAGGGCCGCCCGGATC
>JBEKJZ010000174.1:0-3407 GCA_050010955.1 Xanthobacteraceae bacterium | reverse complement strand
GCCAGCTCCCGCCTCAACGCGCCAAGCTCGACGAACCTGTCGATGGACCGTAACAGATGGTCAGCGGGAACGTGCCCTTCGAGAGAGAACTCATAGAAAAAAGCAGCCTGTTCGACTTGCCGTTGTCCCATCATGATTCGAAGTCCTGCTTGTCGCAGCGACTGAATCAGTGAATGTCATGCGTCGCAACTGCAGACTTTTTCAACAGAATCGACCCCAAGCGGACAATCCCGCGGCTTCTAGCCTTGCCGAGACGGGCCATTTTCTCTCAGAGCGCCCAGTCTATTGGCGTGGTCGCTTGTCAGTTTAACGGGAATCCCCCGGAAGCGGCACCGAGCCGGTGAGGCTAGCTCATCAGAACGGCCTCTGCTTCGGTGCGAACGAACTGGTCCACTGAAACCAGGTTAAGCAAGGTATCCCTGTGCTTTTGCATAAACTGAAACGCTGCGTGCGGATCGTTCCTGACCGAGTTCCATGAGTCGCGAAATACAAAGGGTCGCTTCGTGTCCCAGCCATTGCGGCTCTTTTGAATGACTCCGCATCCGAAGTCCGTGTCTATCGTGCGATATTCGAGCCGGTCGTTTTGCGCCACGAAATCGAGATAGGCGATGAAGGTTACGCCACACCACGAACCTGGCACGAACATTGGGCTGATGATATCGTCGGTCGTTGGGCTGCAATCGTGGATCACGATCCGGTGTCAGTCAAAAGACTGAGAGCGACCTGCATATCGCGAAAGGACGATTCATATTCGTGCCACGGGTCTACCAACATAATGTCATAGCGAAAGCCACTGCGATAAATGTCCGCAATGCATCTGAATTCGATATTCAGTCCGTCCGTAAAACTCTCCGGACATCGATACATGAGACGATGGCAGACATCGAAACGGGACTGATCGATTTTAGCGAATTGATTGCCGGTCGTTGGCGTACAAATTTGCAGATAAGTGCGATAGTCTCGAAGTTTCGACAAATACTTGATGATGTCGGTTTTGTCCCAATTCATTACCGCACTCAATCGCTATGCACTGTACGAGGATTTCCCGGATGCCCCCAAACCGACGTGAACATTCACGCGTTTTCAGTCTTCCTGCAAGACAGACGCGAGGTGCGAAACGCCTACAGCAGCTTTGGCAGGCCGAATGGCAATCGACGGTGTTGACATGACCATTTGGCGGCGACGGCGTGCAGTGGCTTGAGACCAGCGCCTGGCTGCCGACCTCGAAGGACTTCCGGCTTCGTGCTGCGCTGCGCCGAGGAAACGTATCCACGCTACTCCGCCGCGACGCGCTGCACCCGCCACTGGCTGATGAGTGCCCGTAACGAAGCCGGCTTGAGCGGCTTGTTGAGCACGTGGACGCCAGCGGTGCGGGCTTCCTCGCGGACGCGCAACGAACGGTCGGCGGTGACCAGGATCGCCGGCAGGTCGCGGCCGGCGCGCCGGCGCAGCTCCGCGATCGCGGTCATGCCGTTGCCGCCGTCGAGGTGGTAGTCGACCAGGAGCCCGTCGGGCTCGCGGCCGCTGCGTTCGATCGCCGCCAGCGCCTCAGCGAGGTCGGCGGCCTTAAGCACCTGGCAGCCCCAGCCGCCGAGCAGCGTCTGCATGCCGTCGAGAATGGTCTCTTCATTGTCGATGCAGACGACGACCGTTCCGGTGAGCCGTCCGGCGGCGACTTTGGGCATGGCGTGCTGGAGCGGCTCGGCCGCGCCGGCGGCGGCGCACGGCACTTCGACGGAAAACCGCGAGCCGCGGCCGACATTCGAGGTCAGCGCCACCTCGCAGTCGAGCACGCGGGCGACGCGCTCGACGATCGACAAACCTAAGCCCACCCCGCGCGCGACCCGCGCGCCCTGGTCGAGACGGTGAAATTCCTTGAACACCGCGCGCCGCTTGGCGTGCGGAATGCCGATGCCGGTATCGTAGACGTCGACGCGCAGCCGCGGGCCGCGGCGCCGGCACCCCACCAGCACCGTTCCGGCGGGGGTATATTTGATCGCGTTCGAGACCAGGTTCTGCAAAAGCCGTCGCAGCAAGCGCCGGTCGGAGCGCACCGCCAGCGCGCAGGGCATGAAGACCAGGTCGAGACCCTTCTCCTGGGCCATCGGCGTAAATTCGACTTCCAGCCGCTGCAGCAATTGGTCGATGCGGAAATCGCTGAGTTCCGGCTTCATCGCGCCGGTGTCGAGCCGCGAAATATCCAACAGCGCCACGAATATCTCTTCCACCGCCTCGAGCGAGGCGTCGATGTTCTGCACCAGATCGCCGTCCTCGCCTTCAACGTCATTTTGGCGCTGGCGCTCGATCAGGCTGGTCACGTAGAGCCGCGCGGCGTTGAGCGGCTGCAAAATGTCGTGGCTGGCGTCGGCGATGAAGCGGGTCTTGGAGGCGTTGGCGTCGTCGGCTTCACCTTTGGCGCGTTCGAGTTCGGCGTTGAGCCGCGTCAGCTCCCCGGTTCGCTCGCGCACGCGGCGCTCCAAGGTCGCGTTGGCGCGCTCGAGCGCCTCCGCGGCCTCCACGCTCGGCGTGATGTCGGTGAAGGTCGTCACTACCCCGCCGTCGGGCATACGGTCGGCGCGCACTTCGATCACGAGCTCGCGCTCGGCGAAGCGCTCGAGGAACGGCTCGGCGACCGAGGTGTATCTGGCGATACGCTCGGCGACCTGGCCGTCGAGGTCCTTGGCGTCGCGCCCGCCCTGCTGCGCGATATGGCGGAGAATTTCGTCGAGCGGGATGCCGATCCGCGTCAGGTCGTGCGGCAGGTCGAGCAGTTCGCCGAACTGGCGGTTCCAGCAGAGCAGCGCCAGCTCGCGGTCGAACACGGCGATGCCTTGGCGGACGTGGTCGAGCGCCGTCTGCAGAATCTCGCGATTGTAATGGATAGCGGCGTTGGCATCGTCGAGCAGCTTAAGCGCCGCCTTGGTCGAAACGGTGCGCTTGCGCAGCAACAGCGACAGCACCAGCCGCGACGACGCCGCGCCGATCGCCGAGGCCAGCAGATATTCGCCGTATTGCAGCAACTGGAAGTCGGCTTCGGCCTGCGGCTCGAGCCCGATGCGCCGCGAGGCGGCGAAGCTGGCGAAGGATTTGCGGGTGCGCTCCTCGCCGAGGTAGCGGGCGACGGTCGCGGTCAGTTCCTCGATGGTGACGGAAGCGCGCCGCAGCCGGAAGCTCGGTGCGATCGGCGCCAGCGAGGACGGCACGAACACATCCCCCTGCACGCGTTCGATCGCCGTCGGCCGGCGGCTGAACGAGAAGCCGACGTAGAGCGCGATATTGGCGACGAGACTGAGCAGGACACCGTGCACGAGCGGCGCCAGGTCGAGACCAAACAGCGCCTGCGGCCGCAACCAGGCGAGGCCGAACGGTCCGTCGGTCAGGATATGCTGATCGAGGATGCCGGCGTC
>JBEKJZ010000173.1:0-3415 GCA_050010955.1 Xanthobacteraceae bacterium | reverse complement strand
GTGGCGGTCCCGGCAAGACTCGAACTTGCGACCTTCGGTTTAGGAAACCGCTGCTCTATCCGGCTGAGCTACGGGACCAAAGCGGATTTCGGCTCTTATAGCACAAATGGCTGCTAACGCGCCGCGGCTGCTTCGGCCGGCACCTCATCGGTGACCACTTTGAAGCCGGCGAGCGTGCACGGGCCGAATTCGGTTACGATCGCGACGTCGGTGGCATCGCGACCGCGCGCCATCAGGATGCGCCCGATGCGCGGCGTATTGTGGCGCGCGTCGAAGGTGTACCAGCGGCCGCCGAGATAGACTTCGAACCAGGCGGAAAAATCCATCGGCGTGACGTCGGGCGGCACGCCGATGTCGCCGAGATAGCCGGTGCAATAGCGGGCCGGAACGTTCATGCAGCGGCACAGCGTGATCGCGAGGTGAGAGAAGTCGCGGCACACGCCGCGCCGCTCGGAATGCGCATCCCAGGCCGTTTTGGTCGGGCTGGCGTGCTCGTAGCCGAATGTGAGGCGGTCGTGGACGTAGTTGCAGATCGCCTGAACCAGCGGCCATCCCTTTGCGACATTGCCGAACTGGGCCCACGCGATCTGGGTGAAGCGATCGGTCTCGCAATAACGGCTGCCCAGCAGATAGACCAACGTCTCGACAGGCAGTTGCTCCAGAGAATGCTGCTCCGCGTACGGCGCGACCTCATCCGGCTTGCCGCTGTCATTGATCAAAAAATCCGCGGATAGCGTCAGCCGGCCTGTCGGTGCGTGAATCACGTGGCAGGTGTTGCCGAAGCCGTCGCGGTAGGCGTTGGCGGGGATGGGAGGGCTGACCTGCAACCGGTCCGGCGTGAGCAGGTCCGGCGCGCGCGAGGGATGGACGCTCAGCGTCAGGATCATGGGCGTCGGCTGCGGACATTGGTAGGAAATTTCGTAGCCGGCGCGAATCTTCATCACAAAACTCTTCGGCTCGCCCGGAAAGACCTTACCTAATCGGCACTAAGAACGCGATGGCCGCAAAAGTCCCGTCGTGTCGGTGGCGGTCTTGCCCTCAGGCGTCGGCGTCGGCCGCCGCTTTGACTTTGACCGCGACTTTCATGGCCTGATGATCCGACGGGTTGCCGTACCACGTGCCTTGCAGCGGAATCGCTTCGCGCGGATGGTGCGCGACCGCGACGCGGACGAGGTTCTGGTTGCCCACGATGCCGCTCGACGGATCGAAGTCAACCCAGCCGGGGCCGGGAACGTAAACCTGCACCCAGGCGTGGGTGTTGCCGCCGGTATCCAGCTGATCGTCGTCGCCGAGCGTGTCATCAGGGAGATGCACATAACCGGACACGAAGCGCGCGGCAATGCCGCGTGCGCGCAACGCGGCGATCATCAGCACGGCGAGGTCGCGGCAAGACCCGCTGCCGAAAGCGAGCGTGACCGGCGGGTCCTGAATTCCATGCACGTGGCGCGCCACGTGCTTGAAGTTGCGCCGGATCGTCTGCGTCATGTCGATGAGCAGCGCATGGGTGTCGGCCGATCCATCCTTGCCGAAGAACCGGTCGCTCCACCGCGTCAGTTCGGGTTTGAGCGACAGCGGCAGAATGAAGCGTTTCAGACCGAGCCAATCTGCCGGGCGGTAGCTGAAGGGATAGGTCCGGGCATAATCCTCGATGTCGGCCGCGTGGAAGCCGCCGGGCGCGTGGTCGAGACGAATGCTGCTGTCGAAGCGAAGCTCCGCGGCCGGTTCGGCGAAACACGCGGTCGCCACATGATTGCCGAAGCGATCCCGGGTCCAGGTCAGATCGCGCGGCGTCGGCGTGATCTCGAGCTCCGATTCCAGTATCCTTTGGTCGTGATCGTCGCGCGGACGCAACATCAGCCGGTGTTCGCCAAAGGCGACCGGCTGATGATAGTGATAGGTCGTAACGTGTCTGATCCTGAGAATCGGCATAGCCGTCCCACCATACAGGATATGCCGTTGACATGCATTTCTTGGGCCAAATACGGCCAGTGTCTGTCCCATTGCCGTGAGCGCCAATGAGCGAAATGCCGGAAAGCCTGCTGGCCGCCGATGAGCCGGCGCCGGTCACGCTCTACAATGCCGCTGGGCCGTCGCCATTCCTGCTGGTCGCCGATCATGCCGGCAATGCAATGCCGCGGGCGCTCGGCCGGCTCGGCCTTGCCGAAGCGGAATGCGAGCGGCATATCGCCTGGGATATCGGCATTGCCGGCCTCGGCCGGCTCTTGGCGGACGCGCTCGATGCCACGCTGATCCAGCAAAACTATTCGCGCCTGGTCATCGACTGCAACCGGCCGCCGGGCTCGACCACATCGATCCCCGAAATCAGCGAGCTCACGCCGGTGCCGCGCAATGTGGCTTTGAGCGAAGCCAGCAAGGCGGCGCGCACCCGCGCGATTTTCCGGCCCTACCATGACCGCATCGAAGCCGAGCTCGATCGCCGGCGGCAAGCCGGCCGCGCGACGATGCTGATCGCGCTGCATAGTTTCACGCCGACGTTCAAAGATGTGGCGCGGCCGTGGCATGCCGCCGTGCTCTACCATCGCGATCCGCGGTTTCCGCGCCGCCTCCTGGCGCTGCTGAAAGAGGAAAAAGGCATGATCGTCGGCGACAACGAGCCCTATTCCGTGAGCGACGAAACCGACTACACCATTCCGATACACGGCGAGCGGCGCGGCCTGCCGCACGCTTTGGTCGAGATCCGCCAGGATTTGATCGCCGACGAGAGCGGGCAGCAGCGTTGGGCGCACGTCCTGGCGCGCCTCTTGCCGCGGGCGTACGCGGAAGTGGCCACCAGCTAGCAAATCGGGCCCGGCTTGGCGCTGCCATGCACTTTCACTTTGGACGCCGTGATCGCTAAATAAGGTGACAAGCCGGCCGCCGCTGTCCGAAACTGGCAAAACGCATCGGCAAGGGAGCGGGCCTCCCGGGAAGCAATCCATGACCAAGCTCACGCAAAGCTATGTCCACGGCGCCTCCAGCGTGCCGCTGATCGGCGAAACCCTCGGCGTGCATTTCGACAAGGTGGCAGCGCGATGGACGGACCGCGACGCGCTCATCGCGCGCCAGCAAAGCGTGCGCTGGAGCTATGGCGAGCTGAAAGCCAAGGTCGACGCCTTTGCCGCGGGACTGCTGGCGCTTGGGCTGAACCCCGGCGACCGCGTCGGCATCTGGTCACCCAACAATGCCGAATGGGTGGTCACGCAATTCGCCACCGCCAAGGCCGGACTGATCCTGGTCAACATCAATCCGGCCTATCGACTCTCCGAACTCGACTATGCGTTCAACAAGGTCGGCTGCAAGGCGCTGGTCACCGCGGATTCGTTCAAGACCAGCGACTATGTCGGCATGCTGCGCGAGCTTGCGCCGGAAATCGACCGCAGCGCTCCCGGCAAATTGCAGTCCAAGCGCCTGCCGC
>JBEKJZ010000172.1:0-3416 GCA_050010955.1 Xanthobacteraceae bacterium | reverse complement strand
GGATTTTGCGGTCGGCTTCACCGTCACCGAGGGCCTCGCTGCTTCGCCGGCGGACATCCGTCAACTCGATATCGTCGAGCACGCTGCCGGCATCGAACTGCGCATGTGGCTGACCGAACCGCGCGCGGCCGCCTTGAGCGAGCGGCGGCGGCATCTCGCCGGCCCGACCGGCTGCGGCCTCTGCGGCATCGAAAGTCTCGACGAGGCGGTGCGGACGCCGCAGCGCGTGCGCCAAGGCGATACCTTTACGCCGGCCGAGATCATGCGCGCACTCGAGGCGCTGGCGCCTCGCCAGGAGCTCAACCGCCAAACGCGAGCGGTCCATGCCGCGGCATTCTGGCAGTCCGGCAGCGGCCTCCTCGCCGTCCGCGAAGACGTCGGACGACACAACGCGCTCGACAAGCTGGTCGGCGCGCTGACGCGCGACCGCGTGCCCGGTCATTCGGGCATGGTGCTGCTCACCAGCCGCGTCTCCGTGGAAATGGTGCAGAAAACCGCCGCCGTCGGCTCGCCGCTGTTGGTCGCCGTGTCGGCGCCGACCGCGCTGGCGCTGCGGACGGCCGAAACAGCCGGCATCACGCTTGTCGCGGTCGCGCGCGGCGACGGCTTCGAAATCTTCACCCACCCGCAGCGCATCAAAGAAGAAACTGTAACCAATGTCGCTTGACAAGCTAGTATACATGGCCAATCAAATCGGCAAGTTCTTCGCGACTCAGGGACCGGAGCAAGCCGCGGCGGGGACGGCCGATCACATCAAAAAATTCTGGGACCCGCGAATGCGTGCGACGATCCTCGCGCATCTGCAGGCGGGCGGTCAGGGACTGGACCCTGTGGCCCGTGCAGCCCTTGAACGTCTGACAAAAGCGAATTTGGAGGCAGCAAAGCAAAAAACGCAACTACAATAAATGCTGGCACTGTCTCACGACAAAATGCCACGGGGAGGAAACGATGAGTGCAATGATGCAGACGCAAGCATCAGGGGGACTGTTCGGCTTTCTTGACCGAAGTCGGACGATTGCAAAGCCAGGATTCAGCCGCTGGATGGTACCTCCGGCCGCGCTGTGCGTGCACCTTTGCATCGGCCAAGCCTATGCCTTCAGCGTGTTCAATCTGCCGATGACAAGGCTCATCGGCATCACGCAATCGGCGCCGGACGACTGGCATATCCCAGAGCTGGGTTGGATCTTCTCAATTGGGATCTTTTTCCTCGGCACCTCCGCGGCGGTGTTCGGCCGCTGGGTCGAGGAAGGCGGCCCGCGCCGGGCGATGTTCACCGCCGCGTTGTGCTGGGCCGGCGGCTTCTTCATCTCCGCGGTCGGCGCGTACATCCACAATCTCTGGGTGATCTATCTCGGTTATGGCGTGGTTGGCGGGTGCGGGCTCGGTATCGGCTACATCTCGCCGGTCTCGACCCTGATCAAATGGTTCCCCGACCGTCCGGGCATGGCGACCGGCATGGCTATCATGGGCTTCGGCGGAGGCGCCTTCATCGCCTCCCCGCTCTCGGTGTACCTGATGAGCGTATTCAGGACGCAACACCACGTCGGGGTCGCCCCCACATTTGTCGTCATGGGCGCAATCTACTTCGTCTTCATGATGGTCGGTGCGTTCATCGTGCGGGTGCCGGCGCCGGGCTGGAAGCCGGAAGGCTACACGCCGCCGGTGCAGGCATCGAAGCTGATCACCACGAGCCACGTCTTTGTCTATGACGCGCTGAAAACACCACAGTTCTGGCTGATCTGGTGGATCCTTTGCCTCAACGTTACCGCCGGCATCGGCGTGCTTGGGCAGGCCTCCGCGATGAGCCAGGAAATGTTCCCTGGCCACATCACGCCGGTGGCGGCGGCGGGCTTCGTTGGGCTGTTGAGCCTGTTTAACATGCTCGGCCGCTTCTTCTGGGCCTCGACCTCCGACTTCATCGGCCGCAAGAACACCTACTTCTGCTTCTTCGTGATCGGAACCGTGCTCTACGCGCTGGTGCCGTGGACCGGCGAGATCCACAGCGTCACCCTGTTCGTGCTGTGCTTCCTGGTGATCATCACTATGTATGGCGGCGGCTTTGCCACCGTACCGGCCTATCTCAAGGACATGTTCGGCACGCGTTACGTCGGCGCGATCCACGGCTGGCTGATCACGGCCTGGTCGATGGCCGGCATCTTCGGGCCGGTGCTGGTGAATTACATCCGCGAGTACAACATCACCCACGGCGTGCCGAAGGCACAAGCCTACAACGTCACCATGTACATCATGGCGGGACTGCTGGTGATCGGCTTCATCTGCAACTTGCTGGTCAAGGCGGTGCATCACCGCTTCCACATGAAGCCCGACCACGAAGCCGAGCTGGCGCAGGCGGAAGTTGCCGCCGCGGGCGAACCGGCCGGAGCATAAAGGAGTGACATCATGCAAGATGCAAATCAGCAGACCGGCACGACTACGCTGCAACTCGTGCTGGCGTGGGGCTTCGTCGGCATCCCGTTAGCGCTCGGCGTATTGCAGACCCTCATCAACTCGATGAAGCTGTTCCAATAAGCGTCGAGCGTCGATGACCAGTGCGGCGGCCTCGGCCGCCGCACTTCTTTTTAGGGCGCTTTCCCCCCTGCACGCCCTGGACGAGCTGCCGGAACAACATGCCCCTTGACGATTGGGCGCCTATCGGCGTGACTTCACCGGGCGCTTTCCGGGGGAATCGACCATGGCCGGCACGCATCTTTCCATCCGCATCGATCTGGCATCCGGCGACCGTATCGGCCCAGGCAAAATAGCGCTTCTGGAAGCGATCCGCTCGACCGGGTCGATCTCGGCGGCGGCGCGCTTGCTCGGCATGTCCTACCGCCGCGCCTGGCTTCTGGTCGAAGAGATCAATCACACGCTGCGTGAACCGGCAGTGACGGCGGAAACAGGCGGCTCGGGCGGCGGCGGCGCGGTGGTCACTCCCGTCGGCGAACGCGTCGTCGGCCTTTACCGGGCCATCGAAACGCACGCGCGGGCTGCCACCGGCGGAGACTTCCGGGCGATCGGCAAGCTCATTCGCCACGACAAACATCCGGGCTGAGGCAACCTTCCCGGCTGCCATTAACAGTCTGCCGCCCCGCTATTCGTTCTGGCGCCTGCGCGCACAATCAGTGATATTGAGTGAGAGGACCGCTGAAGGAGAGGCCTATGACCGGCGCCGTCGCCGTTACGGATGATGGCGCCGTGCGCATCATCCGGATGAACCGCCCGGAGAAGAAAAACGCGCTGACGCTGGCGATGTATGCCGACATGACCGAGGCGTTGCGCGAGTCCGATCAAAGCGACGCTGTCCGTTGCGTCATGTTCGCCGGCGCGCCCGGGGCGTTCTGCGCCGGCAACGACATCGGCGATTTTCTCAAAGCCGCCGAAGGCGGCCGCAATCCCCAGGCATTCGACTTTCTCAA
>JBEKJZ010000171.1:0-3558 GCA_050010955.1 Xanthobacteraceae bacterium | reverse complement strand
TGCAAGATTGTTAAGTTCCAGCGTTAAGCGGGCGTTGGACGCGACCCCCGTTTTCTTCACTTCAAATTAAATGGTTGCGGAACACATATGGAACGGATAGTGTCCGTTCATGATTTGTTTCGCCCGCAAGCCGGGCAGCGAAGGGAAGCGCCAATGCTGACACGCAAACAAGCTGAACTCTTGCGTTTCATCCACGAGCGCCTCAAGGAGGCCGGAGTTCCACCTTCGTTCGATGAAATGAAGGATGCGCTCGACCTGCGCTCGAAGTCCGGCATTCATCGGCTGGTCACGGCGCTCGAGGAGCGCGGTTTCATCCGCCGCTTGCCCAATCGGGCGCGGGCGATCGAGGTGATCAAGCTGCCCGAGTCGGTGGCCCACGGCATCGCCTCGAGCCGCGCCCGCGGTTTCACGCCGAGCGTCATAGAAGGAAATCTCGGCCGCGTGCGCACCGCTTCGGAAGATGAAGGCGGCCGACCCGTCGCCGTGCCGGTGATGGGCCGCATCGCCGCAGGCACGCCGATCGAGGCGATCCAGACGCGCAGCCACACCATCAACATGCCGGCCGACCTGTTGACCACGGGCGAGCACTTTGCGCTCGAAGTGCGCGGCGATTCCATGATCGAAGCGGGAATTCTCGACGGCGACATCGCGCTGCTCAAACGCAGCGACGCCGCCGACACCGGCGACATCGTCGTCGCCCTGATCGACGACGAAGAAGCGACGCTGAAGCGTTTCCGGCGCCGCGGCGCCTCGATTGCGCTTGAACCCGCCAACACCGCTTACGAGGTGCGCATCCTGCCGCCCAACCGCGTGCGCATTCAGGGCAAGCTGGTGGGGCTGTTCCGGCGGTATTGATCCGTTCACGGCGCCGTCATGGCCGGGCTTGTCCCGGCCATCCACGACTTTCTTCCCGCAAGACGTGGATGCCCGCGACATAGGCGAGCGAAGCGACGCCGTTCTTCGAACGGCTATGCGCGAGCATGACGAGTAAGAGTGCCATCAATCTCAATCGTCCGACTCGAGATCCTCAGGCCGCGGTGTCGCGGCGCGCGGCCACGCCGCGCCCGACGCGCGATGGCGAAGGAGCTTGTGGAGAAGGCGACGCCGTTTAACTACCGGCGGCGACCTTGGCCCAGCTGTCGCGCAGCCCGACCGTGCGGTTGAAGACCAGGCGCTCCGACCTTGAATCCGGATCGCGACTGAAATAGCCGAGCCGCTCGAACTGCACGGCATCGGCCGAATTTTGCGCGGCCAAGGCCGGCTCGACGCGCGCATCCGCAATCACTTCGAGCGACTGCGGATTGAGGTCGGCGGCAAAGTTTGCGGCATTCGGATCGGGGCGCAGGAACAGCGGATTGTAGAGGCGCACTTCGGCCGGCACGGCGTCGGCCGCCGAGACCCAGTGCAGCGTCGCCTTCACCTTGCGGCCGTCCGGGGCGTTGCCGCCTTTCGTTGCCGGGTCGTAAGTGCAGCGCAGCTCGACCACCTCGCCGGCTCTATCCTTCACCACCTCGCGGCAGGTGATGAAATAGGCGTAGCGCAGCCGCACCTCGCGGCCCGGCACCAGGCGAAAGAATTTCTTCGGCGGGTCCTCCATGAAATCGTCGCGCTCGATGAACAGCTCGTGGCCGAAACGCAGTCGCCGCGTGCCGGCACCGGCATCCTCGGGGTGATTGACCGCCTCTACCTCTTCGCTTTGGCCCTCGGGATAATTTTCGATCACGACCTTCAGCGGCCGCAGCACGGCCATGCGCCGCTGCGTCGTTCTGTTCAGATGCTCGCGGATGGAAAATTCGAGCATGCCGACATCGACGACGCTGTTCGCCTTGGCGACGCCGATGCGCTTGATGAAGTCGCGGATCGCGGCTGGCGGCACGCCGCGCCGGCGCAAACCCGCCAGCGTCGGCATGCGCGGATCGTCCCAGCCGCCGACATGGCCGCCGCGCACCAGTTCGGTGAGCACGCGTTTCGACAGCACGGTGTAGGTCAGATTGAGCCGGGCGAATTCGTATTGATGCGGATGCGACGGCACCGGCAGGTTGTCGAGGAACCAGTCGTAGAGCGGCCGATGGTCCTCGAATTCGAGCGTGCAGATCGAGTGAGTGATACCTTCGATGGCGTCCGATTGGCCGTGGGCGAAATCGTAGCTCGGATAGATGCTCCACTTGGTGGCGGTGCGCGGATGCTCGGCGTGCAGGATGCGGTAGAGCACCGGATCGCGCAGATTGATGTTGCCGGACGCCATGTCGATCTTGGCGCGCAGCACGCGCGCGCCGTTGGGAAATTCGCCGGCGCGCATGCGGCGGAAGAGGTCGAGGTTTTCCTCGACGCTGCGGCCGCGATAGGGGCTCTCGGTCCCGGCCTCGGTCAGGGTGCCGCGGGTGAGCCGCGTCTCCTCTTGCGTCTGGTCGTCGACATAGGCCTTGCCGGCGCGGATCAGGTCTTCCGCCCACTCGTACAGCCGCTCGAAGTAGTCGGACGCGTGATAAAGGTGCTCGCCCCAATCGAAGCCGAGCCAGCGCACGTCGCGCTCGATAGCGTCGATATATTCCTGCTCTTCCTTGGTCGGGTTGGTGTCGTCGAAGCGCAGATGACAGCGGCCGGAAAATTCCTCCGCTATGCCGAAGTTGAGACAGATCGACTTGGCGTGGCCGATATGCAGATAGCCGTTCGGTTCGGGCGGAAACCGCGTCACTACGGCCTTGTGCCGGCCGGATGCCAGATCGGCGCGAACGATGTCGCGGATGAAATCCTGACCCGCTTCGCGTATCGGTGCTCCGGCAATCGACATTAATCTTTCCCTTTGACCGCTTGCCGCTTACCGCTTTGCCCGCGGCGCTTCCGATTCTAAGGCATAGGTCGTGACGGCCCCCCGATTGGACAAGTTGTCTCTTGAGGTCAAGTCCGGCGCCGATCGTCATTGCGAGGCGCGGTCCCTTCACTCTCCCCTGGAGGGGGAGGGTCGACGCCGAGCAACCCCCGCCTTAATCGGGGGGAGCGAAGGCGGCGGGGTGGGGTGATCTGCGCAACCTAAATATAAATGCTGCGCGGCGGCGCCGTTCACCCCACCCCGGGTCGCATTTCGCTGCGCTGGGGTTGAACCGCCAGGCTCTGACCGATCGCAATACGATCTGAACCTGACGTCAGGTCCGCTTTCGGAGGATACTGTTGCAAAAATCCTTTTGCATCGTTGATCAGAAAATTTCTGGGCCGTACGCGCGTTTTTCGTGTAAGGATGTGGGGGGTCACATGATCTCGCGCTTAACTCATCAGTGACTTCGGTAATCGGCCCCGAGTCGCTTTTAGTAGCGACTTTCGCTTGTGTAGGTTTCAGCCGAGAAAATCACCGTCCAGGTTTTAGGGACTTTTGCAACACTATCGGAGAGAAGCGGACATGGCGCGGCGGACAAAATCGGTTCGGTCGGTCGCGAATGATCGTGCAGCGAGGCTAGCTGCCATTCCAGCGGGCGAGAGTCCCGCCAACAGAGGAGTCCAGTCGCTGTTGTAGTTATATCCAGCAACGGGGAGGAAGACCGATCCGTTGAAAGCCTGGAAGTA
>JBEKJZ010000170.1:0-3567 GCA_050010955.1 Xanthobacteraceae bacterium | reverse complement strand
TCCGCAAGATCGTGCACATGGTGCAGAAGGGCGAGCGCGAGGCGCGTCAGGCCAAGAAGGAGATGGTGGAGGTGAACCTGCGCCTCGTCATTTCCATCGCCAAGAAATACACCAACCGCGGCTTGCAGTTCCTCGATCTGATCCAGGAAGGCAACATCGGGCTGATGAAGGCCGTCGAAAAGTTCGAGTATCGGCGCGACTACAAGTTCTCGACCTACGCCACCTGGTGGATCCGGCAGGCGATCACCCGCTCGACCGCTGACCAGGCGCGCACCATCCGTGTGCCCGTGCATATGATCGAAGTCGTCAACAAGGTCGTGCGCACGAGCCGGCGGATGCTCAACGAGATCGGTCGCGAGCCGACGCCGGAGGAATTAGCGGAAAAGCTCGGCATGCCGCTGGAAACGGTGCGTAACGTTCTCAAGATCGCCAAGGAGCCGCTGTCGTTGGAAACCTCGATCGGCGACGAGGAGGATTCCCACCTCGGCGATTTCATCGAGGACAAGAACGCCATCCTGCCGATCGACGCCGCCATCCAGTCGAACCTGCGCGAGACGACCACGCGCGTGCTGGCGTTCTTGACGCCGCGCGAGGAGCGCGTGCTGCGCATGCGCTTTGGACGGCATGAATTCCGACCACACGCTGGAAGAGGTCGGCCAACAATTTTCGGTGACGCGAGAGCGCATCCGCCAGATCGAAGCCAAGGGGCTACGGAAGCTAAAACACCCGAGCCGCTCAAGAATTCTCAGGACCTTCCTCGATGATTGAAATGGCGGAGCAAGGACCAGTCAAGATCCAACATTTTCAAACTGGCCCACCACCGATTTATTGTTCGTCGGTCTCGGGACCGGCACTAGGCTTGGGCTCACGGCCGGACGAAATAGGAGTGCCGGTCCGAATCGATTCGTACTCCGTAACGACAACCACGCCGGGGACCGGTTCCTCGATCACGTCGATGATCGTGTCTTCAACCGGCACAACCACTTGTCTTGGCGCTTTTCTTGGTGCCTTTCTTGCCGTGGTCTTCGGTGGCCGCTTTTTCTTGACCGCGGGTTTCGGAGCAGTACTGCCCGCACGCCGGACCTTGGACTTTGCCTGTTTCGGCGGCGTGCGCTTTGCGGCCTTCTTGCGCGCAGGCTTGGTGCTTGCCTTGCCGCGTTTCAAGCTTTTCTTGCGCGTCGCAACACGCTTCTTTGCCCTGGCCATGGCTGTCTCCTGTGAAGTATGCCGCCGGCAAGCCAATCTCGGAGCAAGCCAACTATAGCGACATTATCTCTCAGCGATTCGCCACGCCACCTTTATCCCGCATCCCCGGATGATGCCCTGCGCTGGGTAGGAGTCAGCTTCCTAATCCGGCCCATTCGCGACTGCAGCAATGGGCGGTGAAGGCAATCCGAAATGAGGGACTTCTGGACAACCGCCGCTGAAATCCCTGCCCTGTCATCGTCAGTAGCTACTTTTAGACGCGGTTTAGACGGAGTTCCTCGAAAGGCATCCGTCGTTCACGGCTTTATCAGCCCGGTGGCCTTTAGTGCATGGGTGATGACGGCCTGCACGTCGATGAGGCGGTTGCGTGGGTTCGTCGGCTTGGGCGCGTCGCTCACAGGGTCGCCCGCACCGCCCGATGTTTCCGCGGTCGCACGGTCCTGGCGCGGCGGGGCGGGGACGATCGAGGCGGATTCGCTCAGTCTGGTCGGGACGGCGCGCGGATGTCCCGTCAGACCCCAGAATTTCGCGATGTGATAGGAGGACGAGATGCCCACATCGAGCATAAAGTCGCCGGGCACGCCGACGTGCTCGTCGGACGACCCAGTCGCGAGCGGCGTGCCGTGCGCCATAGCGGGGATGGTGTAGGACTCGATCACGCTCTTGCCCGCTGGATTACGCCAGACCTGGCGCGGATATCCGTCGACCCGCTCGGTCGAAGTCGGCGCGAGGTCGAGACCGTGCACGTTGGTCCACTGCTTGATGATCTCGTCGGCGTTCTCCGGCTTCACCACCGGATCGGCGCCGCCGTGCCACACGGATACGCGCGGCCACGGACCCTTGTGTGGCGACGCGGCGCGCACGAGATCGCCCCATTCGCGCGCCGAGCGGGCCCGCACCTGACCCATGCTCCCGAACGCCTCGTTGACATTGGTGGCGGTGCCGTAAGGCAGACCGGCGATGATGGCGCCGGCGGTGAACGCGTCGGGATAAGTGGCGAGCATGACGGAGGTCATCGCGCCGCCTGCGGAGAGACCGGTGACGAACACGCGGCGACGGTCGATCCCGTGATCGACGATCATTTTCTCGACCATGTTGCGGATCGACAGCGCCTCGCCGCGCCCGCGCTCGATGTCGCCGGCGCGAAACCAGTTGAAGCAGTTTTTCGCATTGTTCGCACGCTGCTGCTCCGGCAGCAGGAGCACAAAGCCGTGGCGATCGGCGAGCGTCGACCAGCCGGCGCCGAAATCGTAGCTCGCCGCCGTCTGCGTACAGCCGTGCAGGACGACCACCAGCGCCGGCTGCGGGTCCGCCGGAACGTATTCGAACATGCTCAGCGCGCCGGGATTGGAGCCGAATCCTGTCACCTCGGTCAGATGGTCGAACGCGGGGTCGAAATCGCGCGCGAACGACTGCGTGCGAGGCATCGAGCGCAACAGGGTTTCCCACCGGCGGCGCTGCCTGGCGAGGCTGGTTATGGTGGTTCCGAGACTGGGCAAGTTGATCGTCCTTTCTCGACATTGATCAGATTGATCAACGGGCGAGTTTACCTTGAGTTTGTTGCGACGCACAAGAGATTTTTTGCAATGCAGCATGTGGGGTCGACAGGGCGATTGCGATTTGCCCACCCACGGGAGTCGCCTGCAAAATCGCGCGTAATATTGACCTATCCAACTAAAAACTCTGAAAGCCGGAGAAACTCCAAGATTTCTTTGACTTGCGGAGTTTGAAGGGACAGGAGCAATGATCAGTTTCCGCGTCAGCCACTGTTGCGATCACGAATTGTAACCATTTGGCCAAGCTATATTGCACTGCAGCATTCGCTAACTATATCCGGGTTTCAAGCGATCGCATTGGTGCTCCAAAAGCGGCTCCGCCGGCTGCGATCTAAGAGGCATCCGACCAGCGTCCAGGGCGTCGCGTCCGGAAGTCCTCAGCAGGAAACGCCCTAAGGATTAGTGCCATGTTGGACTCGACAACCAAAACCACGACTACGAAGCCCGCCAGCTCCCCCAGGATGGATGCTACGCAGGCGTTCCGCGCGACGGCCGAAAACGGCTCCGCGCAAGCCAAGGAAGCTTTCGAGAAGATGGGCGCCGCCACGGCTGAAGCTACTGGTCTGATCAAGAACAGCTATTCGACGGCCGTTAAAGGTGTGCAGGACTACAACACCAAGTTTATCGAATTCGCTCAAACCAATACCGAGGCCGCCTTCGACTTCGCCCAAAAACTGTCGAGCGTGAAATCGCCTTCAGATTTCATCGAATTGTCGACCGAACATTCACGCAAGCAGTTCGAGACGTTGACCGAGCAGACCAAGGAACTCGCAGCGCTGGCCCAGAAGGTCATGCTCTCGACCGC
>JBEKJZ010000169.1:0-3652 GCA_050010955.1 Xanthobacteraceae bacterium | reverse complement strand
TTTTGGTAGTTTGGCCGCTTGGTGGAGCAGTTGAACATCCCCGTGTGCCTCCGGAAGTTTGACTAGACAGACCCCTCTAAAGCGAGCAGTTACATATTGTTCGAGACGTCAACGCAACACGTTCGGGCTTTCAATCCAACCTTTCAATCGGGACCTTTTCGAGCGCCCCGTTTCCTCGTTCCGAAGCATATCGGGCGAAAGGAAATCCCATGCGCACCCTTGTCGAGCCGCCGCCCTCGTCGCACTGCGACGTCTGTGGTGGCGAGTTGCGACTCAAGCAGATTGAGGCGGCCAATCGTACTCTTGGTTTGGACAACGAGATATTCGTCTGCGTAAAGTGCTACCGTGAGCACTCGTGTACCGCCACAACGTGCGCCATATGCCGGATCCCAAGGCCACCTCGGCAAACGAAAACGTTTTCCGCGTCCTCGACCGTCTATTGGCGTTACTTTCGCTGTGCCTGCGTTGCAGGCTGATCATCCTAGTATCACTCGGACACAATGGGTTCCGCCGTCGTCTACCAGCGTGATGTGCATCGAACCGTGAGGGAGCACTTGGCCGTCCAGTTCCAAGCGGGCAATGCCGCGGCAAACCCCGGCATGGTTGTCAACGGACACTTCGTATCGAGTCGTCTGGTGGCGAAACGCTATTTCGAAATCTCGCCACGCTCGCGGTATGCAGGGATCGAGCCGCAATGTGGCGCGCTCCACGGTGAGTCCTAAAATCGATTCTAGACCTGCCCGATACATCCATCCGGCCGAGCCCGTGTACCAGGTCCAGCCGCCTCGCCCCACGTGTGGCGGAACGGAGTAGACATCCGCACACACCACATACGGTTCCACCTTGTAGCGTTGCGTGGCGGCCCACGTGCGGGCGTGGTTGATGGGATTGAGCAGCGATAACAACTCGGCTGCCTTGTCCCCGTCGCCAAGCTTGGCGAATGCTTGAACCGACCAGATGGCGGCATGAGTATATTGCCCGCCATTCTCGCGGATTCCCGGCGGATAGCCCTTGATGTAACCGGGGTCCAGCGTGGTTTGATCGAAGGGCGGCGTGAAGAGCAGAGCCAATCCATCATCGCGCAAGATGAGATTTTCGTCGACCGCCGCCATCGCGCGCGCGACGCGTGCCGGTTCCGCCGCGCCGGAGATCACTCCCCAGGATTGAACAATAGAGTCTATGCGGCACTCGCTGCTCGATGCAGACCCAAGCGGCGTTCCATCGTCAAAGTAGCCACGGCGATACCAGTCGCCGTCCCAACCCTCTCGCTCAATGGCGTCGCGCAGCGAAGTCGCGTGTTGGCGCCAGAACGCTGCACGATCGTGCTGACTCCGTTGCTCCGCGAACGCAACGAAATTCGCAATGGTGGCGTAAAGAAACCAACCCAGCCATATGCTTTCGCCCTGCCCGCCCGCACCGACCCGGTTTAATCCATCGTTCCAGTCGCCCTCGCCGATCAGCGGTAGGCCATGCCGTCCGACCGCAAGGCTCCGATCGAGAGCGCGCGCGCAGTGTTCGAAAAGAGTGGCTCTTTCGTCCGAGGGCATGGGCTGAAAAAAAGCATCGTGCTGGTTGGGCGCGAGACCCATTCCATCGAGAAACGCCGTTTGCTCGTCGAGGACTGTGTGATCGCCAGTCGCTGTTACATATTGCGCTGCCGCGTAGGGCAACCAGAGAAGGTCGTCGGAAACGCGCGTGCGAATGCCCTTGCCCGAGGATGGCAGCCACCAGTGCTGAACGTCACCCTCGGTAAACTGCCGTGCGGCTGCTCGCAGCAGATGCTCCCGTGTCAGCCCCGGCTGCGACAAGCAGAGGGCCATCCCATCTTGCAGTTGGTCGCGAAAGCCATAAGCCCCGCTTGCCTGGTAAAATCCCGATCGAGCCCACAATCGACAAACGATCGTTTGATATAGAAGCCAGCGGTTCAACAGGATGTCCATCGCACGATCGGGCGTGCGAACGTGAACCGCGCCTAGCGTTTGGTCCCAGTAGCTCGCCACGTCCCGGAAAAGCTCATCGAGGTCGGCTGCACGAAATCGTTCGACCAGCAACAGGGCTTCCGCTCTCGTCTCCGCCTCGCCTAACAAAAATGTAATTTCGACCTCACGGTTCGGCGGAATCTCCACTGCGGCTTGCAGAACGCCGCAAGGATCGAGCCCAGCACCGACGCGGTTGGACAGCGGATTTGGGCCTGCAAGCGCGGCGGGCAAAGCAAATGTGCCGTTCCGGCCGATGAACTCCGTGCGGTCGCCAGTGCATGAACGTTGCTCGCCAGCCAAATCGGCAAAGGCCACACGGGAACCGAACTCCATGCGCCACGGATTTCGCGCAAGCAACACACCGGTCTTGGGATCGATCTCCGTGACGACATAGGGCGCGCAAGCGGCGCGCGAAGGTCCGAGCACCCACTCCACATATGCCGCTATCGATAGCCGCCGCCGGCGGCCCGAGAAGTTCTTGATCTTCAGCCTGGAAATCTTGATGGGATCGTCGAGCGGCACGAACTGCAGGAGATCGAGCGCAATCCCATGCGACACGTGCTCGAATCGGCTGTACCCCTGACCATGTCTGGCAATGTATCGGGAGCCGTCGTTGCGGATGGGAAGTGCGGTCGCCGTCCAGACATCTCCACTGTCCTGGTCGCGCACATAGATGGCTTCACCGGAGCTGTCGCTGACGGGGTCGTTCGACCGGGGAGTGAGCTGGTTCTCGCGGCTATTGAGCGACCATGTGTAGCCGCTGCCGTCAGCCGAGACCTGGAAGCCGAATGAGGGATTGGCGATGACATTCACCCAAGGCGCAGGCGTCGTTTGATCGCCGTCGAGGATGGTGACGTATTCCCGTCCATCTCGATCGAATCCGCCAATTCCGTTGAAGAATTCGAGCTGCGACGGCGCGATAAACTCAGGCGAACTCGCGATCCGCGGCTTCAGGCTTGGCGGTTCGGCGGCAGGCGCGATTTCGATGAGCCGCTTGACTTGCTTGGCGAGCCCGCCACTTCGGCTTACGATCACCACACGCGCGACCGTCTGAAGGAGATTTCGCACCTCAATAGACAACAGGTCGGCGCGCAGCAGAAACACGGCCCCTGGCGCGCTATCTTTCAGAGATGTTGATCGCGACACGTTTACTCGGACGACGGACTCCAGAGCCTTTTGCAGATCCTGCATATAGGAAGTGTTTCTCTCGTTGACGATCACCACGTCCACCGCGAGCTGCTTCATCCGCCAGTAGGAATGCGCGCGGATCAATTGGCGTACGGTCTCCAGGTGTTCGGCCTCGTCGATCCGGCACAACACAATTGGCAAGTCGCCGGAGATACCGTGCGCCCATAGAGCCGATGGCCCAAGATCGTTCCGTTTCAATATTTCCGATGACGGCCGCAGGGTCGGGTCCGAGTATATCACGCGATTGGCAAGACGCTGGAAGAGGTGCGCCTCGTCCGGTGTTATTCCGAGATGATTGAGCTGAACCTGGGCCTGCGTCCAGGCTAAGGTGGTTGCACGTTCGAACGCCGCGACATCGTGGTGCTTGTCAGCCAGGCTGATAACCTCATCGCGCGAACGGGCGAGCAGTGTCCAAAAAGAGAGGCGAACGGTCGCGCCGGGCGGGATGCGGACGCGCCGGCGGATGCTGAAGATCGGATCGAGAA
>JBEKJZ010000168.1:0-3659 GCA_050010955.1 Xanthobacteraceae bacterium | reverse complement strand
CGTCTCGCACCGGCCGGCCTGGTCGGCGTCATCGCCGGGCTGTTGCCAAAGGCGGCCAGCGTGGCGGCTCCGCGCCAGCGGCGCGATGTCGAGGGCCTTCTCGCCAGCGGGACGGTCGGTCGCGGCCTTTCGGTGCGCGATCTGGCGGTGAGTTTCGGCGGCGTCCGCGCGGTCAGGGATCTCAGCTTCGATGCGCAGCCCGGCGCCGTCACCAGCATCATCGGACCCAATGGCGCCGGCAAGAGCACCGCGCTCAACGCAATCTGCGGCTTCTACCGGCCCGATGACGGGACGGTGAAGCTCGGCGAGCGGACCATATCGGACCTTCGCGCCTATCAAATTCCGCGGGCGGGGATCGCTCGCACCTATCAGACCAGCCAGCTGTTCCCGACCATGTCGGTGCTGGACAACATTCTGATCGCATTACGGCGCGGCCGGCTCGGGATGCGCTCGCTGGTGGCCGCGATGCACGACGCCGAGGCGGCAGAGATGGCGGAAAGCGTGCTCGCTTTCGTCGGCTATAAAGGCAGCGTCGACGCGCCGGCGGGGGCGCTTTCGCACGTCAATAAACGCTTGGTGGAGATTGCGCGCGCGATCGCCATTCGCCCCGCCGTGCTGGCGCTCGACGAGCCGGCCGCTGGTTTAAACGCCGAGGACAAGGCCGCGATCGGCGCATTGCTGCGCAAGCTCGCCGCGCTTGGCATGACCGTCATCCTGGTCGAGCACGACATGGATCTGGTGATGGGCGTTTCGCGCCACGTCGTCGTACTCGATGCCGGTGCAAAGATCGCCGAAGGGCCGCCGCTTCAGGTTGCCGCCGAGCCCGCCGTACTCGAGGCCTATCTCGGCGCCGGCGAGCAGGTCGACCGCAGGCGCGAGCGCGCGCTGCCGGCGCGGCAATCGCCTTTGCTGACGGTGCACACACTCTCGGCCGGCTACGGCGCCGCGACCATCGTTCGCGATGCCGCGCTCGACATCGCCAAGGGCGAGCTCGTCGCCGTGCTCGGCGCCAACGGCGCGGGAAAGACGACGCTGATGCGCGCGCTCTCCGGATTGATCAGGCCGATCCGCGGCGAGGTGCGGTTCCTCGGCGCGCGCATCGATCAGCTGGCGGGCGATGCGATCGCCCGCCAAGGGCTGATCCTGGTGCCGGAGGGCCGTCAGGTCTTTCCTGAACTGAGCGTGATCGACAATCTGCGGCTCGGCGCCTATGCGCGCACCTCCGCCGACGATGCGAAGATGATCGACGCGCTGCTCGATCGCTTCCCCGCGCTCAAGGAGCGGCAGCGGCAGCGCGCCGGCCTCCTCTCCGGCGGCGAGCAGCAGATGCTGGCGATCGCCCGCGGCTTGATGGCGCGCCCCGAGGTTCTGATGCTCGACGAGCCGTCGCTCGGGCTTGCGCCACGACTTCTGGAAACGCTGTATGGCCTGCTCGCGGAGCTGCGCGAGGAGGGAACGACCATCCTTCTTGTCGATCAGATGGCGGCGCTCGCGCTGTCGGTTGCCGATCGGGCCTATGTGCTGCAATCCGGCAGCATCAGGCATTCGGGCACGGCGCACGAGGTCGGCCAGGACCCCGCGCTTCTGCGGGCCTATCTGGGCGATCGCGGCACCGTACTTTGATCGAGACATCGAATACCAGACGAGGAAGCCATGGACCTCATTCTCAGGAATGCGCGACGCCTCGGCGCCGAGCACGAACTGACCGATATCGCCTTCGCCGGCGGAAAGATCGCGGCGATCGAGCCCGGCCTCGCGGCTAAGGGCGAGATCATCGATCTCGGCGGCCGCCTGGTCTCGCCGGGCTTCGTCGAGACCCACATTCATCTCGACAAATCGTGCATCCTTGATCGCTGCAAGTCCAAACGTGGCGACCTCGAAGAGGCGATTGCCGAATCCGCGCGGGCCAAGGCCGCCTTCACGTCCGAGGATGTTCATGCCCGCGCCACGCGCACGCTCGAAAAGGCGATCCTGCAAGGCACCACCCATATGCGCACGCATCTGGAAGTCGATCCCGGCGTCGGCCTGCACGGCCTCGAAGGGGTGCTGCCGCTGATCAAGGAATATGCCTGGGCAATCGACTTGCAGATCTGCGTGTTCCCGCAGGAGGGTCTCCTCAACAATCCCGGCACCGACGAGCTCATGGTCGCGGCGCTCGACCGCGGCTGCCGCGCGATCGGCGGCGCGCCCTATACCGACAGCAATCCGCCCGGCCAGATCGACCGCATCTTCGAGCTGGCGCGCGACTACGACATCGACATCGACCTGCATCTCGATTTCGGACCGACCGCCGAGGGTATGGACCTCGAGCACGTCTGCCGGCGCACCGAGGAATTCCAATATGGCGGCCGCGTCGCCATCGGCCACGTCACCAAAGCGGTGAGCCTGTCGATGCCGGCGTTCGACGCCATGGCGAAACGGCTCGCCGATGCGGGCGTGGCGCTCACCGTGCTGCCGTCGACCGATCTTTATCTGATGGGCCGCCAGCACAAGCACGACCACAATGTCACCCGCGGCGTCGTACCAGCACACAAGCTGTTGCAGCACGGCGTGAACTGCTCGCTGTCGAGCAACAATATCCTCAACCCGTTCACGCCGTTCGGCGATTGCTCGCAAATGCGCATGGCGAACCTCTACGCCAATATTTGTCAGGTCGGAAAGCAGGGGGACATGCGCGAATGCTTCAACATGGTCACGCGGCGCCCGGCGGAGATGATGCGGCTCAAGGATTACGGCATCGCCGTCGGCAAATCCGCCGATCTCGTCGTGCTCGATTCGACGAGCCCGGAATTGGCCGTCGCCGAGCTGACGCCGGTGCTCTATGCCTTCAAGCGCGGCCGCAAGACCGTGTCGCGGCAACCCGCGACTCTGCACCGGCCGCAATGATGCTGCGCGATCCCTATAACGCCTTCTGCCGTCACATCCACGTCGCACTCGGCGGCGCGCCGGACGGTCCGTTGCGCGGCCTGACCACGGCCGTCAAGGACGTGTTCGACATCGCCGGCCATCGCACCGGCAACGGCAACCCGGTCTGGCTCGAGAGCCATACGCCGGCGGCGCGAACGGCCTCTGCGGTGCAACGCCTGCTCGCAGCCGGCGCCAGCATGGTCGGCAAGACCCATACCGACGAGATGGCCTACAGCCTCAACGGCGAGAACGTGCATTACGGCACACCGACCAACCCGAAAGCGCCGGGGCGGATTCCCGGCGGCTCCTCCAGCGGATCGGCGGTCGCCGTCGCCGGCGGCCTCGTCGACTTCGCGCTCGGCACCGATTGCGGCGGCTCGGTGCGCCTGCCGGCTAGCTATTGCGGCATCTACGGCATCCGCACCACGCACGGCCTCATTCCGGCCGACGGTGTCGTCGATCTCGCCGCAAGTTTCGATACGGTCGGCTGGTTCGCCCGCGACCCGGTGACGATGAGCCGGGTCGGCGATGTCCTGCTGCCGGGAGGTCCCGGCTTCGCGCCAAAGCGCTTGCTGATCGCCGAGGATGCATTCGCTTTCGCGGGCGAAGAGATCACAGCGGCAATGGCCGCAGCCGTCGAGCGTCTCAAGGCCGCGTTCGCCGATCATCGCCAGGTCCGGGTCTATACCGGCGACCCTGCGGCGTGGTCCGGAATTTTCCGCATTCTGCAGGGCGACGAGATTCGGCGCCGG
>JBEKJZ010000167.1:0-3763 GCA_050010955.1 Xanthobacteraceae bacterium | reverse complement strand
AGTGGTTCTTTGGCCTCGGCCCGAAACCCGAGTTCGACAAGTGGGCCTATTGGGAGAAGTTCGACTACTGGGCGCCGTTCTGGGGCGTCACCATCATCGGCTTGAGCGGCGCCATGCTTTGGTTCAAGACGTTGACGGCCTCGATCCTGCCCGGCTGGGTTTTCAACGTCGCCACCATCTTCCACGGCGAAGAGGCGGTGCTCGCCGCCGGCTTCCTGTTCACGGTGCACTTCTTCAACAACCACTGGCGGCCGGAGAACTTCCCGCTGGACATCCTGATGTTCACTGGCTCGATGCCGCTGGAGAAGTTCAGACGCGAGCATAGGATCGAATACGATCGGCTCGTCCGCAACGGCCAGCTCGACAAATACCTGGTGCAGGCGCCGTCGCGGCCGATGAAGCGGGGTTCGCAGATTCTCGGCTTCACCCTGATGGGTGCCGGCTTGATCCTGCTGATCATGATCTTGACCGGTTTCGTTCGGAGCATAATAGGATGACCAATCAAACATCGCGGCTTCGATATGTTTTGCCGGCAATGATCGTGCTGGCGGCGGGTCTCCTCGGCTGCTCAAAGGAGGACGCCGGAACCGGCCAACCGCAGAAACAACCCGCCGCGGACATCACAGCAGGCAAGACGGTCGCCGAGCGGCAATGTGGGGCCTGTCACGCTATCGACGGCAGAGGGAAGGGTCCGGCGATCCCAACGCTGGCTGGCCAACCCGAAGGTTATCTGCTCGCCGCGATGGCCGAGTACAAGGACGGACGACGCCATCACGCGGCACTTCGCGCGATCATCGAAGGTTTGAGCGACGCGGAGATCCGCAACGTGGCCGCTTACTTCGCCAGTCTGCCGCCCATCGCCGCGTCCTCGGCACAGAATGTTCGGCCCTTCTCGCCGTATGAGAACGGCAAGAAGCTGGCCGTTACCTGCAGCCAATGTCACGGCCCAGACGGCAACAGCAAGACGCCGGGGACGCCAAGTCTTGCCGGCCAGCAACCTCGCTACTTCGCCACCGCCGTGCACGAATATCTGGTGGGGTCGCGCGGTACGCCTTCCCCAATGCCCCCAATGCACATGCTGGTGCGCGACATGCGCCCGGTCGATGTGGACAGCGTGGCGCTGTACTTCGCTTCGCAGACCCCGGCGCAGCGGCCGTCCGCCGATTTCGGCGACCCGGCGAAAGGCGAGCCGCATACCGTGCTGTGCGCGGGCTGCCACGGCCTGCTCGGGGTCAGCAGCGACCCGGCGACGCCAAGTCTGGCAGGCCAGGACCCCCAATACCTCGCCAATGCAATCAAGGCCTACCGCAACACGCGCGTATTCGAACCGATGATACGGGTCGTCGCCGGCCTGACCGACGCGGACGTCGACAACATCGCCGCGTTCTATGCAATGCAGAAAGGTAGACCCGCCGAGAACGGCGAGGCGCTGATCCAGGAACTGACGCAAAGATGTAATCGGTGTCACGGTGCGGGAGTACGCAGTTCTGACGTCGCCATCCCGAGATTGAATGGCCAGGACTCGGACTATCTGGTGATGGCGTTGAGGGCGTATCGCGACAACAGGCGGCAAACCTCGGTGATGCACAATATGGTCCTGCCGTATGGCGAAGCCGTCATAGAAACCCTGGCGTCGTACTATGCGAGCCAACCGGTGAAATAGATCAGCCGCGAACCAGCCGGGGCTGAATGAGAGACATCGATCCTAGGACCCATACAGGCAAACGCCGATGAAGCCTATGACGCGGACTACCATGATGCTTTTGTTGGCTGCGGCGATGTCGGCTTCGATTCATCAGCACGGTGCCGCGGCTCAAACGGCGTCGATCAAAAAGGGTGACGAGTTGCGGCCCATCTACGCCAAGCCTGCGGATGTCGCCGACGGCAAGCAGTTCGCGGATTCTTCTTGCGCGGGCTGCCACGGCGCCAACGGCGTCAGCAGCACGACCGGGATTCCCGACCTGGCAGGTCAGCGGCCCGTTTATCTCTACATGGCACTCCGGGCGTATCAATCCGGCGCCCGCATCAACGCCGCCATGAATACGTCAGTGAAGTTCACTAGCGATACGGCGCTGGTCAAGGTGGCGGCGTATTACGCAAGCCTCGACCCGCCGCAGCCGCCGGCCGGCCCAGCGCCGACCTTTCTTGATCCGGTGCTGGCCGGCAAGACCGCCGCGGCCGCCGCATGTGCCGGATGTCACGGCGAGGCGGGCGTCACCGCCACGCCGGGATTCCCAAGCCTGGTCGCTCTGACTCCGCAATACCTGACAACGGCGATGAAGGCCTACCGCAGCGGTCAACGCCAGAACGACACGATGAAGTCGATGCTCGCCGCCATTGGCGACGCGGACATCGATCACATCGCACTGTTCTATGCGCTGCAAAAGCCGGCTCGCGCGCAAACTCCAGCGCCGGGCGATCAGCAGGCCGGTAAGGCCAGCACTGTCGGCTGCGCCGGATGCCACGGTGATCAGGGCGTCAGCAGCAATCCCACCACACCAAGTCTCGCCGGCCAGGATGCCGAATATCTCGTGGCCGCGCTTCGGGCATACAAGAATGGAGCCCGCGCCGACGAAACAATGAAAACTCTGGCGGGTCCGCTAGACGACACTGCGATGAAAAATATAGCGGCGTATTATGCCGCTCAGGAGCCGCAGGCGGTTAACGTTCGCCCGCCCTCGACGACGCAGGAATTGACGCAGAAGTGCGACCGCTGCCACGGGCTCAACGGCAACAGTACCGACCCGCGAATTCCCGCCTTGGCCGCACAGCGCGTCGAGTATTTGCAGACGGCTCTGCGCGAATTTCAAACCGGCGCGCGCACGAGCTCCGAGATGCACGCTATGTCCGATGTCCTCAGCGCCGACGACATCAAGAATCTCGCGGCATACTACGCACACCAGAAGGCGCGGGCGGTGGTGTTCATGCCAGCGCCGGATAAGTGATGAGGTGGGCTTGACCATTCGGCCGCGGCAAGGTGCGCGCGATCGGATGATAAGGCTCGGAAAAATCGATCGAGGAATCCAAGCATGATTGACCAGCCGCCGCTGCACCGTCTCTATCATCACTATTCCGAGTTGCCCTACAGCCTCCGCGTCTTGTATACGGCTATGCTCGTTACTCTCGGGTTTGGCTATCTGTTCGCCTTGCTCAACGTCTACTTCACTTACGCCGGAAAAGCCGGGGGCAATCCCTGGCTGTTGACCGCACAGGACCTTGTGGTCGCCTATTCCGGCAGCGGCACGGTTTCGCGCCTCGAAGGTGCACTTCGCGGGCCGATGTCGACCATGTTGCCGCCTGAGGAGAGGACCATTGTCATCGATTGGGTTCACGCCGGCGCCGATCGCGCGGGGTACGAGCGAGACGTAAGGCCGATTGTCGAGAAGCGCTGCCTGACCTGCCACGACGGCAGCAACCCCCATATTCCCAACCTATTCGGATTCGACAACATCAAAAAGGTCACCGAAAGCGATACCGGCGCGAAAATTTCGACGCTGGTGCGCGTGTCGCACATTCATATGTTCGGCATACCTTTCATCTTCTTCATGGTGGGGCTGATATTCAGCCACGCCTATGTCCGGCCGGTATGGTTCAAGTGCACAGTCATTGCCCTGCCGTTCCTGGCCATCATGATAGACGTGAGCTCCTGGTACATGATCAAGGTCTACCATCCCTTTGTCTGGGCCGAGATCTTGGCGGGCGCGCTGCTGGCCGGGTGTTTCGCCTTCATGTGGCTGGTGTCGCTGTATCAGATGTGGTTGTC
>JBEKJZ010000166.1:0-3779 GCA_050010955.1 Xanthobacteraceae bacterium | reverse complement strand
GCATGGCTGGATCAGGCTTGCGCCCATTGTCCAATATTCCCCACTGCTGCCTCCCGTAGGAGTCTGGGCCGTGTCTCAGTCCCAGTGAGGCTGATCATCCTCTCAGACCAGCTACTGATCGTAGCCTTGGTGAGCCGTTACCTCACCAACAAGCTAATCAGACGCGGGCCGATCCTTTGGCGATAAATCTTTCCCCGTAAGGGCTTATCCGGTATTAGCACAAGTTTCCCTGTGTTGTTCCGAACCAAAGGGCACGTTCCCACGTGTTACTCTCCCGTCTGCCGCTCCGTATTGCTACGGCGCTCGACTTGCATGTGTTAGGCCTGCCGCCAGCGTTCGCTCTGAGCCAGGATCAAACTCTCAAGTTGAAGAGATTTGATCTCGGCTGATCACAACGTTTGACGAGGTCCCTACACCTCCGATCACTTGCGCGATCGGCCGATGTAGAAAACCTTGAAACGTAAGACCGCCGAAGTCTCTTCCATGGCCGCTCTCTTGCGGAAAAAGCCAAGCCTTTCGACTAAACCTTCTCCGTTCGAGGAAGCGGCCCGCAAGGACTCCGCCGTCCACGTTTCTCTTTCTTCCGATTCACCTGTCAAACACCCCGGAACCTTGCGGCTCCGTCTCCGGCAAACGCCGGAGCCGCCGAAACCCCGCGCATCCGTCATGGCCACAAGATCATGGCCGGATGCTCGTTCACCGTAAACAGTGAGGGGCTTCGTAGACGCGCCATCGCGCCGAAGCGGGCGGCGCGTCCTGAGGACCTATATAGGCTTTGGGTGCCGGCATTGTCAACGGCCGCACCGCTAAAATGCACGCTGTGAATTCGTCGATGAAGCGGCATTTTTTACCGGTTCGGCGGCAGCCAGACAATCGCCGGGCGCAGTGCAGCGGCTGGCCGCGATGAGGTTTTGGCGCAGCTTGCGCCGCACTGCGGCCACATTCCTCCGCCGTTCTTTGCACAATCGTGTCGGGGACGCCGCAATGCGGGGGAACGCCAGCATCGGCTAACTTTTCGACCTCGACGGTCGGGTCGGTTGACCGGGCCGCCGCAGGGATCGTTCTGCGCCTTTAGTCAAGGCGTCAATCGAGACTTGTCCGGGTGCCGGACGTGGTTACGAACTCGGAAAGCCGCGGGGTGCGGCGGACAGAGTGCGATTGCGACTGCGGGGGACGGTGGTCTTGGACCAAACTAGGCTACGCGGCGCAAAACGGCGATCGGAAGCCGAGCCCATTCATCTCGGCAACGAGCCGCCGCTTTCGGCAGAGGGGGGCTCCGGCGCTCTCGTCGACCGGCGTAGGCTTTCGCTGCAATGGTTCAGCGGCACCATCCTGACCGGACTATGCGGCGCTGCGCTCATGGGCGGCGCCGTTTTTGCTTCGCTGGACGGTGAAACCAATTTCGCTTCGGCGCCGGAACGCGTCGAGACCGCCTTGCGCGGGGCGGTTGCCGGCATCGGCGGCCGCCTGAGCGGCATCCGCAAGACCGATCGCCTGCCCGCCATCGCCGAACCGAGCATTGCCCGCCAGATCCTGCGCCTGCCCATCACCACACGGCTGCGCGATCGCGAACTGGTGCGCACGCGCCCCTTTGTGCGCATCTCCGGCAATCTTGCGCTGTCGGTCTCGGAACTCTCCGCCAACATTCCCCCATTCAATCCGCAAAAGCTCCTCACCGAAGGCGTGGCGAGCGCCGACGATACGCCGGCGGCAGAACCGGACGCCGAGGTGTCCTTTGTCACCTGCGATTTCGCGCCGGTCGCCGCCAAAGGCCGGGTGACGCCTGCGGTCTGCGACATCAACTCGCTGTTGCCGAAGGTGAAGCCGTCGACGCTGCTGCCGCTCGACGAGGTCGTCGCCCGCGTCCGCGATGTCGCGACTGCCGCGGCGAATTCAACCTTGCTCGCCAGCGCCGATGCGACGCCCACAAGTCTCAAGCTCAGTTATGCCGCCGAGGGCGACACCGATCCTTATATCGGCTTCGAGGCGCGCGTGGTGCCGGAGAACATTACGCTTTTGCCGAAAACGACGCTCGGCACCAACGATTGGAACGAACGCGTCATCGTCGCGAAAAAAGGTGAGACAGTCGGATCGATTCTGCGCGAAGTCGGCGCCGTACCCGACGAGATCAAGCGGATCATCGCGGTGCTCGGACCGTCGGCTCGCGAGGGAGGCTTGAAGGAGGGGCAGAAGCTGCGCGTGCTCACCACCCCCGCCGGGCTCGGACACATGCGGCCGCTGCGCGTCATCATCGCCGGCGACAGCAAAATCGAAGCGGCGGCGGCCCTCTCCGACCAGGGCACCTATGTCCCGGTCGATATCCGCAATGTCGACGTCGCCGAGGCGGGAGAAGACGAGAGCAGCGACGATGACGGCAGCGGCGTGCGGCTCTATCAGAGCCTCTACGAGACCGCGCTACGCGATAACGTTCCCAACTCCGTGATCGAGGAGATGGTCCGCATCTATTCGTACGATGTCGACTTCCAGCGCAGGGTGCAGCCGGGGGATTCGCTCGACATGCTCTATGCGGACGACGAAACCGGCGATGGCAGGAACGAGGTGCGCTACGTTTCGCTGACGGTCGGCGGCGAGACCAAGAAGTACTACCGCTATCAGACAACCGACGACGGCACGTATGATTATTATGACGAGACGGGAAAGAGCGCGAAGAAGTTCCTAGTGCGCAAACCGGTCCCCATCGGAATTATGCGCTCCGGGTTCGGCGAACGTAATCACCCGCTGCTTCACTATATGAAGGTACATACCGGCGTCGATTGGGCGGCGCCCTTCGGCACGCCGATCTTCGCTGCCGGCAACGGCACCATCGACGAGATCGGATTGAAGGGCGGCTACGGCAAATATGTCCGCGTCCGTCACGCCAACGGCTACCAGACCGCCTACGGCCACATGACGGCTTTCGCGCGCGGCCTCAATGTCGGCAGCCGGGTTCGGCAAGGTCAGGTCATCGGCTTCGTCGGCTCGACCGGCCTTTCGACCGGCGCCCACGTGCATTTCGAGATTTTGATCAACGACCGCTTCGTCAATCCGATGACGGTCAAGCTGCCGCGCGGGCGCGTCCTTGAAGGCCTTTCGCTAGCACTGTTCGAGAAAAACCGCGAGCAGCTGGACTCGATGATAGCGCACGTGCCCGGACGCGTCGCCCAAGTTCGCTAGTTCGTTTTCCGTCATGCTGAGCCGCTCGGCGTGCAGTGACGAGCCGCGAAGGGGAACGGCCTCGACGCCTCGGCCGTTCATCCTTCGAGGTTCGTGGAGCCTGTCATCGGGGCGGCCACTTCGAGCCGGACCCGTTGGCTCGCACCTCAGGACGGCGCATCGGAGGCCTTAGTGACCCCAAGCATAGCCGCTGTCGACCGTATTGAGGTGCACTCCAGCCGGCTGTGGGCGCTCTTTCGTCTGAACCTGACGTGGCTCTTCTTCCCACCCCGCATGGTCGCCGACCACGTCGGGATCTCGACGAATATCGTCCGCTTCTGGCTGACGCCGTGGCGGCGCACGGATGAGCACCTGCCGATGGCGCATATCGCCGAAGTCGCGCATACGCGCGGCCTGATCTGGGACAGCATCAGCGTCGAGAGCTCGGGCGGGCTCAACCCGTTGGTTGTTTGGGGCCTGCCGAAAGGACAAGCTCGCTATTTCGTCGAGCAGGTACGCCAACGCCTCAACGAAAGCGCAGCTACGCGGCCGCCGCCGCCACCTCGCCGTTGAACTTGAGTCCCTGCTTACCGGCGGTGATCACGACCGCCTCGCCGTCCTTGATG
>JBEKJZ010000165.1:0-3811 GCA_050010955.1 Xanthobacteraceae bacterium | reverse complement strand
AGGGCCTTGGTGCCGATTCCGAAGAGAAGCACGAGCCCGTGAGCGACATCGACACCGTAGTGGTGGATAGTCTGAAAGTGCTTGACCCCAAACGGCCGATTAGAGAAGCGGACATGGCCGGATTTGCTGTTCGCTTAGCCCTGTCGCGAATGACCCACAGCCGACATGGCGTTGCAAAAGACCTTATTGACCCCGAGCCGTCATTCCAACTGCATCTGTAGACATCGACGTTGGGTTGGCCAATCATGCCCCTCCGGGGTGGCATCTAGGGCCGCGGATGGATATCGGTGCTTGGCTGCGGAGCCTTGGCCTTGAACGGTACAAGGCGGCATTCCGCGAGAACGAAATAGATGAGACCGTCCTTCCGAACCTGACGGCGGAGGACCTGAAGGATTTGGGCGTCGGTATAGTCGGGCACCGCCGTAAAATTCTCGACGCAATTGGCGCCCTGCGAGTTGACGAGAGCACGAAGGCCTCGTCATCCACGGCCGCTCCTAAAGCCGAAACCGTTGTCGAAGACCGCGCCGAACGCCGCCAGGTCACGGTCTTGTTCTCGGACCTGGTCGGCTCGACCGCACTGTCGGCCCGCATGGACCCGGAAGACCTGCGCGAGATCATTTCCGCCTATCAGACCTGCGTCGCCGATACTGTCGGCCGGTTCGGCGGCTTTGTGGCGAAGTACATGG
Source organism: Xanthobacteraceae bacterium (assembly GCA_050010955.1). Classification (GTDB taxonomy): domain Bacteria; phylum Pseudomonadota; class Alphaproteobacteria; order Rhizobiales; family Xanthobacteraceae; genus BOG-931. Next base: position 3,125 of record JBEKJZ010000165.1, on the reverse strand, counting down.
GCGACGGCGTGCTTGTGTATTTCGGCTATCCGCAGGCGCATGAAGATGACGCGGAGCGAGCGGTGAGCGCCGCGCTTGAACTGATCGCAGCCGTCGGTGCGTTAAAATCGCCCACACCCCTGCAGACCCGCGTCGGCATTGCGACCGGCCTGGTTGTCGTCGGCGATTTGATCGGCTCGGGCGAAGCGCAGGAGCGCGGCATTATCGGCGAGACGCCGAACCTGGCGGCGCGGCTACAAGGCATCGCCGAGCCGAATGCGGCAATCGTCTCCGAAGGCACGCGCCGGCTCATCGGCAAACTGTTCGAGCTGAAAGACCTTGGGCCGCAAGACCTCAAGGGCATCGCCGGGCGGGTGCGCGCCTTCGCGGCGCTGCGACCGAGTTCGATCGAGAGCCGCTTCGAGGCGCTGCACGGCAGCGGCCTCACCGCGCTGGTCGGCCGCGAAGAAGAAGCGGAATTGCTGATGCGGCGCTGGGCGAAAGCGAAGAGCGGCGAAGGCCAGGTCGTCCTGCTGTCCGGTGAAGCCGGCATCGGCAAGTCGCGGCTCACCGCTGCGCTGTTGGAAGGCGTTGCCGCCGAGCCGAATACGCGGCTGCGCTACTTTTGCTCACCGCAACATACCGATAGCGCGTTTTATCCGATCGTCGGCCAAATGGAGCGCGCCGCCGGCTTCGCCCACGACGATACGCCACGACAAAAACTCGACAAGCTCGACGCGCTGCTCGCGCAAACGGCGACGCCGACGCAAGACGCCACGCTCTTCGCCGACCTGTTGTCTTTGCCGAACGACGGACGTTATCCCGCACTCGAACTTGCCCCGCAGCAGCGCCGGCAAAAAACAATGGAAGCGCTCAGTTTGCAAATGGAGGCACTGACACGCAAAAGACCGGTGCTCATGATCTTCGAGGATGCGCATTGGACCGACCCCACCAGCTTGGAAGCGTTCGGTCGAGCAGTGGACCGGATTCGGACCCTTCGCGTGTTGTTGATCGTGACGTGCCGGCCGGAATTCGAACCGCCTTGGATTGGACGGCCGCATGTGACCGCGCTGACTATCAATCGGTGGGCAGAGCGCGACATCGACGCGATGATCGACGGCGTGGTCGGCAACAAGCATCTGCCGGCAAGCATCCGGCAAGACATCATCGAGCGCAGCGACGGCATTCCATTGTTCGTGGAAGAGATGACCAAAGCGGTATTGGAAGCAGCCAACCAGAGAACCGCAGAACGCGTGATTGCAGTTATACCATCGCCGTCGGTTGCAGTTCCTGCGAGCCTGCACGCCTCGCTGATGGCACGCCTCGACCGGCTCGGCCCAGCCAAGGAGTTGGCGCAGATCGGGGCTACAATCGGCCGGGAGTTCTCGCACGACCTAATGGCTGCGGTGGCAGGCAAACCGGAGGCGGAACTCCAGCCGGCGCTCGACCGCCTTGTTGCCGCCGGCCTGTTGTTCCGACAGGGAGCGCCGCCACATGCGACCTACCTGTTCAAACATGCGCTGGTGCAGGACGCTGCCTATGGCACGTTGTTGCGCGGCCCGCGTCAGGAACTGCACGCGCGGATCGCAGCTGCCACCGAAACACGGATGCCGGAGCGCGTTGAGCGCGAGCCGGAGTTGCTAGCCCATCACTACGCGGAGGCCGGGCAGCCGGAAACGGCGGCTGGCTATTGGCTTGCCGCCGGCCGCCTCGCCGCCCGGCGTTCGGCGAACAGCGAAGCGGTTGCCCATCTGAGGCGCGGGATCGCCGCGGTGCGCGGGCTGCCAGAGACCGTGGAACGTAACCGCCAGGAGCTGGCATTGTTGCTGGCGCTTGGCCCGGCGCTGCTATCAAGCCGCGGGTTCGGCGACGCCGATGCGTCGACCGGCTATGAGCGCGCCGCCGAACTGGCTCGGCGGCTCGGCGACGATCGCGACCGGTTTGCCGCAACCTGGGGGCTGTGGATCACGATCGAATCCCGGGCGAAGAGCGCGAGCGACCACATACGCCTACGGCTCCAGTATTTGGGCGAAATGATCGAGGCCGCCGAGCGGACCGGCGACGCCGAGCTGCTGCTGCAAGCCCATCATTCCTCTTGGTCGACACGCATCTGGAATGGAGAATTCGCCAGCGCCATCGAACACGTGCGCGCCGGGCTTGCGCTCTACGACCCGGAAAGGCATCGCCACCATGCGCTGATGTACGGCGGTCACGATCCGGGGGTTTGCGGCAAGGGACAGGGTGCAGTCGCGCTGTGGGCACTGGGCTGGCCCGATCAGGCCGTGCAGAGCGTGCGCGAAAGCATCGCGTTGGGTGAGGCCTTGGATCATTTGCCGAGCCTCGTTCACTCGCTGTGGTTCGCGGCCAGCGTCTATTTTCTGCGGCGGCAAGCGGCTGACGTACTCGCGTTCAGTGCGCGGCTGCTGGCGCTAAGCAGCGAACATGGCCTCAAATTGTACGAGGCGATCGGCGGCGTCTATCATGGGTGGGCGCTCATTCAACAGCTTGACGCGCAAGCCGGTCTGGCCGAACTGCGCACGGCTGTCGCCACCTATGCCACCACTGCGCATGTGAACTTGGACCTATACCGCGCCATCTTGGCCGAAGCCGAACTGCGGGCCGGCAATCTTGTGGAGGGCGCGGCGGTGCTGATCCAGGGTGAACGAAGTACCGACGAGTGGTGGCGGGCGGGGTATCTCCGCGTGCACGGCGACTTGCTGCTATGCGGCCCAAACGACGACCGAGCGGCAGCTGAGCGGGCGTATCGCCAAGCAATCAGCGTTGCGGCGGGGCAGCAGGCCAAGTCCCTTGAACTGCGCGCAGCGACAAGCCTAGCGATGCTCTTGGGCGAACAGCGGAGGCGCAGCGAGGGTTATGCCGTGCTGGCTCCGGTCTACAACTGGTTCACCGAAGGCTTCGACACGCTCGATCTGAAAGAGGCCAAGACCTTGCTCAACGAGCTGCACGCCTGACCAGCGCCTCCAAAATCGCCGCGGCTTTTTTTGCAGCGCACTCGGTCGTTCCTGATGTGGTGGACGGTGCCCGCTCCCAGCAACGAAGTGCCCTAGGGTGATCGTTGCGATCGAATCACATCAGGGAGCCATCGACATGCAAGTCACCACGATCGGTTTGGATATCGCCAAAAA
>JBEKJZ010000164.1:0-3931 GCA_050010955.1 Xanthobacteraceae bacterium | reverse complement strand
CTTCCTTCGATCCCCAGACGCTCGTCATGTTGGAGACGGCCTTCGACGAGGCGTGGCTGACGCTCAAGGCGGTCGGCAACACGACGGTGCGGCCCGACGAGCTCGCCCGCTCGGTGTTGCGGCTTGCCATGGACGGCGAGCGCGACCCGGTGCGCTTGCACGATGGCGCGCTCAAGGGACTGCTGCCGGCGGCGTCCTGGCGGGAGGCGGGCTGAGCCGCCTGCCGCCGGGCGCAGGGCGGGCGCAGGCCGGCCCAGCGAGTCACGAATGGGACATCAGCATCGCAACACCGGCGAGGGCCGCGGCGGCCAAGGTGCCGATGAGCGCCGCCTGTACGAACGGAACCGACTTGCATAACACTCTTCGCATCGATTGCCCCCCGGTCTCGGCTTGCTAAAGCTGATTCGGCGCGGAGCAAAGCCCTCGCCGGGAAGTGTGGCAACAACGAGTCGCCGAAAAATGAACGAGCGTAATGTCCGCGGCTTCGATGCAGTCGAGACTTGGGTCTTCGATCTCGACAACACGCTCTATCCGCATCACCTCAATCTCTGGCAGCAGGTCGACGAGCGCATCCGCGACTACATCGCCGCCTTCCTCCAGGTCACGCACGAGGAGGCGTTCCGGGTGCAGAAGGATTATTAGCGGCGCTACGGCACGACGCTGCGCGGGCTCATGGAGGAGCACGGCATCGACCCGGACAAATTCCTCGAAGTCGTGCATGAGATCGATCACTCGCCGCTGACGCCGGACCCCGCGCTCGGCGCGGCGATCGCCAAGCTCCCGGGCCGCAAGCTCGTGCTCACCAACGGCACGCGCCGGCACGCCGAAGCGGTGATGCAGCGGCTCGAGATCGAGCAGCACTTCGAGGATGTTTTCGATATCGCGGCAGCCGAGCTCGAGCCAAAACCGCGGCCGCAGGTCTATGACCGCTTCCTCGCCCGTCACCGCGTCGATCCGGGCAAGGCCGCGATCTTCGAGGACCTCGCCCGCAATCTCGAAGTGCCGCACGCGCTCGGCATGACCACGGTGCTGGTGGTGCCCGCCGGCACCCGCGAGGTCTTTCGCGAGGAATGGGAGCTCGCCGGCCGCGACGCGCCCCACGTCGATCACGTCACCGACGATCTCGCCGGCTTTTTGCGTGGCGTTGCCGTCGGCCGCCGCGGCGGTTAGAGCGCGCTTGACATCGCCGATGCGCGCCCCGACAAACCGCGCCAGCAGGGAATCCGCTTCATGTCGGCAGCCGACCTCGCCAAGACCCGGAACAAGACTCTGGCAGAAACCATCGACGCCGCCTTCGAGCGGCGCGAGGAGATCGGTCCGACGACGACCGGCGCGGTGCGCGAGGCGGTCGAGCATGCCCTCGATCTCTTGGATCGCGGCGAAGCTCGCGTGGCGGAAAAGCCGGCCGACGGCTCCTGGCGCGTCAATCAATGGCTCAAGAAGGCGGTGCTGTTGTCGTTTCGGTTGAACGACATGAGCGTGATCCCCGGCGGCCCCGGCCGTGCCGCCTGGTGGGACAAGATTCCGTCGAAGTTCGACGGCTGGGGCGACAATCATTTCCGCGCTGCCGGCTTTCGCGCCGTGCCCGGCTGCGTGGTGCGCCGCTCGGCCTATATCGCGCCGGGCGTGGTGCTGATGCCGTCCTTCGTCAATCTCGGGGCCTATGTCGATCGCGGCACCATGATCGACACCTGGGCGACCGTCGGGTCGTGCGCGCAGATCGGCAAGAACTGCCATATCTCCGGCGGCGCCGGCATCGGCGGCGTGCTCGAGCCGTTGCAGGCGAACCCGGTGATCGTCGAGGACAATTGCTTCATCGGCGCGCGCTCGGAAGTCGCCGAAGGCGTCATCCTGCGTCAGGGCGCGGTACTGTCGATGGGCGTCTTCATCGGCGCCTCGACCAAGATCGTCGATCGCGCCAGCGGCGAAATTTTTCAGGGCGAGGTGCCGGCCTATGCGGTGGTGGTCCCGGGCAGTTTGCCCGGCAAGCCGAACAAGCAGGGCGAACCGGGCCCGAGTCTCGCCTGCGCCGTCATCGTCAAGCGGGTCGACGAGCAGACCCGCGCCAAGACCAGCATCAACGAATTGCTGCGGGATTGAAGTCCGATTGCGCCGATGGATTGGGCCTATCTTCTCAACGGCTTTCACGGCCGCATCGGTCGCCAGACCTTCTGGATCGCGATGGGCGTGGTGACAGCTGCCGAAATCGTCGCCCATCTCGTTGCCAATCAGATCGAGGGTGACCGGTTGGGCGCCATCGTCGATCTCGCCTTCACCTATCCGGAATTCGCGATCGCCGTGAAGCGCGGCCATGATCGCAATCTGCCGGTTTGGCTGCTTGGGGTCTTCTTCGGCGCCGGGGCGTTGCTCGACCTGCTCACGGTATTGGGCTGGGCCGGTTCCGACGAGGAGCCGAGCATGGTGTCGCTCGCGATCGCGGTGCCGTTCACCGTGGTCGGCCTCGCGCTATTGGTCGAGCTCGGCTTTCGTCGCGGCACGGTCGGGCCAAACCAATACGGTCCCGACCCGCTGGCGAAGAGTTGACGGACATGACTGCCGATCCCGTTGCCATTGCCCGCGATCTGGTCCGCTGCCGGTCGGTGACGCCGGAGGAGGGCGGCGCGCTCGCCTATCTGCAAGCGCTGCTGGCGAAAGCGGGGTTTATCGTTCACCGCATGACCTTTGCCGAGCCCGGCACCGCGCCGGTCGAAAACCTGTTCGCGCGCACCGGCGACAAAAAGCCCAATCTCGTGTTCGCCGGCCATACCGACGTGGTGCCGCCGGGCGACGAAGCGGCGTGGCAGCATCCGCCGTTCGCCGGCGAGGTTGCGGGCGGTAGCCTTTACGGACGCGGCGCTGTCGACATGAAGGGGGCGATTTCCTGCTTCGTCGCGGCGGCGCTCGATCATGTTGCCGCCAGCGGCGGCAAGCCGAAGAACGGCTCGATCTCGTTCCTGATTACCGGCGACGAGGAAGGGGTCGCGGTCAACGGCACCATCAAGCTGCTGCGATGGGCGGCGGAACGCGGCGAGACATTCGACCACTGCATCCTTGGCGAGCCGAGCAACATCGAGACGCTCGGCGACACCATCAAGGCCGGCCGGCGCGGCTCGCTCAACGGCACGCTAATCGTGACTGGCCGCCAGGGCCACGTCGCCTATCCCGATCGCGCCGACAATCCGATCCGCGGCCTGGTGACGCTGATCGAAGCGCTGCAGGCGCCGCTCGACCAAGGCAGCGAGCAATTCGATCCGTCGCATCTCGAATTCACCTCGGTCGATGTCGGCAATCCGACCGTCAATCTCATTCCCGGCGAGGCGCGAGCGCGCTTCAACATCCGCTACAACGACCATCACAGCCAGACCGCGCTGAAGGCGCTGATCGAACGCCGCGCGCGGACTGCCGCCGCGGACCGCATCCGTTATTTCTTCGACTGGCAACCCTCGAACGCCGACGTTTTCGTCACCAAGCCCGGACCGTTCACCGATCTTGCCGCTGCTGCCATCGCCGAGGTGACGGGCCGCAAGCCGAAGCTCTCGACCACCGGCGGCACCTCGGACGCGCGCTTCATCAAGGATTATTGCCCGGTGCTCGAATTCGGCCTGGTCGGACAGACCATGCATGCGGTCGACGAATGCGCGCCGGTCGCCGACATCGTCGCGCTGACGGCGATCTACCGGCGCATTATCGAGCGGTATTTCGGGTGACTGGATTTCAACGCCGCGTGCGGCGGTGACGTATTTCTCGGCTCATTTTGACTCGCCGCAAGACCGGTTTGCACCCAACATCGAACATTCCGCATTCGACGCGATGGGCCATGTGTGGACGGCTCCGAGTTGGCAAGGAGAATCTTCACGTTGCAGGCTTGGTCGGTGCAGCCATGTGTTCGGCCTTTGAGTGCGGTTCACATGACCGCTGGCCATAATGCTCT
>JBEKJZ010000163.1:0-3967 GCA_050010955.1 Xanthobacteraceae bacterium | reverse complement strand
GCCGACGGCGAGACCATCGCGCGGCTCGAAGGCGAGGGCAGGGTGATTTTCCGCTATTCGTCGCCGGACGGCATGGTCGATCCGAACTGGAACCACAACGGCGCCATGAACGCCATCGCCGGAATCATCAACGAGCGGGGCAATGTACTCGGCCTGATGCCGCACCCGGAAAACCACGTCGAAGCCTCCATGGGTCGCACCGACGGCCGCGGCCTGTTCGCGGGGCTTGTGGATCACTTCAAGCTGGCGGCGTGACCGAGGAAGGAAAATTTGGTGCGTTTGGTAGCGCGGAGAAAGATCACGCGATCAAGGCCCTGCTGAAACAGGCGAAAGCGATTGCGGTGGAATATTACAAGCTGACAAATAAACCTCTCGGCGTGACTGGCGAAGTCGCAGAATATGAAGCCGCTGAAAAGCTCGGCCTTACCCTAGTCGAGGCACGAAATCCCACAATCGACGCCTACTGCGTCGTCGCGGGGGCAAGGGAATTATTTCAAATTAAAGGCCGCGCGGTTTCGGCGAAGGACCGCTATCGCGGTCGTGTTTCTAAAATAAAAGACGGGGACTTTCATGCTGTGTTGCTGGTCTTATTGGACAAGGCATCATTGGAGCCGCTAGAAATATGGCGTGCCGAGCGTCAGCAAGTGATGGCGCGTTTGTCTGCTCCAGGTTCAAAGTCGCGAAATGAACGCGGACAGATGGGCATTTCGCAGTTCCGGTCGATTGAAGGTGCGCGTAAGGTTTGGCCGACGTGATTGCTGCGCATATTCAAATCACGCCCGAATTGATCGCCCAGCACGGCCTCAAGCCGGACGAGTACGAGCGCCTGGTCAAGCTGATCGGCCGGACGCCGACCTTCACCGAGCTCGGCATTTTTTCGGCGATGTGGAACGAGCACTGCTCGTACAAATCCTCGAAAATCCATCTGCGTACGCTGCCGACCGAGGCGCCCTGGGTGATGCAGGGGCCGGGCGAGAACGCCGGTGTCATCGACATCGGCGACGGGCTCGCGGTGGTGTTCAAGATGGAGAGCCATAACCATCCGAGCTATATCGAGCCTTACCAGGGCGCGACCACGGGCGTCGGCGGCATCCTACGCGACGTGTTCACCATGGGGGCGCGGCCGGTCGCCTGCCTCAATGCGCTCTCCTTCGGCGATCCGAAGAATCCAAAGACGCGCCACCTCGTCTCCGGCGTCGTCGCCGGCATCGGCGGCTACGGCAATTCGTTCGGCGTCCCGACGGTCGGCGGCGAGGTGCGGTTCCATCGCCGCTATGACGGCAATTGCCTGGTCAACGCCATGGCCGTCGGCATCGCGGAAACGGACAAGATTTTCTATTCAGCGGCGTCCGGCGTCGGCATGCCGATCGTCTATCTTGGCTCAAAAACCGGGCGCGACGGCATCCACGGCGCCACCATGGCCTCGGCCGAGTTTGGCGCCGACGCCGAGCAGAAGCGCCCGACCGTGCAGGTCGGCGACCCCTTCTCGGAGAAGCTTCTGCTCGAAGCCTGCCTCGAAATCATGGCCAAGGGCTGCGTCATCGCCATCCAGGACATGGGCGCCGCCGGACTGACCTGTTCGGCGGTCGAGATGGGCGCCAAGGGCGATCTCGGCGTCACGCTCGATCTCGACAAAGTGCCGTGCCGCGAGCCCGGCATGAGTGCCTACGAGATGATGCTCTCGGAGAGCCAGGAGCGCATGCTCATGGTGCTCAAGCCCGAGAAGGAGAAGAAGGCCGCAGCGATCTTTCGCAAATGGGGCCTCGACTTCGCGGTGGTTGGCGAGACCACGCCGACCAAGCGTTTTCTGGTTCGCCACGGCGGTGCCGTCATGGCCGACCTGCCGATCAAGGAACTCGGCGACGAGGCGCCGGTCTACGATCGGCCCTTCGCCGAAAGCGCAAAATTGCTCGTCGTCGATGCAGCCTCGGTGAAGCCGCCGATGGGCGTCGCCGACGCCTTGGAAAAACTCATTGGCTCCCCGGACCTCTGCTCCAAACGCTGGGTGTGGGAGCAATATGACCACGTCATCCTGGGCAACACAGTGCAGCGGCCGGGCGGCGACGCTGCCGTGGTGCGCGTCAACGAGGGCCCGAAGGCGCTAGCGCTCACCTCGGACGTCACACCGCGCTATTGCGAGGCCGATCCGTTCGAAGGCGGCAAGCAGGCGGTGGCGGAAGCTTGGCGCAATCTCAGCGCCGTCGGCGCCCGCCCGCTGGCGCTGACCGACAATCTGAACTTCGGCAATCCGGAACGGCCCGAGATCATGGGCCAGCTGGTCGGCTGCATCCGCGGCATCGGCGCGGCGTCGCGCGCGCTCGATTTCCCGATCGTGTCCGGCAACGTGTCGCTTTACAACGAGACCAACGGCCGGGCGATCCTGCCAACCCCGACGATCGGCGGCGTGGGCATCCTCGACGATTTCGCTAAGTCGATGACGCTTGCCTTCAAGTCCGAAGGCCAGTCCATTCTCCTCATCGGCGAAACGCTAGGCTGGCTCGGCCAATCGGTTTATTTGCGCGACATCTGCGGCCGTGAGGAGGGCGCGCCTCCGCCGATCGATCTGGTCGCCGAGCGCCAGCACGGCGAATTCGTTCGTACGCTGATCCGCGATGGCCTCGTGACAGCGGCGCACGATCTGTCCGATGGCGGGCTTCTGGTCGCGCTGGCCGAGATGGCGATGGCCTCGCGCATCGGGGTCGTGCTGGAAGCCCCACCGGGCGCACCCGCCCACGCCTTCTGGTTTGGCGAGGATCAAGCCCGCTATGTGGTCACGGCGAAGGACGCCGAGATTGTCGCGCAGCGGGCAAAAGCGGCCGGCGTGCCGCTCCTCCGGCTCGGCGCGACCGGCGGCCGGGTCCTTGCGGTTGCGGGAGAGCGTCCGCTCCCGATCGGCGACCTTCTGTCGCGCTTCGAGGATTGGCTGCCGGCCTACATGGCCGCGTCACCGGCCTGAACCCTTCCGCCCCGCACACGCTTTTGCCAGAATGCGGTGGGAAAGCGCACTGGCGCAAGCGTTACGCCGCGGGCGGGCTTTCCCGCGGTGGAGCGATCTGATAAGCCGCCAAAATGCGGTGACGGAAGGATTTAGAGACGCCTCATGGCGATGGCTGCCAGCGATATCGAGCGGTTGATCCGGGCCAGCATTCCGGACGCCAAGGTGACGATCCGCGATCTCGCCGGTGACGGCGACCATTACGCGGCGACTGTCATTGCAGAATCCTTTCGCGGCAAATCGCGCGTGCAGCAGCACCAGATCGTCTACGAGGCGCTCAAGGGCGAGATGGGCGGCAAATTGCATGCGTTGGCGCTGCAGACCGGAGCTCCGGAGCGCTGAGCCGCCAAGCTCAATTCCCGCCGCCGGGCCTTTCTCTCACCCGGCCGTCTGTGGAACTCTATCCTCCCGCCGCGGGCGGCGCCGCGGAATTCTTCCGACGAAATTTTGATCGGTCCGGGCTGAACATGGCATGGGCTTTGCGCCGGTTTTCCGCTACATATATTGACCTACGGGTGAGACTCATGCGGCGCGGGAGGGGAGCGACCCGCGGCGTCAACAAGGGAAACCGCGATGTCTATCGAGCAGTTCATTGACAATGAGGTGAAGGCCAACGACGTCGTTTTGTTCATGAAGGGCACGCCGCAATTTCCGATGTGCGGGTTCTCCGGCCAGATCGTGCAAATCCTCGACTATCTCGGCGTGCCGTATAAAGGGCTCAACGTGCTGGAGAACGAGGAGCTGCGCGGCGGCATCAAGACCTATTCCAATTGGCCGACGATCCCTCAGCTCTATGTCAAAGGCGAATTCGTCGGTGGCTGCGACATCGTGCGCGAGATGTTCCAGGCTAGCGAGCTGCAATCGCTCTTCAAGGACAAGGGTGTACCGCTGAAGGAGAGCGCGCAGGTTTAGCCGTTCTCCCCGCCGTACTGAATCACCAGCGCCATGGCCGGGGTCAGTCCCCGGCCATGG
>JBEKJZ010000162.1:0-4017 GCA_050010955.1 Xanthobacteraceae bacterium | reverse complement strand
AAGAAGGCCGGAGGTGTCTGGAGCGAAGAAGATCTCGACAAGTTCTTGCTGTCACCAAGCAAATTTCTGCCGGGCACGAGCAAGACATTTCTTGGCGTCAGTGACGCGAACGAGCGGGCACTGATCATCGCCGCCTTGAAGGCCAGCTCCGACCGTCGCCCCTAAAACTCCCAAGGGAGGCGGTGTGTCGCCGGCCGCCGGTTCGACTATCTGCCTGCGTAAGCGGAAACGCGCCACAGAGACGGCACTGGCCGGCTGAGGACGCAGTCAGAGCCTAACCAGTCTCCAACCAAAATTCCCTGCTAACAGGGAAATTAACAGGGAAAATCGCAAAATTAGGCGTGAGGTAGCGACGAGATCATCGCATAGTGCAGCATCCAAAAAGGTTTTTAGCGATATTCCCTGCAAAAATTAACAGAGAAAGATTTCGGCTTAACAGGGAAACTACGACCCAATAACAGGGAAATTAAAGGGACGACGGCTGGCATCGCGATCGCCGCCGGCTGGAACGCCGGCTTGCTGGCCCTGCAGCTGCCTACCGACCAGCGCATCCGCCCGGTCATCCAACTCGTCCCTGGGCGTTTCGGCCGCCGCCGAGTCGACCGGCACGACTTGCCAAAAGCATCCGAGCTGGCCAGTCGCCGGCAACTTGCCGCAAGGCGCAGAAAGGGACTCGCCGCGGCGGCCACGCCGCCACCGCCTGTTCGTGATCGTGGTCGAGCGCGGCTTGTGCGGCCTGCAAGTCGGTTTGAGTGCTCATATGGCAAATTGACAAAGAAGGGTTTCTTTCCGATCATCATCGTTTGCCTGCCTCTTCCGATGTCAACCTCCGGGAACACAGGAGCAAGCTGATGACCAGAGGATGGCTATGGAGACGTGCCCCAGTGGCGCGTGCGGTGATGCTTGGCGCGGCGGTTGCATTATGTGGAATGGCTTCGGCGTTCGCTGCCGACTCGATTAAGATCGGACAAGTGGCGGCTCTGTCAGGCGCCTCCGCGCAGTCCGGCGAGGCGATCACCCGCGGACTGACGCTGGCGATCGACGAGATCAACGCCAAAGGCGGTCTCCTCGGCGGCCGCATGCTCGAACTGGTGCAGCGCGACGACGAATCGAGCCCGCCGAAGGGGCTCATCGCCGCGCGCGAGCTTATTTCGGAGAACGTTGCGGCGGTCTTCGGCGGCATCGACACGCCGGTATCGCTGGCGATGGTGCCATTCCTCAACAAGGAAAAACACATCTACATGGGGGTGTGGGCGGCCGGTACCGGCATCACGCGCAACGGCGCCGATCCGAATTACGCGTTCCGCGTCTCGGCGGTCGACGCGCTGGTCGACGTCAAGCTCTTGAGATTTGCTCATCAGAAGTTCGGATCGAAGAAGGCCGGTCTCATGCTGATCAACAATCCCTGGGGCCAGGGCAACGAAAAGGGACTGACGGCCGCCAGCAACGCCGATCCGTCGATCGAGATCGCCGGCGTCGAGAAGTTCGAGAACAACGACGTCGACGTGGTGCCGCAACTGGCCCGGCTCAAGGATGCCGGCGCCGATTCCATCATCCTCGTCGCCAATGCCGCGCCCGGCGCCCAGATGATGAAGTCGCGCGAGCGTATGGGATGGACGGTTCCGGTGGCGTCGCATTGGGGCATTTCCGGCGGCCGCTTTCCGGAGCTGGCCGGACCGACCGCGGGGGAAGCGGATTTTGTCCAGACCTACAGCTTTTTCGGCAAACAGGGGCCGGTCGGCCAGCGGGTGCTGGCGGCGCTGGAGAAGAAATATCCGCAGATCAAGGGGCCGCAGGATGTGTTCGCGCCGGTCGGCACCGCAAACGCCTACGATGCGATGCATCTGTTGGCACTCAGCATCGCGCAAGCCGGCTCGACCGATCCGGACGCCATCCGCACCGCCTTGGAGGATTTGAAAACTCCATACGATGGGCTGATCAAAACCTACACGCACCCGTTCACCCACGACAACCACGATGGGCTCGGGCCCGACGACTACATCATGGTGCACTACGAGGGCGACAAGATCGTTCCCGTGAATTGAGGGCGAGCGCCGGCCGGAGCAACCGCGACGCCCTGATCCGGCGCCCAGCCTGCACGCTATACTGGGACGCGGCGGCTCGCCGCGGCCCGCGGCGACACCCGATCGCAGTCAAGCGCCATTCACCGCCATGCTGATTGCATCCGCGATCATTTCCGGGCTCGGCCTCGGCAGCATGTATGGGCTGCTGGCGCTCGGCTTCCATGTCACGCACGCGGTGTCGCGGACCGTGAATTTTGCCCAGGGCTCGACCATGATGCTGGGTGCGGTGCTCTGCTTCACGTTCTGGGCGACGCTCGGATGGCCGTTGACGCTCGCGGTTGTGCTCGCGCTCGCCGCCTGCGCGCTCTGGGGCGTCGTCGTCGAGCGCATTGCGGTACGTCCATTCGTGGCGCGCGGCTCGAATTCCTGGCTGATCGCGACCGTCGCGCTCGGCATCGTCATCGATAACGTCGTGCTGTTCACGTTCGGCAAGGACCCGCGCGGCATGCCGCCCGGCGTGCTCACCACCGGCACTTTTGCCGTCGCCGGCGTCAGGATCCAGTACATTCAGGCGCTCATTCCGGTGATCGGCCTGGCGGTGGTGGCCGGATTGCAATTGTTGTTCGTAACGTCGCGGCACGGCAAGGCGCTGCTCGCGGTGGTGCAGAACAAGGACGCGGCCCGGCTGATGGGCATCCGGGTCGAGCGCGTGATCGAGATCGCGTTCGCGCTGTCGGGATTGCTCGCCGGCATCGCCGGCATCCTGATCGCGCCGTTGTTCACCATCTCCTCGACCATGGGCACGCTGTTCGGCATCAAAGCCTTCGCGGTGGCGATCCTCGGCGGCATCGAAAGCGCCTGGGGCGTAGTCTTGGCCGGCCTGATCTACGGCGTCGCCGAGGCGCTGATCACCGCGCTGCTGGGTTCGACCTACACGCAGATCGTCACGTTTGCGTTGGTCATTCTGGCCCTCGCCTTGCGGCCGAACGGCCTGTTCGGCCGCGCCGAGTTGAGGAAAGTATGAGCTGGCAGAAAGTCGCTGCGGCCGCGATCGTCATCGCCGCCGTGTGTTTCCTCATCGCGCGCGGCAACAGCTATCAGACTTTCATTATCGTCATGGTCGGACTGACCGCGATCGTCGGCATCGGGCTCAACGTGCTGCTGGGCCTCAACGGCCAGATATCGCTCGGCCATGTGGCGTTTTACGCCATCGGCGCCTACGCCGTCGGCATCCTGACGACAACCTACGAATGGTCGTTCTGGCCGGCGCTCGCCGTCGGCGGCGTGGCCGCCGGAGCGGCGGGCGCGCTCTTGGCCATCCCGGCGCTACGGGTGCGCGGTCCCTACCTCGCTATGGTGACCATCGCCTTCGGCTTTGTCGTCGAGCAGAGCGCTGCGGAGTGGCAGGGCCTGACCGGCGGCTGGAACGGCCTGTCCGGCATACCCGGTCCGAGTCTGTTCGGCGTCGACATCGGCGAGAAGGGCATCGCCTATCTGACCGTCGCGCTTGCTGTGCTGGCGACCTTTGCTTTTGCGCGGCTCAGCGACAGTCCCTGGGGCAACGCGATGCGCGCGATACGGGATTCCGAATCCGCCTCGACGTCGGTCGGGCTCGATCCGACGCTCGTTCGCACCACCGCGTTCGGCATCTCGGCGGTCGCGGCCGGGATCGCCGGCGGCGTCTACGCTTCGATCAGCAATTTTATCAGTCCGGAATCGTTTCCATTCTTCCAGTCTATTCTATTCCTTCTTGTCGTCATGCTCGGCGGCGCCGACCGCGTGCTCGGGCCGCTGGTCGGCGCTTGCGTCGTGGTGCTGCTACCGGAACTGCTGGCGACGCTCGGGCAATACCGGCTGCTGTTCGTCGGCCTGCTGATGTTGGCGGTGCTTCGTCTCGCGCCGGCCGGCCTGGTCGGCGTCATCGCCGGGCTATTGCCAAAGGTGGCCAGCGTCGCGGCTCCGCGCCAGCGGCGCGATGTCGAGGGCCTTCTCG
>JBEKJZ010000161.1:0-4092 GCA_050010955.1 Xanthobacteraceae bacterium | reverse complement strand
ATAGCCGGCTTGCGCCGGCCCTAGCAATATAGGCGCAAAAGGTTGCGGAAAAAAGAGGGTAGGAATCGGAGTAGGATAGATAGAGGGAATGCCGGGAGGCTGGAAAATGGCGTGCGATTTTCACGGATGGGCCAAGGCAACGTCGGCGCTTAGCGGCCGGAGCCTTAGGGATCGCGTCGAAAAAGCACTGCGCCTCGCTCTGAAGGCTGGTTACAACACCGGCCGACAGCGGGAGTTGGCCGAACTCATGAAGGGCGCGCGCGGAATCGTGGACTCCGGCGTTCCTGATCTCGCGTCAAATCCCCGGCACCTGGCGGGTTTCAGGCGCGATCGTAGCCCGCATTAAGGCACGAGAAACTCGAGGCCGACCCCGGATTTCGCTCTGCTCAATCCGGCCTATTGTCTACTGCAGGCTGAGCGCCACGAAGCGCGTTTCGCCGTCGGCATTGGAAACGAGCAGCACCGCGACTTTCTTGCCTTCGGCCTTGAGCGCGTCGAGCCGGGTCTGCAGGTCGGCCGGGTTGCCGACGCTCTGATACTGCACCTCGACGATGACGTCGCCGGGCGAAAGCCGCTTGTCGGGCGCGGCCGACGCCACGTTCGGATCGACGCCGGTGACGATGACGCCCTTGATGTTGTCGCGAACCTTGAATTTCTTCCTCAAGTCGTCGGACAGGCTGGACAGCTCCAGGCCCAGCGTCTTCTGCACCACGGATTTTTGTTCCGGCGCGGCGTTCTTGCCGGCCTCGACGGCAGCCATTTTTTCTCCGTCTTCGAGCCGGCCGATCTTCACCGTGTGGGTTTCTTCCTTGCCCTTGCGAATGACGACGACCTCGACCTGTTTGCCGACCGGAGTATCGGCGACGATGCGGGGCAAATCGTGCATGTCCTTGACGTCGTGGCCGTCGAATCTGACGACCACGTCGCCCGGCTCGATGCCAGCGGGCTTGGCCGGCCCACGGTCGTCGACGCCGGCGACCAGCGCGCCGCGCGGCGGTTTGATGCCGAGACTCTCGGCGATATCGTCGGTGACTTGCTGGATGCGCACGCCGAGCCAGCCGCGCCGCGTCTCGCCGAACTGGCGGAGCTGCTCGATGACCGCGAGCGCGGAGTTCGACGGCACCGCGAAGCCGATGCCGATCGAACCGCCGGACGGCGAAATGATCGCGGTGTTGACGCCGACGACTTCGCTGTTGAGGTTGAACAGCGGCCCGCCGGAATTGCCGCGATTGATGGCGGCGTCGGTCTGGATGTAATTGTCGTAAGGTCCGGAATTGATGTCGCGGTTGCGCGCCGAGACGATGCCGGCGGTCACCGTGCCGCCGAGGCTGAACGGATTGCCGATGGCGATGACCCACTCGCCGAGCCGCAGCTTGTCGGAATCGCCGAACTTCACCGCCTTCAGCGGCTTGTCGGGATGCACGCGCAGCAGTGCCAGGTCGCTCTTCGAATCCTTGCCGACGAGCTCGGCCGGGAGCTTGGTGCCGTCGTTGAGGATGACGTTGATCTCGTCGGCGTCGGCGATGACGTGATTGTTGGTGACGACCAGGCCGGACGCATCGATGATGAAGCCGGAACCGAGCGAGTTGATCCGCCGCGGCATGCGATCGGCATCGCCATGACCGCGGTGGTTCTTGAAGAATTCCTCGAAAAACTCCTCCATCGGCGAGCCTGGCGGCAGATCGGGCAGGCCGCTCATGCGCGGGTCCACTTTCTGCGATGTCGAAATGTTGACCACAGCGTCGATCACCTGTTCGGCGACGTCGGCGATGTTTTCGGGTCCTCTCGCCGCCGCCTTCCATGCCGGCAGGATGATGATCGCCGCCGCCAGTGCGGCGATGGCCGGGCCGCGCCGCAGCTGACGGGAGAGATGGCAAGACATGTGGCCGGACATAGAGGGCTGTGCTCCTGACAGATGCATCATGGAAAGGGTGCCTTCGTCCCGTTGCGGGCGCAAGGGCGTAACGGGCGCGCGCCGGCAATTAGGGACCGGATTGGGGCGGAAAAGCGACTCGGTGGCCATAGTAAAGATGATCCTATTGGGAATCCGGCTTCCGCCCTCGGATCAAGTCCGAGGGCAGGCTTGTTCCGGACAGGGCTCCGGCTCAGTGGCGCACCAGCCAGACGATGAGCACGCCGACCAAGACCGAAACCAGGCCGACGATGCGCATTCCGCCATCCGGCACATCGAGAGCGGCGGTCATGGCGCGCTTGGCGCCGAGCGGAAACGCCGCAAACAGGACGCCTTCGATCACAAAGACCAAACCGAGCGCGACAAGAAAGTCGGACATACGGGACCGCGGCGCGGCGCGCCGGTTTTTCGAATGCTATTTCGAGGCCGAGGGTTTAGCGGCCGGCGGTTGCGAAGGCGGCACGGGCGGAACCTCCGGCGCCGGGCGGCCCGCCGGGTCGGAGAAATAACGGAAGAAGTCCGAATCCGGCCGCAGCACCAAGCGCGTGTCGCCATGCTGCATGCTCTTTTCGTAGGCTTGCATGGAGCGGTAGAAGGCGAAGAAGCCCGGGTCGCGGTTGTAGGCATCGGCAAAGATGCGGTTCCTTTCGCTATCGCCCTGGCCGCGGATCTGTTCGGCCTGCGAGGTCGCGTCCGCCAAGAGCACGGTCACGTCGCGGTCGGCCTTGGCGCGAATTTCCTGGCTCTTCTGGCTGCCTTGGGCGCGGAATTCCGCCGCTTCGCGCTGCCGCTCGGTCTGCATGCGCTGGTAAACCGCCTGGCTGTTCTGCTCCGGCAGGTCGGCGCGGCGGATGCGCACGTCGACGACCGCAATGCCGAACTGCTGCGCCTCGTGATCGAGCTGCCCGCGCACCTGCGACATGAGTTGCTCGCGCATGTTGCGCACCACGTCGACCAGCGTGGCGCCGCCGAGCACGCTGCGCAGCGCCGAGTTGAGCAGGATCGCCAGTTGCGAATTGGCGCCGGCCTCGCCGACGGTCTGATAGAACTTGAGCGGGTCGGTGATGCGGTAACGCGCGAAGGCGTCAACCACCAGGCGCTTCTGGTCGGAGGCGATCACTTCCTGGGCCGGCGATTCGAGGTCGAGAATGCGCTTGTCGACGTAGATGACGTTATCGATGAACGGGATCTTCACGTTGAGGCCGGGTTCGGTGATGACCCGCACCGGCTGGCCGAGCCGCACCACCAAGGCCTGCTTGGTCTGGTTCACGGTGAACAAGGTGCTGTAGCCGACAATGGCGGCGATCAGCAGCAGAACGGCGATCACGCCGCCGGCGAGGCTGAGCTTCATGGATTGCCTCCCGATGCCGGCGTGCCCGGCGCGGGCGTTTGCCGCGTTCGCGGCAATTCGGTGAGCGGCAGGTAGGGCACCACTCCCGGTCCGGGCTGCGGGCCGGTATCGATGATCGTCTTGTCGCTGCCGCCGAGCACGCGTTCCATGGTCTCCAGGTACATGCGCTCGCGGGTTACGTCAGGCGCCTTCTTGTATTGATCGTAGACCTGCAGGAAGCGCGAGGTCTGGCCGGTGGCCTCGGCGACGGTCTGCTCGCGATAGGCTTCGGCGTCCTGGGTGATCTTGGCGGCGCGGCCGCGTGCTTCCGGCACGATCCGGTTGGCGTAGGTCTGCGCCTCGTTCTGCGCCCGCTCCAGATCCGAGCGGGCCGCCTGCACGTCGCGGAAGGAGTCGATCACCTGCGCCGGCGGGTCGACTTTCTGCAGCTGCACCTGCTGCACTTGGATGCCGGCGCCGTAATGGTCGAGGGTCTTCTGCATCAACTCCTGCACTGCCGTCTCGGTGGTCTGCCGCGCGCCGGTGAGGATCGGCTGCAGCGTCGAGCGGCCGACAATCTCGCGCATGGAGGCTTCGGCAACCGCTTTGACGGTGCCTTCGGGATTTTGGATGTTGAACAGATAGTCGCCGACCGCGCTCGGCCTGACTTTCCACAGCACCGAGAAATCCACGTCGATGATGTTCTCGTCGCCGGTCAGCATCAGGCTTTCCTCCGGCACTTCGCGCACCGAGGTGCCGCGGCGGACGTCTTCGACCGGGCGCATGCCGATATCGATCTTGTTGATGCGCAGCGCCGGCGGGGTGAGCGCGGTCTCGATCGGGTAGGGCA
>JBEKJZ010000160.1:0-4155 GCA_050010955.1 Xanthobacteraceae bacterium | reverse complement strand
ACCTCGATCCATATCGAGGAATTCGAGGTGATGGCGCGCGACACCAAGCTCGGCCCCGAGGAAATCACCCGCGACATTCCCAACGTCTCGGAAGAGACGCTGAAGAATCTCGACGAGGCCGGCATCGTCTATATCGGCGCCGAAGTGCGCGCCGGCGACATCCTGGTCGGCAAGATCACGCCGAAGGGCGAGAGCCCGATGACGCCGGAGGAAAAGCTCCTGCGCGCCATCTTCGGCGAGAAGGCGTCCGACGTGCGCGACACCTCGCTGCGGGTGCCGCCGGGTGTGCAGGGCACCGTCGTCGAGGTCCGGGTATTCAACCGGCATGGCGTCGAAAAGGACGAGCGCGCGCTCGCCATCGAGCGTGAGGAGATCGAACGGCTGGCCAAGGATCGCGACGACGAGCAGGCGATTCTCGACCGCAACGTCTATGGCCGTCTGGCTGAACTCTTGGAGGGCCGGCAGGGCATTGCCGGGCCGAAGGGGTTCAAGAAGGACACCAAGATCACCCGCGGTGTGCTCGAGGAGTTTCCGCGCTCGCAATGGTGGCTGTTTGCCTCACCCAACGACAAGGTCATGGCGGAGATCGAAGCCATCCGTAAGCAGTACGACGAATCGAAGAAGCGGCTCGAGCAGCGCTTCCTCGACAAGGTCGAGAAATTGCAGCGCGGCGACGAATTGCCGCCCGGCGTCATGAAGATGGTCAAGGTCTTCGTCGCCGTGAAGCGCAAGATCCAGCCCGGCGACAAGATGGCCGGACGCCACGGCAACAAGGGCGTGGTGTCGAAGATCGTGCCGGTCGAGGACATGCCGTTCCTCGCCGACGGCACCTCGGTCGACATCGTGCTCAATCCGCTCGGCGTGCCGAGCCGCATGAATGTCGGGCAGATCCTGGAGACCCATCTCGGCTGGGCCTGCGCCGGCCTGGGCATCAAGATCGGGAATGCGGTCGATCTCTATCACGGCAAGAGGGATCCCAAGCCGCTCAAGGAGCTGCTGCGCAAAATCTACGGCGACGACGAGACCATCAAATCGCTCGACGAAAAGGGTCTCATCGAGCTGGGCAGCAACCTGCGCCACGGCGTGCCGATCTCGACGCCGGTGTTCGACGGCGCCAAGGAGGCCGATATCGAGCACATGCTCGATCTCGCCGGGCTCGACCATTCCGGACAGGTGACGCTGTTCGATGGCCGCACCGGCGACACCTTCGACCGCAAGGTCACGGTCGGCCATATCTACATGCTCAAGCTGCATCACCTGGTGGACGACAAGATCCATGCCCGGTCGATCGGCCCCTACAGTCTGGTGACCCAGCAGCCGCTGGGCGGCAAGGCGCAGTTCGGCGGCCAGCGCTTCGGCGAAATGGAGGTGTGGGCGCTCGAAGCCTACGGCGCCGCCTACACGCTGCAGGAAATGCTGACGGTGAAGTCGGACGACGTCGCCGGCCGCACCAAGGTGTACGAGGCGATCGTGCGCGGCGACGACACTTTCGAGGCCGGCATTCCGGAATCGTTCAATGTGCTGATCAAGGAGATGCGCTCGCTCGGGCTGAATGTGGACTTGCACAACTCCAAGCAGCAGCGCGGCGGCGACGGCATGTCCGAGGCGGCCGAGTAAACGGACGACAGAAGACAGACGACGGAGGACGGATGCACATTGAACGACGCGGCAGAGTTATCTGTCGTCCGTCGTCTGTCGTCCGTCCTCGTATGACCACGAATTTCAGACGGAGAACGTCATGAACCAAGAGATCATGAATCTTTTCAGCCCGCAGGTGCCGGCTCAGGTCTTCGACCAGATCCGGATTTCGATCGCGAGCCCGGAAAAGATTCTGTCCTGGTCGTACGGCGAGATCAAAAAGCCGGAGACCATCAATTACCGCACCTTCAAGCCGGAGCGCGACGGCCTGTTCTGCGCGCGTATCTTTGGCCCGATCAAGGACTACGAATGCCTGTGCGGCAAGTACAAGCGGATGAAGTACAAGGGCATCATCTGCGAGAAGTGCTCGGTCGAGGTGACGCTGTCGCGCGTGCGGCGCGAGCGCATGGGCCATATCGAGCTGGCGGCGCCGGTCGCGCACATCTGGTTTCTGAAATCCTTGCCGTCGCGCATCGGGCTTCTGCTCGACATGACGCTCAAGGACCTCGAGCGCATCCTCTATTTCGAATATTACGTCGTGCTTGAGCCGGGCCTCACCCCGCTCAAGGACCGTCAGTTGCTGAGCGAAGAGGAATACACCAAGGCGCAGGACGAGCTGGGTGCCGACAGCTTCACCGCCATGATCGGCGCGGAAGCGATCCGCGAAATGCTCAAAGCCCTCGATCTCGAGAAGATGGCCGCGGACCTGCGCAAGGAAATCGCGGAATCGACTTCCGAGCTCAAGCCGAAAAAACTCGCCAAGCGGCTCAAGCTGATCGAGGCGTTCGTCCAGTCCGGCAACAAGCCGGAATGGATGATTTTGACCCACGTGCCGGTGATCCCGCCGGACCTGCGCCCGCTGGTGCCGCTCGACGGCGGCCGCTTCGCCACGTCCGACCTCAACGATCTCTATCGGCGCGTCATCAACCGCAACAATCGCCTGAAGCGGCTGATCGAGCTGCGCGCTCCCGACATCATCATCCGCAACGAGAAGCGGATGCTACAGGAGGCGGTCGACGCCTTGTTCGACAACGGCCGGCGCGGTCGCGTCATCACCGGCGCCAACAAGCGGCCGTTGAAGTCGCTCGCCGACATGCTCAAGGGCAAGCAAGGCCGCTTCCGGCAGAACCTGCTCGGCAAGCGCGTCGATTATTCCGGCCGTTCGGTGATCGTCGTCGGTCCCGAGCTCAAGCTGCATCAGTGCGGATTGCCGAAGAAGATGGCGCTCGAGCTGTTCAAGCCGTTCATCTATTCGCGGCTCGACGCCAAGGGCCTGTCGACCACGGTCAAGCAGGCCAAGAAGCTGGTCGAGAAGGAGAAGCCCGAGGTTTGGGACATCCTCGACGAGGTGATCCGCGAGCATCCGGTGCTCTTGAACCGCGCGCCGACGCTGCATCGGCTCGGCATCCAGGCGTTCGAGCCGGTGCTGATCGAAGGCAAGGCGATCCAGCTGCATCCGCTGGTCTGCGCGGCGTTCAACGCCGACTTCGACGGCGACCAGATGGCGGTGCACGTGCCGTTGTCGCTGGAAGCGCAGCTCGAAGCCCGCGTGCTGATGATGTCGACCAACAACATCCTGCACCCGGCCAACGGCTCGCCGATCATCGTGCCGTCGCAGGATATCGTGCTCGGCCTCTATTACCTGTCGATAATGGCCGACGGCGGCCCCGGGCAATGGAAGCTTGAGCTGTATACGCAGAAGGAACTCGAGCGCGACCGCAAGAAGAACAACGTCGTGCAGGGCTTCTACCGCAACATCAGCGAGATCGAGCACGCCTTGCAGGAAAAGGCGGTCGGTCTGCACACCAAGATCAAGTATCGCTGGGAGGGCGTCGACGAAGCCGGCGAGCCGGTTCGCAAGTGGTACGAGACAACGCCCGGTCGCGCGCTACTCGGCGAGGTGCTACCGAAGCAGCCGAAGATTTCGTTCGACCTCGTCAACAAGCTGATGACGAAGCGCGAAATCTCCAGCATGATCGACACCGTCTATCGCCACTGCGGGCAGAAAGAGACCGTGATCTTCTGCGACCGCGTCATGGCGCTCGGTTTTTACCACGCGTTCAAGGCCGGCATTTCGTTCGGCAAGGACGACATGGTGGTGCCGCGCTCCAAGCCGGCGAGCGTCAATAAGACCCGCGAGCTGGTGAAGGAATTCGAGCAGCAATACAACGACGGCCTGATCACCCAGGGCGAAAAATACAACAAGGTCGTCGATGCCTGGTCGAAGTGCACCGAGGAAATCGCCGAGGCGATGATGCGCGAGATCTCCACCTCCAAGCCCGCGGAGAAGGGCCAGGAGGCGCAGGTCAACTCGATCTACATGATGGCGCATTCCGGCGCGCGCGGTTCGCCTGCGCAGATGCGGCAGCTCGCCGGTATGCGCGGCCTGATGGCTAAGCCGTCCGGCGAGATCATCGAGAGCCCGATCATCTCCAACTTCAAGGAGGGCCTCTCCGTGCTCGAGTACTTCAACTCGACGCACGGCGCGCGCAAGGGCCTCGCCGACACCGCGCTGAA
>JBEKJZ010000159.1:0-4179 GCA_050010955.1 Xanthobacteraceae bacterium | reverse complement strand
GGCAGCTTCCTTCACCTCGGCATTTGGCCGGCGATCATGGGCGTCACCATGTGGGTGCAGATGAAGCTCAATCCGGCGCCGCCCGATCCGACCCAGCAGATGATCTTCAATTGGATGCCGATCATTTTCACCTTGATGCTGGCGAGTTTTCCAGCCGGACTGGTGATCTATTGGGCGTGGAACAACTCGCTCTCGGTGGCGCAGCAGAGCGTGATCATGCACCGCAACGGCGCCAAGATCGAGCTGTGGGACAACCTCAAGCGCACCTTCTTCAAACCGAAGCCGAAGCAGCCGGCGGAGTAGGAATTGCGCGTCTTCATCCTCCCCGCTTCCTGGGGGAGGATGAAGAGGGTCGCGACTCAGTGGGCGACGCGAACCAGCGCCTTGCCGAAATTCTTCCCTTCGAGCAGGCCCATGAAGGCGGCCGGGGCGTTTTCCAGCCCTTCGGTGATGTCTTCGCGGTAGCGGATGCGTCCATCGGCGATGCCTGCGGAAACCGTTCGCAGAAATTCCGCGTAGTGCTCCGCGACGAATTCAGTGTTGATGAAGCCGCGCAGCGTCAGGCTCTTGGTCAGCACCGCGCGCATGGTTGCCGGCAGCAGGTTCAGTCCGGCCGCCGCGCCGGCGGCGCTATATTGCGCGATCAGCCCGCAGACCGGCACGCGCGCATAGGTGTTGAGCAAAGGCAGTGCCGCTTGCCACACCGCGCCGCCGACATTCTCGAAATAGACGTCGATGCCCTTGGGACAGGCGGCCGCGAGCTGCGTCGGAAAATCGGCGGCGCCATGATCGATGGCGGCGTCGAACCGCAGGTCTTCGAGGACGTAGCGGCACTTTTCGGCGCCGCCGGCCATCTTGGCAAGCTGCCCGACGAGCGAGCCGACCGGGCCGCTGGCGGCGGCGACGACCACGGTGTCACCCGCTTTCGGCTTGCCGATCAAGTATAGACCCGCATAGGCGGTGAAACCCGGCATGCCGAGAACGCCCAACCCGGTAGTGATCGGCGCCAGCTTGGGGTCGAGTTTTCGTGTTGCCGGTCCATCCCATGCCGCATGCGTGCGCCAGCCGGTGTGCGCCAGCACGATATCGCCGGCGGAAAGACCCGCGCGGTCGGACGCGAGCACTTCGCACACGCTTTCGCCGGTCATCACTTGGCCGACGCCGACCGATTTGGCATACGATTTCACGTCGTCCATGCGGCCGCGCATGTAGGGATCGAGCGACAAATAGAGCACCCGCAGCAGCAGACCGCCCGGCGGCAGCCTCGGCATGGGAAACTCTTCCAAACGGAAGTTCTCGGCTTTCGGCGGTCCGTTCGGTCGAGACGCCAGCACGATCTGTCTGACCACGGGGTTGCTCATGGTTCTCTCCTGGCGAACGCGAGCGCTAGTCTAGATCACAATCGCTTCAGATTGAATCGATTGTGAACTAGCATTTTGGTAGAGCATGATCTTTTCGGAAAACCGGTTTCCACTTTTCCGGATCATGCTCTAGCGCAGGATGGGGAAGATGAAATGGCGGCTGTTCTTTCGCTCGCCGGCAACGGGGGAGGGCAGGCTAGGCGGCGCGGACGCGGGTGAAGAAGGTCGCCACCTTGGTTTCCAGGTCGTTGGCGCGCGCCGAAAGCCGTTCCGTCCAGGCCGTGATTTCGTCGACCGCGGCGACGCCGCGGGAGACGGTTCGTTCCACCGAATCGATCTCCACCGACGCCCGCGCGGTATGGCCCGCGGCGTTCTGCACGCTTTCTGCGATCGCGCGTGTCGTCATGCTCTGCTGCTGCACGGCCGCGGCGATGCTGGTCGATACCGCGGTCAATTTGCCGATGACGCGCGCGATCGCGGAGATTTCCTCCACCGACCGCTTGGTCGCTTCCTGGATGGCGGCAACCTGCTGCGAGATATCGTCGGCGGCCCGCGAAGTCTGATTGGCCAGCGTCTTCACTTCCGCGGCGACCACGGCAAAGCCTTTGCCGGATTCGCCGGCGCGCGCCGCCTCGATCGTCGCGTTGAGCGCCAGAAGATTGGTCTGCGCCGCGATGGCGGAGATAGTGCTGATGACGGAACCGATGCGCTCCGCGGCGTTATCCAGCGAACCGATGACATCCTGAGTCCGCTCGGTATCGGCGACGGCAGACTGCGCCATTCCCACGCCATTGCCGGCCTGCTGACCGATTTCCTGGATCGATCCGGACAGTTCTTCGGTCGCCGTCACGGTCGCGTCCATGCGCTGTGCGGTCTCGGCCGAGGCCGATGACGCCAAGGCCATGCGGCTGAGCGTGTCGTCGGCAGACCGTTTCAACGTCGATCCCGTCGTCGTCAGCGAAACGGAGGCTTCCTTGATGGCCTCGACCACCTCGCCGATGGCACCGGCGAAGTCGGTGATGGCCACGTCGATCGCGCTACGCCGGGCCAGCCCCGCCTGTTCCGCCGCCTGCCGGTGCAGGGTCATGGCGTTGGCGACATCGAAGCTGATGACTTGCGCTACGATCTTGCCGCGCGCGGCGAGCTTGACGGAGGAAAAGCGGTGCTTGCGCGCCAGCGCGTCGAGCGCCGCCTTGAGCATGAAACTCCCGGCGGTGCTGCGGATACGCGCGTCCAGGCCGATCGCATCCTCCTGCTGCACCGTTTGCCGGCAGGATTCGGCGTAGCGCTGATCGAGTTGTCCGCCGAGCAGTGCCTGGAAGTGCGCCACTTCGAGCTTTTTGACCAAGTCTTGGTTCTGCGCGACGGCCTTTCCGATGTTGGGCAATTCGATGACCGCCATGACGACGTCGTCGATCACCCGATCGAGGTGCGGCGCGATCGTCGGCCAGGTTTGCGCAAGAAGGGAGCGGGTCTGGTCGTCGATCCGGTAAAGCGCGAGGCGAGCTTGAAATGCCGGAACTGAATCGATCGGCGCCATGGCTGAAACGAAGGCCTCGGTGGTGACCGGCAATGTTGGCCGACAATGGTTGCTTGAGTGTGAACGATATGGTTACCGATCGGCTCCGCCGCGGCGCGAATAAAAGCGGGAGGCCGAAGCCTCCCGCTGTTGCAGTTCGTCTCCGAGTCTCACGTCGCCGCTTGTCGGAAGATGCGGCGAAGGATTGCGAAACACCGTAAGGGACGGGGAAGATTCTTTTGCGGACCTGCCTCAGATCTTGCCGACGACCGCCAGCGTCACGGGCGCGAGGCCGGAAAAGCCCAGCACATGGGCGGCCGCCGGCATGACGTCGATGACGCGGCCGCGGATGAACGGCCCGCGATCGTTGATGCGCACCACCACCGAGCGGCCGGAGCGCTGATTGGTGACCCGCACCATGGTCCCGAACGGCAGGGTGCGATGCGCCGCGGTCAAGCCCGACGCCCGGGCGTGTTCGCCGTTGGCGGTGCGGCCGCCGGAATAGATCGATGCTATTCCGGTTTGCGCCGATGCGATGACCGGCATTGCGATAGTGGAAATAGTAAGAGTTGAGGCAAGCACAAGGTTAGTCAGGCTATTACCAGCCATGATCTTCCTTTATCCGTTGTTGAAGGGAAGGGTTACGCGGCTCGCTGAACTGGAGCCGACGCCTCAATAATTAAAAATTGTGGAAATTGTGCGGCGCACAATGCCTTAATACGTTAGGCAAGAATGCATTTTGTGGAACAATTGGCTGTAATACGTTGTAATAACGTGAGAAATATAGATATTTACTAAATGCAATGCTGGGCCGCGTCTGGCGCGCCCCTCTGCCGAAGCGTCAGCTCGTTTGCCCGAAAAAGCCTTCAGTGCGGCCAAGGCCTCGCCGCCTGGCGCAGCCGCCCCCGACGCAGACGGCGAAAATCGCTTATGTCGCCGGACTACTCGGCGGCGATGTAGGTCGGCAGCACGTAATCCTTGAACTGGTCGCGCAAGGTCGTCTTTTGGATTTTGCCGGTTGCCGTGTGCGGAATGGCGCTGACGAACACGACATCGTCGGGCATCCACCACTTGGCGATCTTGCCCTCGATGAAACCGAGTATTTCCTCTTTGGTCGCCGATTGCCCCTCCTTGAGCACGACGACGAGCAGCGGCCGCTCGTCCCACTTGGGATGCTGCACGCCGATCACCGCCGCCTCAGCCACCTTGGGATGGCCGACCGCGAGATTTTCCAGATCGATCGAGGAAATCCATTCGCCGCCCGACTTGATCACGTCCTTGGAGCGGTCGGTGATTTGC
>JBEKJZ010000158.1:0-4192 GCA_050010955.1 Xanthobacteraceae bacterium | reverse complement strand
GCCTTCTGTAAATTCTCGCCGACCTTGTCGAGGAAGCCGGTGGTGCTGAGCCATTTCTGGTCCGGACCGATCAAGAGCGCGAGGTCCTTGGTCATGAAGCCCGACTCGACGGTGGCCACCGTGATCTTCTCCAGCGTGGTTGCGAAGCGCGCCAGCTCGGCGTTGTTGTCGAGCTTGGCGCGATGCCCGAGCCCGCGCGTCCAGGCATAGATCGAGGCGATGGAGTTGGTCGAAGTCTCGCGCCCCTTCTGGTGCTCGCGGTAATGCCGCGTCACCGTGCCGTGGGCGGCCTCCGCTTCGACGATCTTGCCGTCCGGCGAGGTCAGGACCGAGGTCATCAGCCCGAGCGAGCCGTAGCCCTGCGCCACCGTATCCGACTGCACGTCGCCGTCGTAGTTCTTGCAGGCCCAGACGTAACCACCCGACCATTTCAGCGCCGCGGCGACCATGTCGTCGATCAGCCGGTGCTCGTAGGTGAGTTTCTTCGCCGCGAATTTATCCTTGAACTCGGCATCGAAAATCTCCTGAAAAATATCCTTGAAACGCCCGTCATAGACTTTGATGATTGTGTTCTTGGTCGAGAGATACAGCGGATAGCCGCGGTCGAGCGCGTAATTCATCGAGGCGCGCGCGAAGTCGCTGATCGAGGCGTCGAGGTTATACATCGACATGGCGATGCCTGAGCCAGGGAATTCGAATACCTCGCGCTCGATCTTGCTGCCGTCGTTGCCGATGAAGGTGAGAAAAAGCTTGCCCTTGCCGGGGACCTTGAAGTCGGTGGCGCGGTACTGATCGCCATAGGCGTGGCGGCCGATAATGATCGGCTTGGTCCAGCCGGGAACAAGCCGCGGTACGTTCTTGCAGATGATCGGCTCGCGGAAGATGACGCCGCCCAGGATGTTGCGGATGGTGCCGTTCGGCGAACGGTACATCTCATGCAGGTTGAATTCCTTCACCCGCGCCTCGTCCGGCGTGATGGTCGCGCATTTGACCGCGACGCCGACTTTCTTGGTCGCTTCCGCCGCGTCGATCGTTATCTGGTCGCGGGTCTCGTCGCGCTTCTGGATGCCGAGATCGAAGTACAACAGCTCGATGTCGAGATAGGGATAGATCAGCTTTTCCTTGATGTACTGCCAGATGATCCGGGTCATCTCGTCGCCGTCCATCTCGACGACCGGATTGGTGACTTTGATTTTATCCATTGAGTTTTCGACCTTTGCATCCCGGGCTGAATGAATGAGGCGGGCGGCGGCGCCGACCAGACGTCCGCAGGGCGCCGTCGCTATAGCACTGGCCAGCCAGCCGAGAAAGCCGACATTGCGGCATGACACCTGCCTTTTTCCGCGGCCGTTCGCTATACCGTCCGCGCGGAGCGGCCATGCCCGGAGCAGGAACAGACAAGACCAAGCGATGGATCGAGCGGCCGGCGCCCATTGTGGTGCTGGTCGAGCCGCAGCTCGGCGAAAATATCGGTGCCGCGGCGCGCGCAATGGCCAATTTCGGCCTGTCGCGGCTGCGCCTGGTGGCGCCCCGGCAGGCCTGGCCCAACGCCAGGGCGCGCATCATGGCGGCCGGCGCCGACCGCATTCTCGACGCCGCCGAGCTTTATGACGGCCTGGAAGCCGCCATTGCCGATTGCACGTTCGTCGTCGCCGCGACGGCGCGCGCCCACGACCAGGCCAAGCCGGTGGTCGGCGCGGCGGAGGCTGCCGCCCTGCTGGCGCCGCGCGTGGCCGCCGGCGAGTTGGCGGCGCTCGTGTTCGGCCGCGAGCGCAACGGGCTCGAGAACGACGAGGTCGCGCTCGCCGACCGCATCTTGACGCTGCCGGTCAATCCGGCCTTCGCCTCGCTCAATCTGGCGCAGGCTGTGGCCATCGTCGCCTACGAATGGTTCAAGCTGGCGAGCGGCGCCAAATTGCCGTTCGCCATGCCGGAAAAATCCGCGCCGGCGCCGAAAGAGCAGCTGCTCGCTTTCTTTGCCTCGCTCGAACGCGAGCTGGAGAAGGTCGAGTTCTTCCGGCCGCCGGATAAGCGCGAGACCATGCAGATCAACCTGCGCAACATTTTCACCCGCATGCAGCCGACCCGGCAGGACATTCAGACGCTGCACGGCGTGATCATGGCGATCGCCGAAGGCCGCAAAGGACCGGCGCGTGGCGGCGTCCTCGACGGCGCTGAAGCGGAGATGCTGCGCGCGCTTCTCGCCGAGCATGGCGGCGGCCGTGTCCCCTCGGAACGCGGCCCGGTGCGCGGACTGGCGCGGCTTCTTCGCCGCAATCCGACCGAGGCCGAGCGCACGCTGTGGCATGCTCTGGTCAACGACCGGCGCTTCGCCGGCCGCGGTTTTAAGCGCCAGACGCCGATCGGGCCGCATATCTGCGACTTCGTCTCGTTTCCGCTGCGGCTGGTTCTCGATCTCAAGCCGGCCGACGAAGACGCCGCCGCCGCGCACGCCCGCGCCGACAAACGCGCATGGCTCGCTGCGCGCGGCTATCGCGTCATCGAGATTGTCGCGCGCGATGCCGAGGCAGATGTCGGGGCGGTGCTCGATCGGCTTGAGCAGGTGATCGCCGACGCATAGCGCGGCCTAGAGCGAGATGACTTATCTTCGAATCGTCATCTCGCTCTAAGTTCTTGTGTTATCGCGCGTCCGGACGGAAAACCGGTTTCCACTTTTCCTGGACGCGCTCTAGCTGCCCTTGAGCACCTTCATCGCCGCCGCCGTGCCGGCGCGCAACAGCGCCAGATCACTCATCACCGCGAGGAAGCGCATCCCGCGCCCGGCGAGCGCGACCGCGCGCTCGGGCAAATGGCAGTAGCCGCCCGGAATCTTCTTGGCGCGCTGCGCGGCAGCGACGATACGGTCGAGTGCGCGCTCGACGTCCTTCGATAGCGGGTCGAGTGTCTTGCCGTCGGACAGCGCGATCGAGAGATCCGAGGGGCCGAGGAACAGCCCGTCGATGCCCGGCGTGTCGACGATCGCGTCGAGATTGTCGAGCGCGGTGCGCGTCTCGATCATGGCGAGCGTGATGACGTGGTCGTTAGCTTCGCGCAGATAGACCGTTTGATCGCTCAACCCGGCCAGCGTGGTCGCGCGGTGCGGCCCCCAGCTGCGCTCGCCGGTCGGCGGGTACTTGGCGGCTGCGGCGAAAGCACGCGCATCCGCGGCGGTGTTGATCATCGGCGCGATGATACCTTCGGCGCCGAAGTCGAGCACGCGGGAAACCATCGCGAAATCGCCGACCGGCACGCGCACGACCGGGGCGGCGCCGCCCTGGCGCACCGCGGCGACGCCGGTCAACAGCGCGCTCATGTCCCATAGCCCGTGCTGCGCCTCGAGCGTCACCGTTCCAAACCCTTCGCGGCCGAGCGTCTCGGCGACGATCGGATAGGGCAGGCTGCACCAGCCGCTGAACACGGTTTCGCCCGCGCGCAGGCGACGGGCGAGGGTGAACGCTGGGATAGCCATCATGCTCGCTCTATGCCGGTCGCTGCATGAGATCGCGGCGGCGGCGCAACGGCGCTACTTACCGGCTTTGATGTCCGCGATCGCCTTTTCCATCAGTTCGGTCATGGCGCGATCGATCTGGTGATCGGACTGGACGACGCCCTTGGCATCGAAATCCTGGCGAATCTTGCGCAAGACATCGTGCTTACCGACATTTTCGATATCGCCCATGACGATCGACTTTGCGTAACTTTCGGCTTCGGTGCCCGTGAGCCCGAGTTTTTCCGCGGCCCACAGGCCGATGAGCTTGTTGCGGCGCGCGGTCGCCTTGAACCTGAGTTCCTCATCGTGCGCGAATTGCTGCTCGAAACCTTCCTCGCGCTTGTCGAAGGTGGTCATGCCTTGGTCCTGGTGTTGGGTGGAACTGCGCCAATCGCTTGCCGCCTTGCATATCGAGGGTGCCCCGTCAAGGCAACATTGATCGACGGGCAACATCGTCGTTGCAGCGGACGCCGCGCCGGTCTATGCCGATTGTACTCCGCGGCGCGTTCGGCTAGCCTTGAAGTCGCGGAGGGGCCAGTGTTTGAGTCGCTTGCCCGTCGCCGCCGCCGCGGACCTCGACACCTGAACTGGAGCCACGGCATCCCATGGATTTCACCAAGCCACGGTACACGCCGATGAGCCGCCGTCGCCGCATCTATGAAGGCAAGGCGAAGGTCCTCTATGAAGGACCCGAGCCGGGAA
>JBEKJZ010000157.1:0-4310 GCA_050010955.1 Xanthobacteraceae bacterium | reverse complement strand
CAATGCGACGCCGCGTCGATCAATTCGAGCGGGCCACCCACTCGGCCTCACCATTCCGCACAACCTTCTAGTGCTCGCGGATTGGGTGTTCGAATGAGACCGTGCGATGTCTGCGTTTGGCCCATCACGTTACTTGCCGCGATGCAGCGATACTTCCGAAATTGGAGCAAAGCGGACTTTGCGCGGAGTGTCGCGAAGTGCGCGCCGCAACCTCGTCAAACCTCGCCCTTCGACGTCGGCCTGCGCAGCAGCTCCGGCAGCTTGGCGAAGTTCGCCGCCATGCGGCGGGCCTCAGGTCATGTAGATACCGCCATTCACACTGATGGTCTGACCAGTGACGTAGGCGTTCTGCACGAGCGAAAGCACTATGCTGGCAACCTCGGTGGGGGTGCCGAAGCGACCTACTGGAATGCGCTCCGCGCTCGCCTTTAGATCTTGGATTAACATATCGGTCCTAACCAGGGCGGGCGCGATGGCGTTGACGGTTATGCCGTCTCGCGCGAGCCGTGAGGCGAAGAAATGGGTGAGGCCAATCAGGCCCGCTTTGGAGGCGGCATAGTGCGGGCCGACGACACCGCCCACGTGGGCTGCGGTCGAAGAGATGTTGATGATACGTCCCCAACGGGCAGCGCGCATTGCTGGCAGTACGGCTTGGGATACAAAGAATGCGGACTTCAGATTTACATCGATAAGTTCGTCCCAGTCGGCCTCCGTAACCTCGTCCAGCCCTTGGGTGCGCGCGATCCCGGCGTTATTAATCAGAATGGTAATGGGACCGAGCGCGGCCTCGGCCTCACGGACCAGCCGACGCGCCTCGTCTACCCGTGAGACATCAGCTCGCACGACGGCTGCGCGTCGAGCGCGCCGTCGGATTTCGTCGGCACAAGCCTGTGCTTCATCTTCTCGCGCTCTGTAGTTGACTACTACGTCGACGCCAATCTCGGCGAGCCCAAACGCGATGGCCCGCCCAAGGCCGCGACTTGCGCCTGTCACGAGCGCAATGGCGTTTTGCAGATCAGTCATTTATTCGTCCTTTCGAACAACGGGGACACAAGGGACCCGTCGATGACCAAACGTATCTGATTAACCTCAAGGGCGAAGCCTTGGCGAGCAACTTGGCCGCCGAGCGCCTGCCGGCCACCCGCAGTTTGCCGTCCGGCTGGGCGACGGCGTCTGTCGGTCTTGGCGTGGGCCTGGCTCATTCATCCGGCTCTGGGAGGGCCTGACCTGAAAATTGCAAGCTCACTGGGGGCGGGCCGAGGTGCCCCGGCCCCAGGAACGGGTTTCAAACGAGTTGTAAACGTGCTCCCAGTGGCTCTGACGTAACCGTGCGCATGGTCGAAATTCACGCCTTCAACATCGCCGTATCGATCGGCAACGTGCGAACCCGCTTTCTCGTCGCGGCGAAGATCGCGTTACAGAGTGCCGGAATGGCGGCCGGCAGCGGTGGTTCTCCCAAACCGGTTGGCGAGTTCTCCGTTTTGAGGAAATGCACCTCGACCGGTGCTGCCTGCGCCATCCGCAACAGCGGGAAGGTGTCGAAATTCGCCTGCACGACGCGGCCGTTCTCAATCGTGATCTGTTGATGCAGCGCTTGGCCAAAGCCATCGAGAATGGCGCCTTGCGTGAGGTTGAAAGCGGCAGTCGGATTAATCACTTGGCTGCCGATATCGCCTACTGCCCACACTTTGTTGATCTTGACGTTGCCGTCCGTCGCTACCGCAGCTTCGACGACTTCGGCGAAAAAGCCGAGATGGCTGTAATAGAAGGCGACGCCTTGCCCGGTGCGTTCGGCAAGCTTGCGTTGCCCCCAGCCTGAAACCTCGCGCACCTTTTCCAGTACGCCGCGTGCGCGCGCCGTGTTGAAACCCGGCCGGCGACCGGGAAGAAGCTCGTCTTTGCCGAGCAAGTCGATCTGGAATTGCAGCGGGTCCTTGCCCGCCGCATGCGCCAGTTCGTCGATGAAGGACTGAAACACGAAGGCCAGCGCATTGTCGCCCGGTGCGCGCAACGCGCCTGTCGGTACGCCGAGGGGTATCAAGGAGGCGCCGTAAGACAGGTTTGGCACGCGGCCGGCCGGATAGGTGTCCGGCGACAGATCCGCCGACGGCGCGAATTTGCCGTTGCGCCCATAGCTGACGAAATGCTGCTGCCAGGCGACGACCTTGCCGCTGGTGTCGAGGCCGCCTTTGAGGAAATGGAAGCCGCCGGGCCGGTAGAAGTCGTGTTGGATGTCGTCGCTGCGGTTCCAGACTAGCTTCACTGGAACGCCGGCGACCTTCGCGATCCAGGCCGCTTCGACCATGTAATCGTTATTGAGCCGTCGGCCGAAGCCGCCGCCAACCCGCGTCATGTGAACGACAATGTCGCGCTCATTAAGTGCGAGCGTCTTTGCCACGAGCGCCGCTCCCGGCGCTGGATTTTGCGTTGGCGCCCAAATCTCCGCCTTGCCGTCCTGCACACGAGCGGTGCAGTTCATCGGCTCAAGCGGTGCGTGAGCGAGGAACGGATACGAATAGCTGGCTTCGACCACTTTTGCTGCGCTGCCGAGAGCGCTAGCCACGTCGCCATCGTTGCGCAGGCTATGTTCCGGCGCGCGTGCGCCAAAGTCGGCGGCTTGGCGCACGAAGCCTTCGCTGCTTTGCTGGTTCGTCGGCCCTTCATTCCACTTCACCTGCAGCTTTTGCCTGGCCTTCTCGGCTCGCCACCACGTATCGGCGACGATGGCGACACCCGGTATCAGCCCGTTAAGATTTGTCGTACCCTCGACCACGAAGGCATGGCGCACGCCGGGCATCGCCCCGATCGCATCGAGATTGGCGGTGACGACGTTGCCACCGAACACCGGGCATTTTTGGAACACGGCGTAGAGCATTCCCGGCACCACGGTGTCGATGCCGAACAGCGGCGCGCCTTTCACCACGCGCGGGCTGTCGACCCCCGGCACCGAATAACCGATGATTTTGTAGTCCTTTGGGTCCTTCAGCTTGACGCTGTTTGGATCCGGAACGGGCACGGTCGCGGCTTCCGCCGCCAAGGCGCCGTAACTCGATGAGCGGCCGGAAGCTTTATGGAGAACCTGGCCGGAAGCGGTCTCGCACTCGCGCGTCGCCACATTCCAGCGCTTCGCCGCCGCGGTAACCAGCATCTGCCGCGCAGCGGCGCCGACTTTGCGCATCGGCGTCCATTCCAGCGGCGTCGCCATGCTGCCGCCGGCGACTTGGCGTCCATACACCGCGGTATCAAGATCAGCCTCCTCGGTGCGGACTTGCGCCCATTCGACATCCAACTCTTCGGCGATGAGCATCGGCAGCATCGTCTTGATGCCCTGGCCGATTTCGGGGTTCTTCGAAACGATGGTAACGATGCTGTCGGGCCCGATCCGCACGTAGGCGTTTAGCGTCGCGGCGGCGCTTTGCGGCTCGCCCGTGGCCGCGGCCTTAGCGAGACCGGGCAATCCAAATGTCAGCAACAGGCCGCCGCCGACGGTGCTCGCTTTGAGGAAATCGCGTCGCGACGCGCGGGTAACGCGGTTTGAGCGCGGCAGCGTGTTCGCGGATCGATCCGATGAGTTCGGCAGAAGGTGTTCGCGCAACATGGCTCTAGGTCCCCTTCTTCGTGGCTGCCGTATCGAGGTCCGCCTTCGCCGCTTGTTTGATGGCCTCCTGAATGCGCAAATACGTGCCGCAGCGGCACAGGTTGCCATTCATCGACGACTGGATGTCGTTATCACTCGGCGCCGGCGTGCGCGCGAGTAACGTCGCGGCAGACATGATCTGGCCACCCTGGCAATAGCCGCATTGCACCACGTCGACGTCGAGCCACGCCTTCTGCAATCGCGCGCCAAGCGACGTATTGCCGATGCCTTCAATCGTCGTAACCGCCGCTTTTCCTACCGCGTCGATCGGAAGGCTGCAAGAACGTACCGGCTTGCCATCGATATGCACCGTACAGGCGCCACATAGACCGACGCCGCAGCCGAATTTCGTTCCTTTCAGGTCGAGGTCATCGCGCAGCACCCACAGCAGCGGCGTGTCGGCATCGACATCGACCGTGTGCGTGCGGCCGTTGACTTCAAGCGTGAACTGCATGATGAGCCTCGCCAGAGTGATCGTGATGTATGATAGGGCTGACCGGAACGTGTTCGTAGGGTGCAGCGCATCAATTTTTCACGACTGAAGGATCCCGTCGTATTGCCGGCGCTGTTGCTCGGTACGACGACCGCTGCCGCGCAAATCCCGCCTCCGGTTCCGCCGCTGGTGCCGAATCCGAACCCGAGCAGTTCACTCGTCCTGCCGGCGCCGCACGAA
>JBEKJZ010000156.1:0-4339 GCA_050010955.1 Xanthobacteraceae bacterium | reverse complement strand
CGTAGCGCGGCGCGCTTTTGAGCCGCGGATAGCGGCAGGCGCCGACCGCATTGGCCGCTTCCTCGACCGTCGAAATGTGCGGGAACACGATGCCGTAGCAGCCCATGTCGAGGGCCTGCTTGGCCTGCCACTGCGCCATCTCGGCGCCATTGACTGGGACGCGGGCCATCGGCGTCACGCCCGGCACCACGGATGCGGCTTTGGCGATCTGGGCGCGGTTGAGCATGTATTGCAAGCAATCCCGCAACAGCCGGCCGTCCCACGGCTGGTGCTCCATCTCGAAGACGCAGCCGTCGAATTTCGCGGCGCTCATCGCGATCGCCGTGTTGAGCTCGGCCGGCGCGAAACACGTCAGCGCGTGCTGCCCTGCTTCGAGCGCGCGGATGACGCCGTTGAGCCGCGGAAGTTCAGCCATTCCTCAGTCCCCCGTAATACGGGAGGCATTCTAAACTATCTGCTAGCCGCGCGGCGAGCCCCGACTTCGTTTGCGTGTCGCAAGCGGCGTGTTAACGTTTCGCCAATGGCGCACCGGTGCGGGCGCGCGCGGACGGCCAGGTCGTGAAAGTGCTTTTTATCATCGCGGCGTGCATCGGCGGCCTGTTCATCGTGGGTCTTGTCACCGCATTTGTGCTGGTCGCGTCGCCGTCGCCGCTGGCGAATCCGAAAGACGTGTTCGACTTCACGTCGCTGCGCGAAGCGCCAAGCGACATCGATGTGCCGAGCCTGCGGCGTTTTCCGGCCCGCGACGGCGAGGAACTGGCCTACCGCTTCTACCCTTCTACCGCAGACCGCATCCTGATATTCATTCACGGATCGTCGTATCACGGCGCCGGCTATCACGTGCTTGCCGCGGCCATTAGCCTCGGTGGTGCGGCGAAAGTCGTGCTGCCCAATCTGCGCGGGCATTACCAATCGGGCCGGCATCGCGGCGACGTCGAGTATATCGGCCAGTTGGAGGACGACCTCGACGACCTGATCAAGTTCCTGCGCGCCGAGCATCTCACCGGTCCAATCACGCTCGGCGGTCACTCCAGCGGCGCCGGGCTCGCCATTCGCTTCGCCGGAGGCAGGCATGGCGACGCCGTATCGAGCTATTTGCTGCTGACCCCGATCATTCCGCAGGCGCCGACCGTCCGTGGCGGTACGGCCGGCGGATGGGCCAATCTAAACTTACGACGCCTCTTTGGACTGCTCGCGCTTAACGCGATCGGCATTCATGGGTTCAACGGTCTTCCGGTCATCGACTTCAACAAGCCGGCGAAATTCTGGGATGGAACGGAGACCTTGTCTTATTCATATCGGCTGAACGTTTCCTATCATCCCCGTTACAGGTACCAGAACGACATCCGCGCGCTCGGGGCGCCGACCTTGTCCTGGTGGGAGCCAACGACGAGGCAAACGATCCCGAGGCGATGCGGGCTGTTTTCGCGGCCGACGCTCCGCGCGCTGAGATGAAGATCTTGCCGGGCATCAGCCACTTCGGAATATTCTCCGACCCGGCCACGCTCGACGTGGCTGTCGGCTGGTTGCGCGGTCTGCCGGAGAGCGCCGGCCGGTAATTCGGTACACGCAGGGCGGTTTGACAATACCGCCGCGCGCCGTAGCATCGTCGTCTCAACCCATAGCGACGGCGTCATGATTATCGATTGTCACGGCCACTATACCACCGAGCCCGGCGACCTGAAGCGCTTCCGGCAGGAGCAGACCAAGGCCGCCGAGGACAAGACGACGCCGCCGCTGCGGGCATCGCTGAAGATTTCCGACGACGAGATCAGGGACAGCCTCGAAGGCGCGCAGCTCAAGCTGCAGCGCGAGCGCGGCACCGATCTCACCATCTTCTCGCCGCGCGCCTCCGGCATGGGCCATCACATCGGCGACGAGAGCGTCAGCCTCGAATGGTCGCAAATCTGCAACGACCTGATCCATCGCGTCTGCATGCTTTACCCGCAGAATTTCGTCGGCGTCTGCCAATTGCCGCAATCGCCGGGAGTGCCGCCGAAAAACTCCGCCGCCGAACTCGAGCGCTGCGTCAACGAGCTCGGCTTCATCGGCTGCAACCTCAATCCCGATCCGTCCGGCGGCTATTTCAATTCGCCGCCGCTCACCGACAAGTGGTGGTATCCGTTCTACGAGAAGATGGTCGAGCTTGACGTGCCGGCGATGATCCACGTGTCGGGCTGCTGCAACCCGGCGATGCACACCACCGGATCGTATTACCTCAACGCCGACACCATGGCCTTCATGCAGCTCATCCTCTCCGACGTGTTCAAGGATTTCCCGACGCTGAAGGTTATCATCCCGCATGGCGGCGGCGCGGTGCCGTTCCATTGGGGCCGCTTCCGCGGACTGGCGCTCAACAACGGCCGGCCCGAGCTTGCCGACATCATCAAGAACAACATTTTCTTCGACACCTGCGTCTATCACCAGCCGGGCATCAATCTGCTCACCGAAGTGGTGTCGGTCGACAATATCCTGTTCGCCTCGGAGATGGTCGGCGCGGTCAAGGGCCTCGACCCCAAGACCGGACATTATTTCGACGACACCAAGCGCTATGTCGACCAGGCGCCGGCGCTCGGCGACGCCGACCGGCGCAAGATTTTCGAAGGCAATGCCCGTAGGGTGTTCAGCCGCCTGAAAACCAAGGCGGCGGCGAGGGCGGCGGTTTAGGACCTCAACGCATTGGCAAAATCTCGACGAAAGCCGAAACAGCAACGTTCGCATCTGGTCAAGATCGGTCCCCAGGAAATCGAGACCCGCGGATTGGGTCAGGGCTTTTGGACGGACCTCTATCACCGGTCGATGACCGTCTACTGGCCGGTATTCTTCGGCAGCGCGGCGCTGATCTTCGTCCTGCTCAACGCGGTATTCGCTTTTCTCTATTTTCTCGGCAATGAGCCGGTCGCCAATGT
The DNA here is from genome assembly GCA_050010955.1 of Xanthobacteraceae bacterium. GTDB lineage: Bacteria > Pseudomonadota > Alphaproteobacteria > Rhizobiales > Xanthobacteraceae > BOG-931. The sequence continues at coordinate 1,430 of JBEKJZ010000156.1, read as the reverse complement.
CACCGGCAACAACCCGCTGGACCTGTTCTACTTCTCCATCGAGACGCTGGCGACGGTCGGCTACGGCGACATGCATCCGCAGACGAATTACGGCCATGCCGTCGCCACCGCGGAGATCTTCACCGGCATGTGCTTTCTCGCGGTAATGACCGGGCTGATCTTCGCCCGCTTCTCGCGACCGCGGGCGCGTTTTATCTTCGCCGAGCACCCGGTCGTGACGTTGCGTGACGGCCGCCCGACCCTAATGATCCGCATCGCCAACGCGCGGCACAACGCGATCTCCCGGGCGAGGGCGCGGCTGTGGCTCATTCGCGTGGAACGTACGCAGGAAGGCGATCAGTTGCGCCGCTTCTACGAGCTCGCGCTCGACCGCCAGGAACATCCGATGTTCGTACTGAGCTGGACGCTCCTTCACACCATCGACAAAGCGAGTCCGCTGTATGGCGCGACCGCGGCGGACCTTGCTCGGGCCAACGCCGCTCTGGTGCTGACGGTCAGCGGCGTCGACGACAGCTCGGCGCAGCAGCTCCACGCCCGGCGGATTTATTCCGCCGACGATATTCGCTGGCAGCATCGCTATCGGGATATTTCAAGTACTTCGGCGGACGGCCGCTTAATGCTGGACTACACCAAGTTCCATGAGGTGACGCCCGAGAAGTGACTGCCCGTCGGCGAGGCGCCCCGCCGGTATCATCGCTGTGCCTTCTTGCTGCCGCGCTCTGCCGCACCATCTAATTTAGCGAAACGCCGCCAACGAGTTAGAGAACATGTCCATTCGACCGGTCAAACGCATCGTCAGCGCCCAGCCCACCATTGAAGGCGCCGGCGTGCATCTGCGCCGCGCCTTCGGCTTCGGCGACACCAGCGAGTTCGATCCGTTCCTGCTGCTCGACGACTTCCGCAACGATCGGCCGGACGAGTATCGCGCCGGCTTTCCCTGGCATCCGCATCGCGGCATCGAGACCATCACCTATGTGCTGGCGGGAAACGTCGAGCACCGCGACAGCCTGGGCAACCGCGGCGACCTCGGCGCCGGCGACGTGCAATGGATGACGGCCGGACGCGGCATTCTCCACCAGGAAATGCCGCAGGGCGACACCCAAGGCCGCATGCACGGCTTCCAGCTCTGGGCCAATCTGCCGTCGACGCACAAGATGACGGCACCGCGCTATCAGGACATCAAGGCCGCCGACATTCCGGAAATCGTCGATGACGACGGCACCCGCGTGCGGGTCGTCTGCGGCGATTTCTGGGGCAAGCGCGGCCCGGTCGAGGGCGTTGCCGCCGATCCGCGCTATCTCGATGTCTGGGTGCCGCCGGGCAAACGCAAGACGCTGCCGGTCGAGGTGGAGCGTCACGCCTTCGCCTATGTGTTCGAGGGCTCCGGCAATTTCCGCTCGGCCTCGCAGCAGTTCGGCGTGCTCACCGAG
>JBEKJZ010000155.1:0-4474 GCA_050010955.1 Xanthobacteraceae bacterium | reverse complement strand
TGGGCGGCGGTGCGGCTGCTGGCCGGCGTCGGCAATTTCTTTTTTGTTTTATTCCTCGCGGCGAACTCTGATGATGTTGTTGCTGCGGCCGCCGGCCGCGCGGTTCAGCTACGGGGTGATCGCCAACAGGCGGCATTGAAAGATCAGCGCAATAGGGCCCCGTCAACCTTAATTGCGCCGAATCCTCGTGCGCGCGCGAGGCGGAGCCGAGCGACGCGCTCCGCCAGCTGGGCGGCGGTGCGGCTGCTGGCCGGCGGTGCGGCTGCTGGCCGGCGTCGGCAATTTCTTCGATCAAGCAATAACAGGAAACAAGGCGACTGCTAGCCAATCGCCCTTGCTTAGGCTTGGTCTATGAAGAGTCCCATTCCAAAAGAACGTCTACGCGTCAGCAATTGGATTGTGCAAAGACTCTATAATTATGCAGTCAACGAAACCGTATAATTATGCAGTCAACGAAACCGTCGAACTCTGATTTCTGGCGGTCTTTCAACATGGAGTTGATCCAACCCGCGTTCGCACCGTCGCGGACAAGAATTCGGCCATAACCCCACTCGACCTTCCGGCATTTCGTCGATACGGCAAAAGCCTTTGCCCGTACTTGAAAAAGGGATAACCCATCGCGTCGGAGAACGCAAATATGAAGTTCGCGCCGCTTGACACCTTTTCGCGGCTGCGGACGGTGTCTTTGGTGACGCGGTCGGTAGGCGCGACGCCCCGCTTCACTAAAATCGCTGAATTGTTGCTCGGAGTAGCCCGGGGTTGAACGCCATCCTGTGGCTTCTCGCCAGCCTACCGGCGCGGCCAACCGGACAGGGTCGTCGGCCGTCGGCCTGACCTAAAGCAGCAGCTCGACAATCAGACGGCGCGCTCGACCAGCGACCTCTTTCCCGGAAAGGAACTTGCCCGAAACTTGGGTCAGCTTGCCCCGCAACGGCTTCCAGATATCTTGGTCGGCTGATTCCGCAGGGAGGGAGAGCCCATGATACTTTTAACGCATCAGCGGCCTTCTCAAGGCGACGCTGCCCTGCCGCGGGAGCGCAAAGAAGGGGAGCGAAAGCCTAAGGCGGGGAGCGTCGGATCCGGCGTGACCGAGGGGAGCGAAGGCGTGAGGGCGGCGCTACGCGACGCGAGGCGGCGGAACACTTCGAGGCCGCCATTCAACCGGCTTCGGCGGCGGAGTGATGCAGCACCGAAGTTTCACTTGCCATCCCACAAAACTGTTTGTCGGTATCAACAAAAGTTTTCTTCGGTTGTTTCCATGAAAGAAATCCCCGAGCTGGATTTGCAGCTTGACTATACGCATCGCGCATGGGCTCTACACCGCCAGCCTGATCTCGGCGGTGCTTGGCACGCGGCTTCCTGGCCCCGGCGCGTCAACATCTCGCAGACTCTGAAGTTCCGCGCCCCGGTCAAGATCGGCGATACGGTCGTCGTCACCGTTACCGTCGCCGAGAGCTGCACACTCGGTTGGTGGCAGCCGGCATAGATCCGCTCGATCCGAAAGTGCAGGCCATCAGCGAGGTGGTGAACGCGTTCTACGCGGAAAAGCCCGCGACGTGCTACAAAAGATCCAAGAGGGTGCTCAGCAAGATCAAGACGTAAGCCTAGCATTGTGTTCAAGCAGAGTTATTCTGGAAAGCGTGCTCCTGCCGGCGCTGTGCTGAAATGAAAATCGCCACCTTTAACGTCAACAATGTCAACAAGCGGCTCGCCAATCTACTTGGCTGGCTGCGCGGAGCCAAACCCGACGTGGTGTGCCTGCAGGAGTTGAAGGCCTTTGATCGCGAATTCCCCCGAGCCGCGATCGAGAAGGCAGGCTACGGCGCTGTCTGGCGCGGACAGAAATCGTGGAACGGCGTCGCCATTCTCGCGCGCGGCTCTGAGCCGATCGTTACCCACACGGACTTGCCCGGCGATCCCGACGACACGCAGGCGCGCTATGTCGAGGCTGCGGTGAACGGGGTGCTGGTCACCTCGCTCTACGCGCCCAACGGCAATCCGCAGCCGGGGCCGAAATTTACCTACAAGCTTGCCTGGATGAATCGGCTCGCAGCCCACGCCGCGGAGCTGTTTGCGGCCGGCGTGCCCGTCGTGCTGGCCGGCGACTTCAACGTCGTCCCGACCGAGCGCGATATTTATCCGACAAAATCCTACGCCAAAGATGCTCTCGTTCAGCCCGAAACGCGCGCGCGGTTTCGAGAGCTGCTCGGCCAGGGCTGGCTCGATGCTATCCGGAAGCTGCATCCCGACACACCGATGTACACCTACTGGAGCTACTTGCGGAACCGCTGGCCACGCGATGCCGGGCTGCGCATCGATCATCTGCTGTTGAGTAAGGAGGCCGCGAAGCGGCTCGTTGCCGCCGGCGTCGACCGCGCGGTGCGTGGCAAGGAAAACGCCAGCGATCATGCGCCGACCTGGATCGAATTGCGTGATGCTTCCCGCTCGTTCCAGGGAACGCTCTCGCAGGCGACGAAACTGTCGCCCACAACCAACAAACGAAGCGCCCAACCCGCAAAGCCATCGGCAAAACCGCCAGCGAAAGTAATAGGCCGCCGGCCGCTCCTGGTGATCGACGGCGACTCGTTTGCGCATCGCACCTATCATGCGCTGCCGAATAATATTCGCCGTAAGGGCGACCGGCCCGCCGGCGCCATCCTCGGCTTTGCCAATCTGCTGCTGCGGCTGTACCGGGAGGAAAATCCGCGCGCCGTGCTGGTCGCCTGGGATACTTTGGAAGCAGAAACCTATCGCCACGAGGCCTTTCCCGCTTATCAGAGCGGACGAGAATTCGACGACGACTTATTGGAGCAGCTCGCGCTCTTCCCGGATTTCGTCGCCGCCTGCGGCTTTGCCAACGCCAGGCGCGCGGGCTTCGAGGCCGACGATTTCCTCGCCGCCGCGGCCGCCGCCGAGGAGCGGCGGGGCGGTACCGTGCTGGTGGCCAGCGGCGATCGCGACACGTTCCAGCTCGCCTCGACTAAAACGACGATCCTCTATCCCGTTCGGGCCGGCGAGATGGCGCGCATCGGTCCCGCGGAGGTCCGCGCCCGCTATGGCGTCGAGCCCAAGCAAGTGCCGGATTTCATCGCGCTGCGGGGCGACCCGTCGGACAAGCTGCCCGGCGCTCCCGGCGTCGGCGCGACTGGCGCGGCCACGCTGTTGCGGCAATACGGCAGCCTGGCGGCGATCCTGAAAGCCGGCCGGTTTGCCAAACAGGCCGCGGATTTGCGGCTCTACCGTGCTATCGCCACCATGGACCGCAAGGCGCCCGTATCGGGTTTGGCAGATCAAAAACCGACCTGGGGCAGGGCGGCGGCGCTGGCGCGGGAGTGGGAGCTCAAGCAATTGGCCGGAAGGCTGGAGGACCTCGCGCGAAACAGCGCTCCCTCGTGATGGTTCCTCCCAGCGCAACGTGGTCACGTAATCGACAGCACCACGCCGCCATCGGCCCGCACTGGCGAGCCGGTCATCGCGCTCGCCTCGCGCGAGCACAGGAAGGCGACCACCTCGGCGACCTCCTCGGGCTTGGCCAGCCGCTTGATGATCGAGCTCGGCCGGGCGCTGTCGATGAAGGAACGCTCGACCTTCGGATCGTCGAGCGACCGGCCCATGGACTTGAACATCGCCTCGACGCCTTCGGTGCGGGTCGGTCCCGGCAGCACGGCGTTGACGGTGACGCCGGTTCCCGCCAACGCCTGGGCGAACCCGCGCATCAGCGCGAGATCCGCGGATTTGGAGAAGCCGTAATGGATCATCTCGGTCGGAATCTGCACGCCGGATTCCGAGGAGATGAAGACGATGCGGCCAAATCCCTTGTCGCGCATGCGCGGCCCGTAGTGCCGGGTGAAGCGGACGCCCGATAGCACATTGGTGGCGAACAGCCGCTGCCAATCCTCGTCGGGAATGTCGAAGGCGTTTTTGATCTCGAAGATCCCGACATTGTTGACCAGGATATCGACATCGCCCGCCGCCTTGATGATGGCGGCGACGCCTTGCGCGGTCGCGGCATCGCCGGGCGCCGGCAGGAGGCGCGCCGTGGGTAGCGTCCCGCGGATGGCCGCGATCGCCTGTTCGACATCGGCCGGTTTGCGCCCATTGATGGCGACCTCGGCGCCGTTCTCCGCAAGCGCGTGCGCGATGGCGCGGCCAATCCCCTTGGTGGAACCGGTGACCAGCGCGCGAAGCTCGGAAAGATCGACTTTCATGCAATAGAGTCGTGATTGACGGCGATTAAGGATCGGCACCGCGGAACATGGGGTTCGCGCCAACGTCCGGCAAGACAGAATCGGCGAATTGCTGGCGCCTAGTCTGTGTAGCGGGAGAGCATGACGGAGCAAAATTTGACAACGAACTGGAGTGCGCCCCTGACGGTGGACAGATTGCAGGTTGGGAATTGACCGGAGCTACCGGGCTTTCAGAGGATGAAAGCCATGGCCAAGCACCGCACCCACAGCATCGAATTCAAACGGCA
>JBEKJZ010000154.1:0-7784 GCA_050010955.1 Xanthobacteraceae bacterium | reverse complement strand
GGCAGGAAATAGTCCATGAACGACGCCGTCGTGATGTTGCCGTCGTCGTCGTAATGGAGCTCCTGGCCCATGGCGATGGCGAAGGCTTCCGTCAGGCCGCCGTGGATCTGGCCTTCGATGATCATCGGGTTGATGCGCGTGCCGCAATCATCGAGCGCGTAGAAGCGCCGGACCTTGGTCGTGCCAGTGTCGACATCCACGTCCACCACGCAAATGTAGGCGCCGAACGGGAAGGTGAAGTTGGGCGGATCGTAGTAGTCCACCGCTTCCAGTCCGGGCTCCATGCCGGGCGGCACCTCATGGTAGGCCGCCCAGGCAAGCTCGGTCATGGTCTTGAAGCGCTCGGGGTTGCCCTTCACCCGGAAGCGGTCGACGTCCCATTCGAGGTCGTCGTCATGCACTTCGAGCATGTAGGCGGCGATCATCTGCGCCTTGGCCTTGATCTTGCGGCAGGCCATGGCGGTCGCGGCACCGGACACCGGCGTCGAGCGCGAGCCATAGGTGCCGAGCCCATAGGGCGCAGTGTCGGTGTTGCCCTCTTCGACCATGATGTTGTCGGCCGGCAGGCCCAGTTCGGTGGCGATGATCTGGGCGTACGTCGTCTCGTGACCCTGGCCCTGCGACTTGGTGCCGAGCCGGCAAATGCCGCTGCCGGTCGGATGAATGCGGATTTCCGCGGAATCGAACATGGCGATGCCAAGAATATCGCAGGCGCGCGAGGGACCGGCGCCGACGATCTCGGTGAAGAAGACGACGCCGATGCCCATCAGCCCGCGCGTCTCGCCGCGCTTGAAGGATCGCCTTGTTCATGGCGGTGTGATAGTCGCCGGAATCGTATTGCCAGCCGAATGCCGACGTATAGGGGAATTGCTCGCGCCGGATCAGGTTTTTCATCCGGAACTCGGCCGGATCCATGCCCAGCTTTTGCGCCATGATGTCCATGGCCCGCTCGATGCAATAGGCGGCTTCGGTGACGCGGAACGAGCAACGATAGGCGACGCCGCCCGGCGCCTTGTTGGTATAGACGCCATCGACCAGCACGTGCGCGGCCGGGAAGTCATATGAGCCGCTGATGATGCTGAACAGCCCGGCCGGCCACTTGGTGGCGTTGGCGCAGGCGTCGAAAGCGCCGTGGTCGGCAATGGTGTAGCAGCGCATCGCCGTCACCTTGCCGTCCTTGGTCGCGGCGATTTCCATGTCCATGTGGAAGTCGCGGGCGAAGGCTGTGGCGGAGAGGTTCTCGATGCGGTCCTCCACCCATTTTACCGGGCGTCCGGTCACAATCGAGGCGACGATGGCGCAGATGTAGCCGGAATAGGCGCCGACCTTGTTGCCGAACCCGCCGCCGATGTCGGGGGCGATGACATGGATCTTGTGCTCGGGGATTTTTGAAATCAGCGAGCCGACGGTGCGGATCACGTGCGGAGCCTGGAACGTACCCCACAGCGTCAGCTCGCCCTTGATCTTGTCGAAAGAGGCGACGCACTGACAGGTTTCGAGCGGGCAAGGGTGACAGCGCGGATAAACGATGAACTCTCTGATCGTCACGTCGGCTTTGGCAAAGGCCGCATCGGTCGCGGCCTTGTCGCCGGCCTGCCAGGAGAAGATGTGGTTGTAATGCTTGCGCTTGCCGTGCGCGCCTTCGGTCTTGTCTTTCAGGTCCTCGCGGATCATCGGCGCGCCGTCGGTCATCGCCTTGAGCGGATCGACGTTGCAGGGGAGCGCCTCGTATTCGACTTCGACCAGTTCGACAGCGTCGGCCGCGGCCTCGCGATTCTCCGCGATGACAAAAGCGACTTCCTGGTTCTGGAACAACACTTTGCCGTCGGCGAGCACCATTTGCACATCGCCGGCGAGCGTCGGCATCCAGGCGAGGTTGACGGTTTTGAGCGTCTCCGCGGTAATCACCGCGACAACGCCGGGAACCGCCGCGGCCTTGGCCGTGTCGATTTTCTTGATGCGGGCGTGGGCGTGCGGCGAACGCACTAAGTCGCCGTAGAGCATGCCCGGCAGTTTCAAGTCGTCGACGTAATTGCCTTTGCCCTGGGTGAAACGGATGTCCTCGACGCGTTTCCTTTTGCAGCCCATGCCTTCGAGCTTGGCGGCGCGTTCGGCGGAGGTGGGGGTCATGTCGTTCATTCTGCGGCCTCCTGGAATGCCACGCCGTTGAGCTTCGCGGCGGCGAATTGAATAGCTTTGACGATATTCTGATAGCCGGTGCAGCGGCACAGGTTGCCCGAGATGCCGAAGCGGATTTCCTCCTCGGAGGGATTTTTGTTCTCCTGCAACAGCCGATAGGCGCGCGTGATCATTCCCGGTGTGCAGAAGCCGCACTGCAGCCCGTGCATCTCGCGGAAGCCTTCCTGCAGGGCGTGCAGCGTGCCGTCGGCGTTCGCCATCCCCTCGATGGTGCGGATGTCGGCGCCGTTCGCCTGCACGGCAAAGACCGTGCAGGATTTCACCGATTTGCCGTCAAGATCGACGGTGCAGGCGCCGCAGTGGCTGGTCTCGCAGCCGATATGCGGGCCGGTGATGCTCTGCTGATCGCGCAGGAAGTGGATGAGCAAGGTTCGCGGCTCGACCAGCGCTTCGATGGTCTTGCCGTTCACCGTCATCGAGACTTGGGATTTGGCCATTGTTCTGCTCCTGCCGACTTTACTTGTTAGAGCATGATCTTTTCCGAAAACCGGATTCCACTTTTCGGGATCATGCTCAGCCGCGGGCGCGCGCTTTGGCGCGGGCAAGCGCGCGCGACAGCATCACGCCCGCCATTTTGGTGCGGTAATGCGCGGGTCCGCGCGCATCGGCGGCCGGCGCGGTAATCGCCTCGGCGGCGGCGACGGCCCTTTTCACCGTTGCCGCATCGAGCGCGGAACCGACGAGGATTTTTGCCGCTTCCTCCGCCCACAGCGGCGTCTCGGCGACGTTGGTCAGACCGATCGAGCAGCTCGATACCTTGCCGCCGCTCATGGTCAACACGACGGCAGCGGCCGCCGTCGCGTAATCGCCGATCTTGCGCTTGAGTTTCTCGTAGGCGTAACCGTGACCGGCGGGCGGAACGGGAATGCGGACGGCGGTGAGCACGTCGCCTGCTTCCAGCACGGTGAAATAGGCGCCGTGGTAGAACTCGCGCGCCGCGACGCGGCGTTCGCCGGCCTTACCCATGACGTGATAGGTCGCCCGGAGGCACATCATGACCGCCGGCATGTCGTTGCCGGGGTCGCCGTTGGCGACGTTGCCGCCGAGCGTGCCGACATAGCGCACTTGCGGGTGCTCGGAGCCGGCCAGCTCGTGCTGCGTCGTCATCGCGCCGATGACGATGTCGTTGCCCTCGCTGCGGACACCTTTGAGTTCGGCGATGGCCGCGAGATCGACGAGGTTCGCCGGCGTCGCAAGTCGCAGCTTCATCATCGGGATGAGGCTATGGCCGCCAGCGAGCGCGCGGCCGTCGTCGCCGAGCCGGGCGAGCAAGCCAACCGCTTCCTTGATGGACGTAGGACGATGATAGGCGAATGAGCCTGGTATCACGGGCATCCTCCCTAGCGCAGTCCGCGGCGCCAAGGTCATCGCCAAGGCTCCTTCCGGATCGCGCGCAATACCGTCAGTTTCTGACTCTAAAATTTTGCCGGGTTGTGCGATGCAGCAGCAAGAACCAGTGCACCAGCTCGTCAGGCGATGCACGAATGGCTCGGTCGCCACATGAACGGGTCAAAAATCCGCACGAATTGCGTCAGCGTTGCTGACGCATCGAGGTGAATCCCCATCACCCCATACTTGTTCTATTGCGATGCAAAACGGTGTCGGCGACGCAGCGTAAATTCAGGACCAGCACCGGTCAGTGCGGCAACCCGCGACTTGAGCGAGCCGATGCGGCTGCGGCTCACTGGCACCAGATAGGGATGTGCGCCGGCCATCTCGACCAATTCGTTGTCGCCGGAGCGCTTGTAGCCGACGACCCGGCCGATATTGATGATGTGGCTGCGGTGAACCCGGACAAAACGACTGTTGTCGAGCCGCGATTCGACGTTGCCGATGGCCAGCGGGCAAAACAGCTTGTCGTTGCCGTCGAAGACATAAGTGTAATGCGCGTTGGCATGAACGGCGACCACGTCGTCGACGGCGACGAAATGCGTGCCGCCATCGCGCTCGATCGGCAGATGACGGGCAAAGCGCCGCGGCGGCGATCCCGCCCCGCCGAGCGGCGCGTAGGTTCCGCGTCCGAATTCGGGGGCTTCGCCTTCGCCGCCGGCCGGCACCGTTGACGGTGCCGCCGGCACCTCCGTGGCGGTGACCGCTATCGGATCGTCGAGCGGGACCACAGACGAAGCCGCGCGGGCCGAATCGGGCAAAAGCAGCAGCAGAAATATTCCGGAAATGCAGAAGGCCACGACAGCGACCACGATGGCGAGAAGGTCGCTCGACAGGGCCGGGGCTCCCGATGCCGAGGTGGAAAACGGATAAAGCGTGACCCCGGCCATCGCCGTATAGTGCATGCCGGAAACGGCAATGCCGAAGACGATCGCCGACAGGATCAGCGGCGGCCGTCCTCCCCGACCGGTCGCAAGCCAAAGCGCCAATCCGGATGCGGCAATGGCGATGGCCATGCTCGAGGCGACGTAGACCGGATCATGGATCATGTACGTGCTCGCATCGAGCGCGCTCATGCCGATGTAGTGCATCGTGAAAATGCCGCCGCCCATCAGGCATGAAGACAGCGTCAGGCGCAGCAGCGTGAGCGGTCCGGAACTGGTGGCATAAACCGCTGCCCCGACCACGATGGCGCAGACGAGGAACGACAGCAGCGTCGGCATCACCAAATAGTCGACTTGGAAAGGCAGCCGGACCGCCAGCATCCCGACAAAGTGCATGGTCCAGATGGCGACGGCCAGCGAGGCGGCGGCGCCGGCAAGCAACAGGCGCCGCCGTATGCCAGTCGCCTCCGCGATTTGCACGGCGAAACTCAAGCCGACATAGGCGCCTTGGGTCGCCATCACGATCGAAAGCAAGACAAGCCAAGTCGCGTAGGTCACTGGCATTGCCGTCATTTCCTCTTCGGCATGCGACGGCCACTTCGCCCCATCGGGTCTGCAGGTATTATAAAGGAAATTCAGCCGATCGCCGAGACCTATCGACCCGCTTGCTGCAAAAGCCGGTGATACGTGCGCCGCCTCGGGCGTGCCCGGCCGTGCAACCGGCTTACGCCCCCCGCGGGGTCCTCGGCGGCTCAGCCCAACGACTCCATGAGTTTCTGCAGCGAAACGGCGACGCGCTCGTGCTCCATCGTGGCGACGGTGCGCGCGCCGTCCTCGATCCGGACCGAGAATTTGAAGCGATTCTTTTCCTTTTGCACGAGCGCCGCCTTGATTACCAATTCGGCGCCCACCTTGCTCGCTCCGAGATGATTGATGACGACCCGGGTGCCGACCGTAATCTGCCCGGGCTCCAGCCGATCCTTGACCAGTGCCCCGCAGGCGATCTCGCCGATAGTCACAAGGTAGGGCGTCGACGCGACCGGCGGCATGCCGGGAAGAAGTGCTCCGACGGTGTCCTTGTGTTCCACGATGGCACGCGAGATCGAGCTGAGCTCGGGTGTCAAAGCGGTAGTTTCGGAAGAACTCATCGTTGCTAACCTCCCCTCCTTCCCGCGAGCAGCCGCATCCCCAATTCGAGCGTCGGCGGACCGCGGGACCGAGCGGCGGCCTGATTCGATCCTGCGAATTTCCGTTACATGCGCCGGCGGCCGGGGTTCCAGCTGTGTTCCAGGTTTTCGATGAGCTTGGGATCGTAAATGCACAAGCTCTGCTGCCGCGCATAGGTCGCCATATAGCGACGAAAAACCGAGAGCGGCTCTTGCGCGACACGCAAGGCCTTACGGTTGCTGACCGCGCTCGTCATGCCGGCGCGGACCAGTTGCTGGGCGTTCCGCTCGAGCGCCGCATCCATTTCGCCGGCGGGAACGACTTCGTCACAGATCATCCGACCCTCCGGAGTATCCGCATGGAAGACACGCTCGAAGAAGATGCCTTCGCGAGCGAGCTTGATGCCGACCAGCCGCGGCAGCCGCAAATTGGCCGCGCCGGGGATAAAACCCTCCTTGCTGGCGGGGAGATTGAAATACGAACCTTGCTCGGCCAGTACGCGATCCATGACGCAGAGGAGCTGGCAGCCGCCCCCGATAGCGAACGCTTCGACTGCCGCCACCCACGGCTTCTCGACATAGTCCTCAAACTGCTCGTCATAGGATACCGCGCACCAATGGCCGCGATAGATCTTGTGGAGCAATCCCAGCTCGCGCTCGATGAAGAACGTGAAGGATATCTGACCGTAATAGAGATGCGTGAGGTTGAGTCCGGCGTTGAAGATGCGGCGGCCGGCATGTTTCGCATGTTGCACGGTGCCGCCGCGCAACACACCGACTTCGATCGCGTCGTCGAGCAGCACGAGATCGACGGCAGTTTCCAGCGCCGCGGTAGCTCGATCATCTTCGGCGTTGAGGAATTTGGGGTTGGTCAATGTGACGTGTCCGACCTTGCCCTTGCGTTCGACCTTGGCTTCGCCGAGGTCGGCAAAACCGCTGCTGCGGAATTCGGCGAGCCGGTCCAGCGCCTCCCGCTTCGGCTTGAGCATCGCGTGCATGAGATGCATGCCGCATCGCTTGTTGGCGAGAACTTGGGCGATGAACAGCCCCTGATCGATCTCGATCCCCGCTTTGGCGCTCTGCTGCAACAGCGCCCGTTCCTCGTCGATCCGTTGGCGGGTCGGCAACAGCGCCGGATAGCGGCCGGACGCCGCCGCCAGCAGCTCGGACACGCGCAAGCTGCGCCCGCAATGATCGGTCAGTTCGTCGTAGATCGCGGCGGCGTGAAGCCTGAAGAAGTGCTCTTTCACGGCGCGGGCACGCGCTTTCAGCGCCGCCGTTTCATCTCGCCGGTCGTCCGTGCGCGCGGACTGCAGGCGGGCCTCGACATCAACGAAATACTTGCTGGCGGCCTCGGCGTCGCGCGAAAACGACGCGCCGAAAGCCGGCTCGGCGGCAGCCGGCGGGGCTGAGCGGACGGCAAGTTTTTCCACGGACACCTCCCTGGTGCGGTCGCAGCAAAGCGCCGCTTGCATTTTAAATCAACGCAGTTCGCACGTGAACCGGTTGCACTGCATCGGATAAATGGAACGCGGTATCATGGAAAGGTGGCATCGCTCAGCGCCGTGATGGTGCCGGCGAGCGAGGCGTCGTATCCGGGATAGGCGTGCACGATGCGGCGAAAGGAATCACTGCGCAACACGGCAATCAGGCTTTCGACGTCCTCACGCTCGGTCGTTTCTCGTTTGGCCAGCAAATAATAATCCTCGGCAAAAAGCGGCACAAACTCCATCTTCAGCTTGCGCGCGGCCGCTTCGATTCCAAGGCCGACATCGGCCACGCCGCCGGCAATTGCCGCGGCAACGGCAAGGTCGGTGAATTCCTCGGAATAAAAACCGACGATGTCTTCTTTCTCGATGTTGCTGTCCTTGAGCATAGTCTCCAGAGCGAAAAATGTTCCGGAGCCGCGCTGCCGGTTCATGAACCGCGCTTTGGTCCTGGCGACGTCGGCGAGATTGCCGATGTTGAGCGGATTGCCCGGCGCAACGATGAGCCCCAAGGTCCGACGGACGAAATGGACGAGCCGCTGCACACGCGGCTTTAGCCACGGCTCGTACTTGCGATAGACTTCGCGGCCGAGTGCGCCTTCGGGGAGGTGAAAGCTCGCCAGCTCGCAGCGCGACTTGCACAGCGCCACGACGCTGTC
>JBEKJZ010000153.1:0-4535 GCA_050010955.1 Xanthobacteraceae bacterium | reverse complement strand
TTCTCTCTCCACTGCGCGAACTGTTCGACGTCGCCCGCCAGCCGGTCAAATATGTGGCTTTGCCCGCCGAACCGTGCGGGAACATCAATCAGCCGCAACACGTCTCCGGGCTCACGTTCGAGCTTTGCGCGTTTGGCCAGATTGCGGATTGACCTCTCGAACGAGGTAAACATGATGCACCACCGGGGACGCCGATGTCCGCCGTGGGTTTCAGCGAAAAAGTGGTCCACTCCTTTTGCCCGGCCTTGGCAGAGCCGATAGGCGAGACTCCGAATGCGGACATATTTTTGCCGCTCCGTCCTTCTGTCTCCAGCAAAAAAGTGTGACCTTCATACCCTCGGGAACCACACTTGGAAACAAATTCTTGGCCTCGCGTTCAATCTCGCCGTATAGAACGGGTCAATGAATAGGATTCGTGAGCTAAAACGCAGCAACTCTTTCATAGTGATGAGCTGCGTCGCAACCTGCCCGGCGGCCATGCCGTCATGACCACTGGGGTCGCCGTCCTCGGCCCCGAAGCTGTCGCCCGAATCGTCAAGACTATCGCCGTATACGACGATTTTTGTCGCGCCAACGACCCGTATGAAGAACACGACTTTGGCTCGTTCGAAGCCGACGGCGCCGTGATCTTTTTCAAGATCGATTATTTCGACAAGAATCTGACGTATCACTCGCCCGACCCAACCGATCCATCGGTCACCGAGCGCGTCATTACTATCATGTTGGCTGAGGAGTACTAACCGAGGCCACAACCAAATAAGGCCCAATTATCAATGAGCAGAGTCGGGGATCACTCCGTCGGAGCGTGGTCCACCGCACCACGCCGGCCGTCATACTCCATCGATGTTTCCGACGCTACGATACCGCGTCTTTGGCAGCCTTTACCGGCCGAGCCCTGATGATCTTCCGAGCCGGCTTCGCCTTAAATATTGTTGGCTCTTTTGTGAACGGGTTGATGCCGCTCCGCTCCTTTGTAGCGGGCTTCTTGATGACAACGAATTTGGCAAATCCGGGCACAAAGAAGGCTCCCGTTTTCTTGAGTTCTTTGTAGCCTATTTCCGCGAGCGACTCGATGACGCCCTTGACGTCCTTCCGCGTCATATTGTTCCGATGCTGGTCGGGCATGCTTGGAACGAAACGCCACAAACTTCGGGAATTGATTCAGGATGCTAACGTAGAAGGACTTCACGTCCGTCCGCAGTACGAAGCGGTTGCCCTGAACATGATCGCGGACCTCTCGCACGGCATACTTCGCGCCGCCGCCCTTGATCGTGTCGCGCGGGTCGGCGGGGATTGCCTTGATCGCAACCTTCATGCCGTCGAAGGCAACGCGGCGACGCTCATCCCTTGACGAGCGAACAGCCGCCTTCCGATAAGGGACGGAAAGCCTGCTCGGCGGGAACCGTCGTGACCAGCTTGAAATAGTCCCACTCGCCCTTGGACTCTGACGGCTTCTTGGTCTCATAAAGGTAGACTGGATGAATCTTTCGGCCGTCGATGCGGATCGTGCCCTTACCGAAAAGCGGATCGTCGGTCGGCAATTCCTTCATCTTGGCGACCACCGCCTGGCCGTCGCCGGCATCCTTGAGCGCGGCCACCGCCTTCAGGTAATGAACCACTGCGGAATAGACCCCGGCCTGCATGTCGTTCGGCATGATCTTGTTCGGATGCAGCTCTTGAAACCGCTTGGCGAAAGCACGGCTGGCATCGTCCTGGTCCCAGTAGAACGGCATCAAACTGAAAACGCCTTGCGTCGACTGCAGTCCGAGCGCCTTCACATTGTTGATCTGAAAGACGAAGCCGGGCAGCTTGAATTTGCTGGACAAGCCGTACTCGGCCGCCTGTTTCAGCGTGTTCGACAGATCTGCTCCGGCGTTGGCGAGGGCGATGGTGTCAGCACCGGACGATTGCGCCTGGACAAGAAAGGAAGAAAAATCAGACGTGCCGAGTGGCGCATGGACTGCACCCATGACTTGGCCACCCAGCTTCTTCACGCCCTCGCTGGCCGCCGCTTCGAGATCCTTGCCAAACTGATAGTCGGCGGAGATGAAATACCATTTCTTGCCGCCGCGCTCGAAGATGGCTCTGGCGAATCCGTTCCCCAGCTCCCAGGTGTCGTAGGTCCAGTGCACAGTGTTGGGCGAGCACGCCTTGCCGGTCAGCGCTGCGGTTCCGGCGCCGGAGCCAATCATCACCTTGTTGAGATCGCGGGCCAGCGTGTTGACGGCGAGAGCGACGGACGAGTTCGGCACGTCGATAATCATGTCGACGCCTTGGTTCGTGTACCAGTCGCGTGCGATGCCGGCGCCGATGTCTACCTTGTTCTGATGATCGGCATAGACGACCTCCACGGTGAGTCCGAGCTTCTTGGCGTAATCCTCAACCGCAAGCCGGGCGGCGATGACCGACCCGATGCCTTGGCTGTCGGCGTAAACCGACGACTGGTCATTGAGCACACCTATTTTAACCGGCTTGCTTTGCGCCAGCGCGATCGAGGGTACGGCGGCCAACAGGATCGCCGCGATCAAAGATCTGATTTGCATAATTTCCTCCTTCGGTAGATCTACGTTCCATTCCTAAGCTTAGTCCATGGCAAGCAAAAGATCGATTTCGCAGGTCAATCTCCGCGCAGAAGGGGCTAAAATTCAGGGCGAGGACTGTACGTTCTAAGGTTTTTCCACAGGCGATGGCCACACCCGCCAGTGTGTCGGCCTCACCTTAATCCATTTATTGGTTTCGGCCGCGATCCATCCACCGACGACGCGACGACAAGGAAACGCAACAGGGTGAGGGCCGTCTTTTTCAATGACGGCTAACTCAAGATCACCGGCGTACGGCGCGGTAGATATTGGCTTCCAATCCACACTAAATTGTCGGCCGTTAGCAGATCCGCGCTTTGATCTAGCCGGCATTATGCAGCGCTTTGATCGTTATACGGCGCAAGCGCTGCGTTGGCGTGATCCATTTCTGTTTTCGCGTGATTGTAGACGCGGCGCATCGTCTCCGGCGACGAGTCAGAGGGCGGGGTGGAGAAGGTTTGCGGGTTGACGGGAAGGGTTCGAACTTTGGGGCTCTACGCCCCGTTTTTCAGGTGACGAAGCGCGGGATACGCCAGAGCGCGAGCCGCAAAATATCCTGGGCGGGACACGACGTCGGCAAGTGAACCCGGATCATCGTCTTCATCTCGACGACGCGGGCGGCGATTTTGATAAGCCGCAGGCGCAATGTGTCGAACTGCGCGACGCGCCACATCGAACGCTTGGGCATCGACACGCGCAGGCCCCACATGAGCCAGTATGCGCCCGCGTGCAAGAACAGCCGCAACTGGTTAGCCGTGGCCTTCGTGCATGAGGTGCGGTCCGCCGCCAAATGCGTCTTCCAGGACTTGATGTGATTTTCGGCCTGACCGCGCCGGCAGTAGACATCCTCATAGAGCACGCGCGCATTGCGGGTGTCGAGATTGGTGACGATGAAGCGTGTGTCGGTCCCGTCCGCGCCAGCTTCGACACGGGCGATGATGCGCTCGACGCGGCTCCAGCTTGCGGCCCCGTCGAGGAACTCCTTGAAGCGGCGCGCCTTGCCGTTCTTCGAAGCGGCCTCGAAGCGCGCCTTCGTGCTGGCCTCGAGATCCCCGATATGCCGGCGCAATGTCGTGGTCGGTGCGACGCCCAGGATGTAATCGAGACCGTTGGCCCGACACCAGTCGAGAACCTCCGGACTGCAATAATGACTGTCGGCGCGCAGTAGGATCTCGGTCTTCGGCCAGTTGGCGCGGATTGCGCGCAACAGGCGGCGCAGGAAGGCGCGAACCTCCTTGCCGCCGGGCCGTTTGGCGGGACGAAGAAGGGCGGTGACGAACCGGCCCTCGCCATCGAACACGACGATCGGCTGAAAGCCGTATTCGTCGTAATGCGCATTGAACAGCCGCAACTGCTGCCCGCCATGAACCGCGTCGAACGTGTCGTCGATGTCGAGCGTGATCCGTTTGGGAACCCGCTGGAAGGACTCGCAATAAAGATCGACCATGGCGCGGCCCATGCGCAGCAAGGCGCGAGCATCGGGCAGGTTTTCAAGACGGGAGATGGTCGACTGCGAACACAGCTCGCGATCCGCCGGCGATAGATCGAGCGCCATCTTGAACATGGGATCGCTTCGCAGAGAACTGGCGTCGTTGCCATCTTCATAGCCGGCGCCGATCATCAGCAAACGAAACCGGATGATCTCGGAGAGCGTGTGGGTAATCAACTCGGGCGCGCGTGGATCCACCATGCAGGCGGCGAGCCGATCGGCGACGCGAAGCCGTTGCTCGGTCTCGCGCAAAACCAAAATGCCACCGTCCGACGACAGCAGCCCACCGTCGAATTTGGCAACAACAGTCTTACCGGAAACAGGTGACAGGCCGGCCAGCGGCAGCATAGAATCCATCATGGTGGGTGTGGCCTCACGGAAACGGCGCGGATTGGAGTCGATAACCAAATCCTACGCTGAATCAGTGATTTGCGCCACATCCGCCAACCTGCGCTGCATAATTCAGG
>JBEKJZ010000152.1:0-6719 GCA_050010955.1 Xanthobacteraceae bacterium | reverse complement strand
GAGGAGCGCGGCAGTCACGCGCTCAAGGGCGTGCCGGAACCGGTGGCTCTGTTCCGGCTCATCCGGGCGAGCGGCGGCGGCCGCCGCGGCGGGCAGCGGCAGCTCACCCCGCTCGTCGGCCGCGACGACGAGATGGCGATGCTGCTGCGGCGTTGGGAACGGGCGCGGCAGGGCGATGGCCAGTTGGTCATGATCGTCGGCGAGCCGGGGCTCGGCAAATCGCGCCTAATCGAGGAATTTCATGCCCGGCTTGCCGACACGCCGCACACCTGGGTGGAATGGAGCTGCTCGCAGCTTTTGCAGAACACGCCGCTGCATCCGATCGCCGAATGGGGCCGCATGCGTTTCGGCGGCGCCGACGTGGTGGCGGAGCGGCGGCTTGCGGAGCTGGAAAGCTCGCTCGCTCAGGTCAAGCTCGACCCGGCGGAAAATGCGTCTTTGCTCGCACCACTCCTCGACATTCCGCTGCCAAACGACCGCGCGCCGGCTTTGGCGCCGGAGGAATTGCGGCGCCGCCAACTGGCGGCGCTGACCAACTGGGTGATGGCGGGCGCAAAGGTTCAACCGATCGTGTTGGCGTTCGAGGATCTGCACTGGGCCGATCCGACCACGCTCGATGTCCTTCGCGGCATCGCCGAGCGCGGCGCGCTGGCGCCCTTGTTCATCGTGGCGACGACGCGGCCCGAGTTCCGGCCGCCCTGGGGCATGCGCTCGCATCACGGCACCATCTCGCTCGCCCCGCTCGACCGCGCCCAGGTGCGCGACATGGTGGCGGAATTGTCCGCCCGCCACGCGCTGCCGCGCGATGTGGTGGAGGACGTCGCCGCGCGTACCGGCGGCGTGCCGCTCTTCGTCGAGGAAGTGACGCGGCTTCTGTTGGAGCGCGGCGAGCACGGCGGCGGCATCGAGGCGATCCCGCCGACGCTGCAACAATCGCTGATGGCGCGGCTCGACCGGCTCGGTCCGGCGCGCGAGGTAGCGCAGATTGGCTCGGTGATCGGCCGCGGCTTCTCCTATGGCCTGTTATACGACGTGGCTGGGATGGAGGACGCAGCGCTGCAGGCTGCGCTGGAGAAACTCGCCGAAGCCGATATCGTGCTGGTCCAGGGACTGCCGCCGGAGAGCGACTACCGCTTCAAGCACGCGCTCATTCAGGACGCGGCCTACGAAAATCTGCTCAAGAGCCGGCGCCAGGTCTTGCACCGCCGCGTCGCGGAATTTCTGCGCGATCGCTTCGCCGACACCGCGGCAGCCGAGCCGGAAGCGCTCGCGTATCACTTCACGCAAGCGGGCATGACCGAGGCTGCCATCGAGTGGTGGGGCAAGGCCGGCGACCAAGCGCTGCGCCGCTCCGCCTTTCAGGAGGCGATTGCACATCTCGGCAAAGCTATCGAGATGGCTGACAAGAGTGCGGGTACCACACCGCAAACCACAACGCCCGAAGTCGCACGGGCAAGGCTCCAGACCAGTTTCGGCATTGCGTTACTTGCAGCACGCGGCGATTGCGCGCCGGAAACGACAACCGCCTTCGCGCGTGCCCAGGAGCTGGCCGCCGCGGTCGACGACCCGATGGAACGGCTCTCAGCCAATTACGGCCTCTGGGTCGGGTATCTCAGCCGCGGAGAGGTCGGCCCGTTACGGGCAATCGCCGAAGTCGTCCTGCGCGACATCGAGGGCAAGCCGCCGTCGGCAGAAGCCGCTGTGGCGCACCGCCTTGCGGGCACGACGGAGTGGTATCTTGGAAATTTCGAGCTGGCGCGCGCCCACCTGGAGCAGACGCTCGCTATGTTCGATCCGCAGCGCGACCACCATCTGACCTACCGCTTCGGCCGGGACACGGGCGTTTCCGCGATGGTGTTTATGGCTTTGACGCTGTGGCCGCTGGGCGAGACCGACCGGGCGTGCCGGATTGGCGAGGAAATGCTCGCCCGGGCGGTGGCAAGCGGCCACATGCTCACTACGGTCTACGGGCATTTTCAATGTGCGCTTCTCCATGTCGCCAGGCGGGACGCGGCCACAACGGCGCCCCTTGCCGATGCGGTGGTGAAGTTGGCGCGCGAACATGGCATGGCGCTCTACAGCGCCTATGGTGAGTTCCTGCAGCCGTGGGCGAGGTGGCATCTTGGCGATCGGGAGGGCGGTCTTGACGCAATGCGCCGCGGCGTCGCCGCGTGCGAGATCGAAGCCGCGCTCGCGAGCATCGATCACACTGTCGCCCTGACAGAACGCACCGGCCAGCGCTGGAATGAAGCCGACACCCATCGCGCCCGCGGCGAGATATTACTCAAGCGCGATCCAGCGAACACTGCGCCGGCCGAGGAAGCATTCCAAACCGCCATCACCATCGCACAACAGCAGAAGGCGCGCAGTTTCGAGCTGCGCGCGGCGCTGTCGCTGGCGAAGCTTTATCAATCGACCAACCGCGCCGCCGACGCCCATACCGCGCTCGCGCCCGCGCTCGAAGGCTTTTCGCCGACGCCGGAATTCCTTGAAATCGAAGAGGCGCAAACGCTGCTCGCCACGCTCGCCGAGACTGACGAAGTGAAAAACGCCGACGCCACGCGCCAGCGCCGGCTCGAACTCCAGACTGCCTACGGTCAGGCTCTCATGTGGTCCAAGGGCTTTGGCGCCGAGGAGACGAAGGTCGCCTTCGCCCGCGCCCAAGAGCTTGCCTCGGGGGTCGATAATGCCGCCGAGCGGTTCGACACCCATTACGGCCTGTGGGTCAATAGCTTATTACGCGGCGAGCTAAGGCCGGCGCGAGACACTGCGGAAATCTTCCTGCGCGAAGCGAATAGCGCGGGGCGGATGACGGAAGCGGCGGTTGCCTACCGCTGCTTAGGCTTCACACGATATCTTCAGGGCGAGTTCACGGAGGCGCAAGCGAACGTCGAGCAGGCGTTGAGAACATACGATCGCGAGCGCGATCGTGAGGCCAAGTTTCGCTTCGGCATGGAGCCCGGCGCAGCCGCGACGGTCTTGCTCGCGCACACAAATTGGCTGCTCGGCGAGATCGGACGGGCGCGAGAGCTGGGTGAAGAGTCGGTCGCGCGTGCGCTCGAATCCCGTCATGTCCCGACCCAGAGCAACACCTACTACTTCAAGTCCCTCTTCGAAATACTCCGCGGCGATGCCGGAGCCGCCCGGCGCGCCGCGGAAACCGCCGTCGAACTTAGCCGAGAGCATGGGATCGCGCTCAATCTGGCTCAGGGAGCGCTCTCCTCGAGTTGGGCGCGCGCTCGGCTGGGCGATCGTGAGACCGGCGTCACAGAGCTTCGACAGGCCCTGACGGCATACCTTAGCCAGGGAAACAAGTTGTTCGCCCCGTTCTTCAAAGGTCTACTCGCCGAGCTCGAAGCAGAAGGGCAAGGCGCGGAAGAAGCCTTGAGCCGGATCGACGAAGCGTTGGTGCTCGCGGTCGAAACCGGAGAACACTGGACCGACGCTTTCCTGCGCCGCATCCGCGGCGAAATCTTATTGAAGCGCGATCCGGCGAACACGGCGCCGGCCGAAGAAGCCTTCCTCACCGCCATCGCCGTCGCGCAACAACAGAAGGCGCGGAGCTTCGAGCTACACGCGGCGCTGTCGCTGGCGAAGCTCTATCAGAACACGAACCGCGCCGCCGACGCCCACGCCGCCCTCGCGCCCGCGCTCGAAGGCTTTGCGCCGACGCCGGAGTTCCCTGAGATCATGGAGGCGCAAACGCTCCTCGCGGCGCTTGCCGACACCGACGAAGTGAAAAACGCCGCCGCAGCACGCCAACGCCGGCTGAAGCTACAAACCAGCTACGGCCAGGCGATGATGTTGTCCCGAGGTTTTGGCGCCGAGGAAACGAGGGCCGCGTTCAATCGTGCCCAAGCGCTCGCCAGGGGGGCCGAAAATGCCGCCGAGCGGTTCGACACCTATTACGGCCTGTGGGTCAGTAGCTTATTGCGCGGCGATCTGGGCTTAGCGCGGAAGACGGCCGAGACCTTCGGGCGCGAAGCGAACAGCGCGGCGCGGATGACGGAAGCAGGGGTTGCCAGCCGCAACCTAGGCATGACCTGCCTCTTTCAGGGGGACCTCACTGAAGCCAGAATACATCTCGAGGAAGCGCTGAGAATTTATGATCCCGAGCGCGATCGTGAGGCCAAATTCCGCTTTGGCACGGATCCCGGTGCTGCCAGGGGCTTCCTGGCTCACGCAAATTGGGTGCTGGGTGAAGTCGGACGGGCGCGGGAGCTGATCGACGAAGCAGTCGCACGCGCGGTCGAATCCGATCACGCCCCGACCCTTGCCTATGTCTATTTCATGAAGGCCATGTTCGAAATATTCCGCTGCGATCCCGAGGCTGTCCTCAGCTCCTCGCAAGCGCTCGTCGACCTTAGCCGAGAGCACCAGATGGGACTCTATCTGGGCTGGGGCTTGCAATGCCACGGTTGGGCGGGCGCGCGGCTTGGCGATCGTGAAGCCGGCATGACGGAGCTGCGACAGGCGCTGGCGGCATACCTTGCCCAGGGGAACAAGCTGTTTGCTCCGTTCTTCCAAGGCGCTCTCGCCGAGCGCGAAGTCGAGTCGCAAGGCGCGGACGGAACCTTGAGCCGGATCGACGAAGCGCTGGTGCTCGCGAACCAGACGGGAGAACACTGGACCGACGCTTTCCTGCACCATATCCGCGGCGAGATTCTGCTTAAGCGCGAAGCTGCGAACACGGCGCCGGCCGAGGAAGCCTTCCTCACCGCTATAGACATCGCGCAACAACAAAAGGCGCGGAGCTTCGAGCTTCGAGCTGCGCTGAGCCTGGCACGGCTCTGGCGCGATCAAGGAAAGCGCGAGAATGCCCGCGAGCTTCTCGCTCAGGTCTACGGCTGGTTCACCGAAGGCTTCGACACGCTCGATCTGCAGGAGGCTAAGGCTCTGCTCGATGAACTGCACACCTGACAATCAGTTTCGAAACGGCCTCTAAGGCGGGGAGCGTCGGATCCGGCGTGACCGAGGGGAGCGAAGGCGCTCCTTCCCAGAGGCCAGTGGATGGGTGAGTCTGTCGGCATTGATTCGTTTTTTGGGATTGGAGCAATGCCGAAGGCATATTCTGCGAATATACGCGGGCGTGTCATTGCCCGGATTGAGGGCGGCGCTACGCGACGCGAGGCGGCGGAACACTTCGAGGTCAGTGCCAATACCGGTCAAATGGATGAAGTGCTTTCGCGAGACGGGAAGCTGTGTGGCCAAGCCGCTCGGGGGCAGCACCTTGCCGCTGGAGCAGCACGCGGACTTCTTGCTTACGCTGATTGCCGAGCAGCCGGATTTGACGCTGGATGAAGTTGTCTCGACGATGCGCAGGCATAAGGTCCGGGGCAGTCGCACCGCGGTGTAGCGCTTCTTTGAGCGCCACAAGATCACGGTTAAAAAAAAGCCTGCACGCGGCCGAACAGGGGCGTCCCGACGTGGCGTGGGCGCGCCGGCGCTGGAAGCGAGAGCAGGGCATGCTTGATCCGGCCCGGCTGGTGTTCATTGATGAGACCGCTGCCAATACCAAGATGGCGCGGCTGCGCGGACGCTGCCCGCGCGGTAAGCGCCCGGTTGGCCGTGTGCCGCACGGACATTGGAAAACGATCACATTCGTAGGTGCACTGCGCCGCAACGGAATGATAGCACCGTTTGTGGTTGACAGCGCAATGAACGGAAGGACGTTCCTAGCGTACATCAAATCGTGCCTTGCTCCCACTCTCAGACGCAGAGACATTGTGATGACGGATCGCCTCCCGGCGCACAAGGTTCCCGGCGTACGCGAAGCAATTGAAGCGCGCCGCGCGACCCTTCGCTATCTGCCGCAATACTCGCCGGACCTGAACCCTATTGAGATGTCATTCAGCAAACTCAAGGCGCGCCTTCCAAGCTTGCTGAGCGAACGGTTCCTCGTCTCTCAGGCTGACGGTCGCATGGCACCCGAAGGCGACTGCGCGCCTCCTGCACGATGAATTATGCGCGATCCCGGCCTTCAGCTCGCTCAGCGTAGCAGAAACCGAAACCTTGCTGCCGATGAATGACGGACCGGGACTGGCGGCAACCGGCGATATGGCTTGGATAAGTGTCGTCGTTATGAACATGCACATGCTTGATCCCGAGCCCCGGGTACGCGCCGACAGCGCACCAAAGTTCAGATCTGTTTCATCCCCCACGGGTCGGCGCAAGCCGGTGTCAAACTAAAAAGAATGGCGCTTGCGCCGCCGGCGACCTCACCATCTGCGGCCAGCAGCCGCTGCACCGCCCAGGCGGCCCGAGCAGGACGGTCGGCATCGCGCCGCGAAGCCTCACGCGCACCGCGCCATGCGGCCGTTGCCGTCGGGGTACGGGCGAATATAGCCGATCAGCCAATGCCCGAGCACGACGGGCACCGAGGGTTCCTTCTCGCCTTCCAGAAGATCGAACATCACGTTCGGGGCGACAAAGGCGCCGGCGCTGGTGAGGTCGACGGCGCCGGCGTCAGGTACCCCCCATGCACAAACGGCCGCACCATTAACGGGTGGCGGAACACTACAAAACGCGCTACAAAACGCCGACCGGCCGCCGAAAAATCGCTAGTGATTTCAGCGCGCAACGGCGGGATGGGCGGTTTCCCATCGCCCGCTCCAATAATCTCAATGGTTTAGCGGATTCTTAGAGCAAGCCGTTTGTTGCCTAGCTAGCACATAGCTAGCAACAATGGCGGCAGGGCGCACTTACGCGCAGCCGGAGCT
>JBEKJZ010000151.1:0-8735 GCA_050010955.1 Xanthobacteraceae bacterium | reverse complement strand
GCCTCCAAGACCCGCGCCACCAGCGAATGACGGCTGAGCGGCACCGCCCTGGAAAGAGCGTCCATCGCAGCATGCATCTCGGTCCGGTAGTTTATCGTATCCTCTCAATCTCTCCACGCGCGTTGCAGAACCGCCAAACATCCGAAACACCGGCCTCAGGCGCAGCAGGGACATGGCCATTGCGCGAGGTGCGGGGAGCCTCGCAAACGGTCGGCGCACAATGGTTCTGGCCGCCGACCTGCGTCGGTGGCTCGAGTCGCTCCCGGCAGTCATCCCGAAGGAAAGCACCTGAAAAGGCCTTCACAGCGTCCGTGATCGTCCAGGCGACCTACCCAATCTGGATCTCCGTCGAAACCTGGAACGCGAACAGGCGGCGTCCCCAAGGGCGCCGCAGCGGCACCCGCGAACAACAGAACAGAATTGAAGGTCGACCCTGCCCCAGCGGCCTCTGGCATGGAGATTTAGCTAATGGGTGCCAAACGCGAGAAACACCGGCTTCCGCCATTTGTACCGCTGTTGATCAGCACGTTGGACCGACCCGCGTGGCGGGCGCTCTCCCATGGAGCGCAGATGCTCTACGTTGCCCTAAAACGAAGATTCAGCCCTCATTACCACAACAATGGGCGCATATTTCTGTCTAAGCGAATGGCCGCCATCGAGCTGGGTTCTCATCATAATCAGATTGCGCGCTGGTTTCGGGAGCTACAGCACTATGGTTTCATTGTCCTCGCGAAACCCGGCTTCCTTGGTGTTGAAGGAAAGGGGCAAGCACCGCGCTGGCGGCTAACCGAACTGGGATGCATGAAGGAGCTACCTACCCGCGATTTTGAGCGATGGGATGGAACCCCGTTTGTCGACCAAAAAAAACCCCGTGCAGGAAAAAGCGCACGGGGTGTGCAGCCAAATGCGCACACTGTTGTGCGTGAAAACCGCGCGTCAGATAGCGATCTTGTGCGAGAAAGCACGCACAAAGGAAACGGAGATAAGCGTGAGCGAAAACAAGCACAAAACTATTCTACCACTTGCAGCACCCTGAACAGCGCTCCCGATTCTCATTCGGCTAGGGAGCGGCAAGGGGTCGACCTACCATGAGCCAGACGGCGTTCTTTGCCCTCGCAGAGGTTGCTGGACGGGTCCGTAGACGGTCCGAGTGTGCTCTATTCGACCATGCTCAGGTCGCTCGCCGCAAGCTACGCGCGCTCGTTGAACGGCTGCCGGCATGACCAAACGCGCCACTGTCACGCAAGCGCAGGTGCGCCGTATGATTCACGCGGCGCGACGAGAGGGACTTCGGATCGCCGGAATTAAGCCGGATGGCACAGTGGTCACCTACGAGGGGGAAAACCCGCTTGTGCCCGTTGACCACCCTGTGGCGGCACTAGATGATCCCGATGCCCTCCGCAGATGGGGGGACGGCGATGGGTGATATGAAGGTAAACCTCCCTCACCTCAGTGAGGAGCCGGATCGGCACGGCAACATTAGGCTATACGTTCGCCGTCACGGCAAACGGATTCGGATTCGCGTCGCACGCGACGATCCTCGCTTTCTCGATGCCTATCAGGACGCGCTGGCAAGCCTCGCCGATTTGCGTCCGCCCTCTCCTACTGTTCCGGTTAAGAAGATTGCTCCGCGCGGCTCCCTCGGTTGGCTAGCCGCCCTTTATTTCGGGTCCGACGAGTTCAAAGCGCTTGCCTCTGGTCCGACCCGCCGCGCCGTCATTGAGGAATGTCTCCGCGAGAGGGTCCGGGACGACTCGACCGACCTCATGGCGGATTGCCCGCTGTCCTTTGTGACGGCGTCCAAAATCAAACGGCTCCGTGATCGCAAGACTGGTCTACCCGGCGCCGGCAATAACCGCCGCAAGTATCTCTCCGCTATGTTCGGCTGGGCGGTCGAAGCCGGACTCATGAACACCAATCCGGCGCGCGATGTCCGGCGCGTCAAGTACGCGACCAACGGTTTCCACACCTGGAGTGTTGCCGAGGTCGCGCAATTCATTGAGCGCCATCCGAAGGGCACCAAGCCCTATCTCGCACTGTGCCTCCTGCTGTTCACCGGCATGCGCCGCGGCGACATGGTCAAAGTCGGCCGCCAGCATACCTGGCGCGGACTTCTCCGCTTCGTCCCCGGTAAGACCAAGCATGTTCGCGTCGACGTTTCCGAGAAGCCGATCCTGCCGCCGCTCACTGCGGCGATCGAGGCCGGCCCGACCGGCGATCTCACCTTTCTCGAGACGCAATACCGCAAGCCGTTCACGGCCAAGGGTTTCGGCAACTGGTTCCGAGATCGCTGCGACGAAGCCAATCTGTCCCAATGCACCGCGCACGGGCTCCGCAAGGCCGGCGCAACCATCCTTGCCGAGCACGGCGCCACGACGGCGCAGCTCATGGCGATCTATGACTGGGCGACTCCGGGTCAGGCCGAGATCTATATCCGTGCCGCAAACCGTACTCGCCTTGCCGGACAGGCAATGCCGTTGCTGACCCAGTGGACAGAACAGGAATCTTCTTTTGTCGCACCTACCAGTCCAGCTCTGTCGCACCGTAGTTAGATCAAAGACTTAGCGAGGGGCCTGGCAGGAGTGGAGGGACTCGAACCCCCAACCCCCGGTTTTGGAGACCGGTGCTCTAGCCATTGAGCTACACTCCTACGGCGCCGTCTCATGCCCTTTGCCGCAAAACGGCGCAAGAGCCCACCCTGCCTTCACTGCAGCTACGGCCGGCAACCTTCGCGGTCGCGCTTGGCCGGCCAACCGACCCTCCTACGCTTACTTCGCGAGCTTCGGCGGGTTTAAGTCCACCGAAGCGTGGAGCGCGTAGGGGGAAGCGCCAAAGACGCGAAGTTTGGAGCGGGTGAAGGGAATCGAACCCTCGTCATAAGCTTGGAAGGCTTCTGCTCTACCATTGAGCTACACCCGCGCCGGCACAACGCGTGCCCATTTCCAGGATACAACATTTGCGCAGCCGGCAAAAACCACGTGACGCGTCTAGGTTTCGGCGGAGCAAACGCCCGGGGCAACCGCTGTTCCACGTGGTTCCAGAGGTTTGTAACCCGGCACTCATTCCTATAACCTGGGCTGCGAACTCACGGTACGCGCTCCGCAAGGCGGGTGCGCTGTATTTCTGCGGCAAAAATGGGAGGAATCGACATGAACAGCACCAAGAGCGCAGCACGTCCGTGGCTGCTCGGATGCGCAGTGTTCACCCTCGCGCTCGCCCCCTTAAGCGTCTCCGCGCAGACCTCCGAGCCGATCAAGATCGGCGTCATCGCCGAAGCGCAGGCGGTCGCCGGCTCGTCGATCCCGCTCGCCGCCCAGTTGGCGGCCGACGAAATCAACGCCGCCGGCGGTCTCGACGGTCGCAAGATTGAGATTTTCTCCTACGACAATCACTCGTCCGCCGCGGAATCGGTTCGCGCCTTCCAGCGGGCGGTGAACGAGGATCACGTCAATGCCGTCATCGCCAGCTATGTCAGCGAGGTCGTGCTGGCGCTCGAGCCTTGGACCGGACGCCTGAAGACCGTGATGATAACGCCGGGCGCCGCCTCCGACGTCATCACCCAGAATATCGCCAAGGATTACGACCACCTCAAATACACCTTCCACGGCTACGCGACCTCGACCAGCATTGCCGAGGCCACATGCGCAGCTGCCAAGGATCTTCTGGTCGACCACCTGAAGATGACGAGCGCCGTCGTCATGAGCGAAGATGCGGCCTGGACGACACCGCTCGATGCCGAATACTTGAAATGCCTGCCCAATATCGGGCTCAAGGTCCTCGACCACATCCGCGTCTCGATGTGATCATCACCGGCATTTCCCATGTCGGCGTGCAACCGACGGTGCAGTGGAAACAGCAGCAAGTGCCGATCCCGATGTTCGGCGTTTCCTCGCAAGCCAGCAATTCCAGCTTCTGGAATGACACCAACGGCGCGGTCGAAGGCGTGCTGTACCAGGCTTTCTCCGGACCCGATGTCGCCGTGACGCCGAAGACGCTGCCCTTCGTCGCGGCTTTCAAGAAGCGCTACGGCAATTTCCCGTCCTATTGCGGCTACACCGCTTACGACGAGGTCTTTTACATCGCCGACGCGATCAAGCGAGCCGGTTCGACCGATCCCGATAAGCTGGTCGAGGCGCTGGAAAAGACCGACTACGTCGGCACCATCGGCCGGGTGCAGTTCAAAGGCCGGGATACCCCCTACCCGCACGCTCTCAAGATCGGCCCCGGCACGATCACCGGCCTGATGCTGCAATGGCAGAGCGGCAAGCAGGTCAACCTGTGGCCGGTCGACGTGGCCAATGGCAAGCTGAAATTCCCGAGCTTCATAAAGATCGGCTCGGCCAACTGAACGAAGGAATGATCGACCGCGCTGTTGTGCCACTCCCCCGCCTGCGGCCGCATGCGGGGAGAAAACTTGGGGGAGCCGAGTAAAGTGAGCGGGACTTCGCGCGGCCCGTCCTCCACACCCCGAATGCGATCGCTTGCCGCTGGCGCGCGGGCAGCCTGCGGCCCTGTCAGGATCTGACCGATGCTGTTCTGGCAAATCCTGATCGACGGCTTTGCGATCAGTTCGCTCTACGCATTGGGCGCGATGGGCTTCGCGCTGATTTTCGGCGTCTCCGGCGTGCTCAATCTATCGCATGGCGCGCTCATGGTCGCCGCCGTCGTCGCCGCCTGGGCCGCCGGCAACGATCTGCATGTCGGGCCTTATGTCGGGGCGGCGCTCGGCGTGGCCGTCGGTTTTGCCGCCTCGCTGCTGACCTACTTCCTTATTGTTCGACCGCTGCAACACACCCGGAAAATCCGCGAGGAAGAAAAGGAGATCTTCATCCTCACGGCGACGCTGCTCTGGGGCATCATGATCCAGGAGCTGATCGCCTATTTCTATACCAATAATGCAAAGACCGTCGCACCGATCGTGGAAGGCGTAGTGTCGATCGCCGGCGTGCGCACGCCTTCCAACGAAATCTTCACGGCGCTGGTGTGCTGGCTTGCCATAGGCCTGCTGTGGCTCCTGGTGAACCGGACGCGCGCCGGCAAGGCGGTTCTCGCCGCTTCGATGAATCCGCGCGGAGTGACGCTGCTCGGCATCGAACTGTCGCAGGTCTATATCGCCGTTTGGGCCATCTACGGCGTGCTGGTCGGCATTGCCGGCGTGCTGCTCGGCATGTTTCTCGGCGTTTCATCGTACAGCGTCGGGCCGCTGACAGCGAGCGCATTTGCCATCGTGGTCTTGGGCGGGCTCGGCAGCGTCTCCGGCGCGCTGATCGCGGCTTATGTCGTGGGCTATCTCGAGACCATAACGGCCTATTTGATTTCGCCGGCCTACCGCACCATCCCGGCGCTACTGCTGCTCGTCGCCGTGATGTATGTGCGGCCGCGCGGACTTTTGGGGCGCAGATAGATGCAGTCGATTTCCACCGCGCGCGTGCTGCTCGCCGCTCTCGGCGTCATCGCGGTCGCATCCTTTTTGCCGCTATGGGTCTCCGGCTATATTCTCGGTCTGCTCACTATCGCCTACTATTTCGGCGTGTTCGCCATGGCGTGGGACCTGCTGTTCGGCTTCGCCGGCGAGGTGAATTTCGGGCCGACATTTTTGATCGGGACCGGCGGCTATACCGCCGGCATCCTCGATAATCTCTATCAGCCGCCGATCTGGGTCTGCATCGTCGCCGGCGCGCTCGCCGCCGTCGCCGGCGGCGTGGTGCTGGCGCTGCCGGCGCTACGCGTGCGCGGACCCTATTTCGGACTGACGACGCTGGTCGCCGTGCTGATGCTGCAGAATTTCGTCGTGGTCGCGGCTAGTCTGACGGGCGGCGAGATCGGTCTCACGGTGCCTGACGTGATCTCGATCAGCGACACGACGAATTACGAAATCGCGCTCTGGTTCATGGCGGTGAGCGGCGCAGTCCTGTTCTCGCTGTCGCGCTCCCCGGTCGGCCTCATCCTGCAGGCCAGCGGCCAGGACGCGGTGCAGGCCGGCGCGCTGGGCTTCAACGTGACCAAGCATAAGCTTGCCGCTTTCATCATCAGCGCCTTCTTCTCGGGACTGGCCGGGGCGCTGCTGGTCTTTTACCTGGGCACGGCTTCGGTCGGCACCCTTGTCGACATTACGGTCGGCGTGCAGATCATCATCGCCGCGGTGCTCGGCGGCAGACGCACAATCCTCGGCGGCGTGCTCGGCGCCATTTTCCTCATCGCCATGAGCGAGGTGCTGCGACCGCTCGGCGATCTGTCGAACTTCGTCGTCTTCGCGATGGCGCTCATCGTGGTGCTGCTGTTCCCGGGCGGTTTCTTTGGCCTCCTCACGCGCACGAAGGAATCCGGGTGAGCACCGCGGCGGGCGCCCATCTCGAGGTCAACGGCCTCACCAAGCGCTTTGGCGGCCTTGTCGCGGTCAGAGACATGGCGCTCGCCGTGCGCGCCGGCGAAATCCTCGGGCTGATCGGTCCGAACGGATCGGGCAAATCGACGGTGATGAAGCTCATCATGGGGATCGAGCGCCCCGATGCGGGTTCGGTCCGCATCAACGGCGTCGAGGTTGCCCGCCGGCCTTCGCACGAGATCGCGCGGATGGGTGTGGGCATCGTGTTCCAGCATTCGCGACCGCTGCACCGGCAGACCGTGCTGGAGAACATCACGCTGGCGCTGCTCCCCGACAAGCTGACGCGGCTGTTCGCCGATCCGGCCATCGAGACGCGCGCGCGTGCCATCGCCGCGCGGGTCGGCTTGAGCGCCGTGCTCGACCGGCGGCCCGGCACCTTGCCGTTCGCCGATCTGCGCCGGATCGAGATCGCCAAGGCGATTGCGCGCGATCCGCAGGTGCTGCTGATCGATGAGCCGTTCGCCGGGCTGACCTCCAAGGAAACGGCGATGTTTTCCGACCTCATCTGCGAGCTTCGCGACGATGGCCGCGCCGTGCTGCTGGTCGATCACAACGTGAAGAGCGTGGCCCGGCTGGTCGACCGCGTGCTGGCCATGTATGTGGGCGAGTGCATCGCCGAAGGCACCGCCGACGAGGTGATGCGCAACGAGACCGTGCGGCGCGTCTATCTCGGCGGCAGCATCGAGACCGCGGCGCGCGCCGAATCATCGTTCCGCGACCGCGTGACCCCGTTCCTCGAAGTCAATAATGTGAGCGTCCACTACGGCAAGGCGCAGGCGCTGGAGAACGTCTCGATCCACGTGCACGCCGGCGAATTCGTCTCGGTCGTCGGCCTCAACGGCGCCGGCAAGACTACCCTCTTCAATACGATCTCGGGGATGCTGCCGTATTCGGGCGACGTTCGCCGCGAGGGCACATCGCTGCGCGGCCTGACTGCGGCGTCGATCGCACGCCGTGGCATCGTGCAGTGCTCCGAAGGCCGCGATCTCTTCACCGACATGACGGTGCGCGAAAATCTCGATCTCGGCGGCCAGCACCTGCCGCCCGCCGCGAGCGCCGCGCAGATCGCCTGGCTGTTCGACCTGTTCCCGATCCTGCGCGAGCGGCAGAATCAGGCTGCCGGCACGTTGTCGGGCGGCGAGCAGCAAATGCTGACCATTGCGCGCGCGCTGATGATGAAGCCGAAGCTCTTGATCCTGGACGAGCCGACGCTGGGTCTAGCACCCGTCATCCTCGAGCAAATCTCCAAGGCGCTGGAAAAGTTGCGGCAGACGACCAAGATCACCGTTTTGCTTGGGGAGCAGAACGTCACATTCGCGCTGCCGCACGCCGACCGCGTCTATGTGCTCGAACACGCGCGCATCGTCTGGGAAGGCGATCCGGCGCGGTTCGCCGCGGAGATGAGCACCGGATATCTTTGAGCCCGGTCACAGCTCACCGCGGGCCGCCAGCGCCTCGCGCCCGGACCGGATGTGGCGTAGCAGAGAGCCGGCTGAATTTGGCGTGGGCCGAGGGCCAAAGGTTTTATGGAGTATGTCCAGGTCCACCACGAGGCTTTTCCAAGGCCACGTCGAGGCCGCCGACGCCGTCGCCGGGATAGCGGTAAGCGCTCTTTTGAGGCCCCATTCGCCCTAGCCACCGCGTTATAGCGGGCAATTGTCGAACTACCCTGCAGGGGCCGCAGTTTCGGCGGTCCAAGTAACAATTTTCTAGTAATTTCAGCATACAAGCTCACGGTGGAGCATTGCCCTATGTTCAGAAAAGTTCGGAATACTCGATTAAGCGGTCGAATCGCGCGAGTGCGGACGCTATTCGGCAATTTTCGATCGGATAGCCGGGGAAATGTTGCGATAATCACCGCCCTGGCAGCGCTTCCGATGATGGCCGCCATCGGCTGCGCCATCGATTATTCAAACGCGTCGATGATCCGCACCAAGCTGCAGGCGGCCGCCGACGCCGCGGTGCTCGCCACCGTTTCCGTCAACTCGCCCGTCGTCGCCACCTCCAAGGGTATGACCGGCAACGGAACCGTGTCGGGCGGTTCGACCTATGCAGCCAATTTTTTCAGTGCAAATTTGCCGGCGGGCTACACCAGCGTGTCTCCCACGGCCACTGTGACGCTGACCGGAACGACGGTCACCGCCGTGGTGTCGTATTCGACTACAGTTTCCACCTACTTCATGGGGATCGTGGGCTATCCGAGCATCACGATAGGGAGCTCATCCACAGCGGCCTACACGCTCCCCACCTACATAGATTTCTATCTGATGCTCGACGTCTCCGGGTCGATGAGCTTCCCGTCGACGACCGCGGAGCAAGCAAGACTACAGGCGGTCAATCCCGACAATTA
>JBEKJZ010000150.1:0-4949 GCA_050010955.1 Xanthobacteraceae bacterium | reverse complement strand
TACCACGAGGGGCTGCGCCCGGCTTGGTTGCTGCGGCTAGGCTTGTTCCTCTATGACCATCTCGGCGGGCGCGAGCTTCT
The DNA here is from genome assembly GCA_050010955.1 of Xanthobacteraceae bacterium. Classification (GTDB taxonomy): domain Bacteria; phylum Pseudomonadota; class Alphaproteobacteria; order Rhizobiales; family Xanthobacteraceae; genus BOG-931. The sequence goes on along the minus strand of JBEKJZ010000150.1, from coordinate 4,869 downwards.
GCGCGCGACCTCCACGCTCGACCTGACCCAGGACGAGGCCGGCCGTCCGCTCAAACGCGGCGATTACTCGGTCGGTTTCGAATATTCCGATTGCTGGGTGGACGATGCTCGCCTGGTGACGCTCAACGCCCGGGATGCGGCCGACCATGGGGCGACGATCCGCACCCGGACCAAGGCCGTTGCGGCAGACCGCGGCGCCGACCTTTGGCGGCTTACGACGGTGGACTGCCGGTCCGACGGCGGCACCAAGATGGTGCAGGCGCGTATTCTGATCAATGCTGCCGGCCCCTGGGTCGCCGAGGTCCTCGCGGCCACCCAGCGGCGCCGCGCACCCGTCAACATCCGCCTGGTCCAGGGATCGCACATCGTGATCCCCCGGCTCTATGCGCATGACCGCTGCTACATTTTTCAGAATCCCGATAAGCGCATCATTTTCGCCATTCCGTATGAAGGCGATTTCACGCTGATCGGCACGACCGAGCGCGACTATGTCGGCGATCCGGGCCAGGTCAAGACGACCGCCGACGACATCGACTATCTGTGCCAGGCGGCAAACCGGTATTTCAGCATGGCGATCACTCCGGCGGAGGTGGTTTGGAGCTATTCAGGGGTCCGCCCGCTCTACGACGACGGCGCGACCGAAGCCCAGGCGGCAACACGCGATTACGTGCTGGATCTGGACGAAGGCGGCGCGCCGATGCTCTCGGTATTCGGCGGCAAGATCACGACCTATCGACGGCTTGCGCTGCATGTACTCGATAACCTCGATCGGTATCTGCCGGCCAAGGCATATGCGCGCCGCAACTGGTCGGGAACAGCACTTCTGCCCGGCGGCGATTTTCCGGTTCAGGGCTTCGAGGCGCTGGTTAAGGATATCGTTCGCGATTATCCGTGGCTCGGCGCGCATCAGTCCCGCCGCCTCGCCCGCGCCTACGGCACTCGCGCGCGCGCGATTCTCAACGGCGCGACCCACTGGGGTGCGTTGGGCCGCGACTTCGGCAGCGGTCTGACCGAGGCGGAGGTGACTTATCTGATGCGCGAGGAATTGGCGGAGGAAGCCGTCGACGTCCTTTGGCGGCGCTCTAAGCTCGGCCTGCGGCTATCGCAAGAGCAGGTGTTGGCGCTTCAGAGCTTCATGGTCGAACACCGCGAGGAATTTCTCAGCCGATAGGATATTTTGGAGCAGAGACCTGGGGCTCCCTCGCTGATCAAACTCGACCGGACCGCCTCATATGCCGGTTATGGAATCGCAATGAGCAGGCCGACGGTTACGCCAAATGATTGCGCATGCCCGCTGCCGAAATCGTATCCTTAGCTCGGCTCCAGATACCAACCGTAGTTTCGATTCGGCCATGGCCAGAACTGGAACTCGACCACCGCCTCGCCACCGAGCGAATCGGCTGTTTTTCCTCCACCGGTCGTATGCAACCATTCCGGTCCGACACCGAACTCGACCTCTACGGTCTTGGATAAAGTAAAGGGCTTCTTGAACACGAGATCGGTGTTCCAGTCGGCACGACCGCCGCCAAACAGAGACGAAACGCCGCCTTCGATTTCCAACCAATCCTTGAGCGGGGTCACATCTAGAGCGACCGCCGGGCCAAAACTCTGCCCGCCATCCCGCAGGCCCCACTCAGTCGCGCCGCCCAATTCAATGATTGCGGACGGCTCCTTCTCCTCGGCCCGGGCTTCCCCGATCAATAGCAGAGCGGCTACCAACCCCATCGTCGTTCCGCACGTGATCATCCGCCCGTAGCCTTGCTCGATTCCCGCCCTTCGATGGTTTCACCATATCAGGGATTTCTCGCAGCATGGCAGGTGACGGACGTCGCCTTTTTGACGATCACGCAAGGCGAAAATTCTGTCCAAATTGTCGATTGGATTGGTAGCGGAGGAGGGACTCGAACCCCCGACACACGGATTATGATTCCGCTGCTCTAACCAGCTGAGCTACTCCGCCGTTACGTCATGTCGAGCCGGCCGGGGCGAGATTTAGGGTAGTTCAGGGTCGTTTCCAAGGGCAAAAAGTCGCTCTCGCGCGCTGTGACGATGAGATCGGCAGCCATCCCGCCTTTAGTCGCCTCGGCTCAGCGGACCGCCCCGGTCGCCGGTGCGAAATGCTCGCCCGCGCGGGGGTCGAGCCGGGTAAAGCGGATGAGCGAGAAGTGCCCAAGCGGCGGCATCGCGCGCCGCTCCACGACCCGCACGCCGCCGTGCTGCGCCGCCCATTGCGCCAGGCGCTCCCAGCGGAACTCCGGCCGCCAGCCGAGCCGCCGCGCCAGCGGTGCGAACCATCGTTCGAAGGATGCACGCGGGCCGGATTCGGCACCGAGATGGTTCACCAAAATGATCTCGCCGCCGGGTTTTACGACGCGGGCAAACTCGTCGAGGGTTGCCTCCGGATCCGGTACCGCGGTGATGACGTATTGCGCGACGACGACATCGAACACCGCATCCTGGAAGCCGAGATGTTGTGCGTCCATCACGGCCAAGCCCTCGACATTGCTCAGGCTATGCTCCGCCACGCGCGCCTTTGCCTTGCGCAGCATCGGCGCGGAGAGATCGACCCCGGTGAGGCGGTTGGTCCGCGAGTAGTCCCGCAGCGACAGCCCGGTGCCGACTCCGACTTCGAGGATACGGCCGCCGATACGCTCGGCTGCCGCGATCGCCGCCTTGCGGCCGCGCTCGAACACCGCGCCGAATACAAGATCGTAAACCGGCGCCCAGCGGGCATAAGCTTTGGCGACTGCGTCTTTGTCGAGTTCCGCCGCCATCACTGCCGCCGTCGCACCGCCGTCGCTACCGCGATCGAGGCTTCATCAATGCGCTGCGGCGAGATCAGCACGAAACGCGCGCTGGACCGACGCCGCGGCCATCGTGCTGGCGATGATGCCGCCGCCCAGCACGCGCGCCTGGCCTTCGGCCGCGTCGTAGAAGGCGCAGGCCTGACCGGGTGCCACGCCGTCCTCGCTGGCGATCAGCTCGACTTCGATGGCGCCGCCGGCGCCGGCGCGCAGCCAAGCCGGCTGCGGCGGTCGCGTCGAGCGAACTTTTACAAAAACCTCCGGGCGCCCCTCCAACGCCTGCTGGATCGTGGCGTCGCCGAGCCAATTGACCTCGCGGAGCCGGATGCGACTGGTGCGCAGCGCCTCGCGCGGGCCGACGACGACGCGCCGCGAGGCCGCGTCGAGCCGCACGACATAAAGCGGCGCGCCGGTGGCAACGCCGAGCCCGCGGCGCTGGCCGACGGTGAAATGGATGATGCCGTCATGGCGGCCGAGCACGCGCCCGTCGAGATCGACGATCTCGCCCGGCGCCGCGGCTTCCGGCCGCAGGCGCTCGATCACATCGGCATAACGACCGGTCGGGACGAAGCAGATATCCTGACTGTCGTGCTTGTCGGCCACCGGCAAACCGAAGCGCCGTGCCAAACCCCGCGTCTCCGCCTTGGTCCGGTCGCCGAGCGGAAAGCGCAGCAGGTCGAGCTGGGCGTGGCTGGTGGCGAACAAAAAATAGCTCTGGTCGCGTTCGGCCTCGCGTGCGCGATAGAGCGCGCGGCCGCCGTCCGGCAGCGCCCGCGAGGCGACGTAATGACCGGTGGCCAAAATCTTGGCGCCGAGGTCGCGCGCGGTTTCCAAAAGGTCGCGGAACTTGATCGACTGGTTGCATTCCAGGCACGGCACCGGAGTCTCGCCGGCAACGTAGCTTTCCGCGAAACGGTCGATGACCGCCTCCTTGAAGCGGCTCTCGTAGTCGAGCACGTAGTGCGGGATGCCGATCCGCTCGGCGACCGCGCGCGCATCGTGAATATCGCGACCGGCGCAGCAAGCGCCCTTGCGGTGGGTGGCGGCGCCGTGGTCGTAGAGCTGGAGCGTGATGCCGACCACGTCGTAGCCGGCGTCGGACAAGAGCGCGGCGGTGACCGACGAGTCGACCCCACCCGACATGGCGACGACAACGCGCGTGTCGGACGGCTTACCTTCGATATCGAGGCTGTTCAGCATGGCCATGCGGCCGTGATCCTTCCCGCAGCCGATCGCGCGGCACCAGCGCCATTGGTCGGCTCGACCTGGCGTTAGTATAGGCGTCGAGGGGTCGCGGCGCCACGGTAGCGGCCTCCGATCGGCCATGGATTATCATCGCACCCTGGTACGGCTCCCCGAGCTCGGGGTTCCGGCCCTGTGGCCGCGCGTCGGGTGCCCGCGTCGCGCCGTGGGGGCTCGCCTACGTTTCTTGGCAAACGCCTCTAATCGACCTTTGCGCTTAGGCAAATTTTAAGCCGCGGTGCGTAAGGTCCAGTCCTGTAGTGTCGAGTTTGTGAGTGTATCCAATGACCGAGCCCCATCGCCCGAGGGTCAAGTACGTCATCGGGCCGGACGGTTCGCCCCTAACGATCGCCGATTTGCCGGCGCCGGGAACGAAACGTTGGGTGATACGCCGCAAGGCAGAAGTCGTTGCCGCAGTCCGCGGCGGACTTCTTTCGCTGGAAGAGGCGTGCAGCCGTTACACGCTCACCGTCGAGGAATTCCTCTCCTGGCAGTATTCCATCGACCAACACGGCCTGGCCGGCCTGCGCACGACGCGTATTCAGCAATACCGTCAGTAACGCGCTCTTAATCCACCTTACCAAACCGTCAACGCTGGGTCTCAAAGCCGTCGAGGACGCGATCCGCGCCCGAGCTTCATCCTGCCCCGCGCAGCAGGGCGGTGGAAGGGGCGTCGGCCGCCATACTTCCGCACTCCGTGTCCTCGTCATTGCGAGCGGAAGCGAAGCAATCCAGTCTTTTGAGCCACAAGGCTCTGGATTGCTTCGTCGCGGAGCCTGTCATCGGGCCGGCCACTTCGGGCCGGACCCGTTGGCTCCTCGCA
>JBEKJZ010000149.1:0-4996 GCA_050010955.1 Xanthobacteraceae bacterium | reverse complement strand
ATCGCTTTCCATACTCTCGATCTCGCCGCGGCAGAGCAACGGCAGCGACCGGGTCGCGTCCACCGCATAAGCGGCGAACTTCAGACTGGTGGAGCCCGCATTGACCACGACGATGGCCTCGCCGACGATGGCCTCGCTCATGGCCGATCACTCCGCGGTTTCAGGCGACAGGATGGCGGGATCGCGCATCAGCGCATCGGCGTAGAGCACGGCGGCGGCAGCCGAGAAGCGGCGCGCCGCGGCGGTGTCGGCACGACTGGTCAGAATCACCGGCACCCGCGCACCGACGACGAGGCCAGCGATCTGCGCATCGGCCATGAAAGCGAGATTCTTGTAGATCATGTTGCCGGCCTCGATGTTCGGCACGATCAGTACATCGGCGAGGCCCGCAATCGGCGATGAGATGTGCTTGATCCGCGCGGCTTCGACGTCCACCGCGGCGTCGAGATCGAGCGGCCCGTCGACAATGCCGCCGACGATCTGCCCTCGATCGGCCATCTTGGCCAGAATCGCCCCGTCGAGTGTGGCCGGCATTTTGGTCTGCACCATCTCGACCGCGGCCAGCACGGCCACCTTCGGCAGGTCGATGCCGAGAGCCCGCGCAAAACCGATTGCGTTCTGGCAGATGTCGCGCTTCTGGTCGGTGCCGGGCGCGATATTCAGGGCAACGTCGCTGATCACGAAGCGGCGTGCGTAGGTCGGCACCGACACCATCACGCAGTGGCTGATCAGGCGTCCGGTAAGCAGTTTCGCTTCCTTCTGCATGACCGCGTGCAAGAGCACGTCGGTGTGCAGGCTCCCCTTCATCAGTGCCGCAACCTCGCCGGCCCCAGCGGCCGTAGCGGCCTTCAGCGCCGAGTCTTCGGGACCGTCCGTGCCCGCGATCCGGCACTTGGCGATGTCGAGATGCGCCTGATCCGCGATCTGCCGGATCTCGGCCTCGGGACCAAACAGCACGGGTAGGATCAGCCCGGCCGCGGCAGCCTCCACCGCGCCAGCCAATGCATCGGCGCTGCATGGGTGCACCACGCCGGTCAGCATCGGCTTGAGATCTCGACAGCGATCGACAAGCCCCTCGAGCCGATGCTCCGCCATCTGGTATTGCTGCCGCGTCGTCGGTGCCAGAACTTCCAGGATCGCGGTCGCGACGATCTGACCCGCCGGGTCGTTACACTGCCCGTCCAGCACGACGATCCCCTGATCCGACAACTTCTCCCGCACGACGAGTCGCGCCGTCATCGCGGCGCCGATCGGCAATGCACCCTTGATCTCTACCGAGGTTGTGCGGATCGAGGTCCCAGGTCCCGGGAGGGCTGAACCGACGAGCGCGGTTAGGATAGCCGTGACAATGCCGGCAGCCCCTTGGCTCGCGCCGGGGCCGGCGAGCATGTCCACTTCGCCGAAGGCGGCGGCCCAGGCCCGCACGTCGCCGGCCTGCAACGTGCGCTGGACCGACGCGGCGTCGCCGACGGCGATCTCTTTGAACGTCTTGTTCACGATGGTCTGCATGGTGCGACTACGTCTAACAGGTGCGGCATGATCGAGCGGCTTCCCGCTCGGCGCGACGCCGAGCGTTTACTGGGCAGCGATCCAGCGCGCGATCTGCGGCCAATGCTCTTTGAGCGTGCGCGCTCCCATGAACAGCCCGATATGGCCCCCGGGCACGGTCTCCTGAACGACGCGGTCCTTCGGCGTCCCGAGATATTTTGCGGCATCGAGGACCTGTTCGGGCGTCGTGATATCGTCGGCGGCGCCCGCCAGCAGGTAGGCCGGGCAGGTGATGTTACGCAGGTTGAGCTTGCGGCCGAGACCGACGAACTCGCCCTTGGCGAGCCGATTCTCCTTGAAGAGCTGGGTTATCACCTGGAGATACCAACGCCCCGGCAGGTCAATCGGGTTTTCGTACCAGCTGTTGAACGTCTCTTCCTTGGCGAGATAGGCCGGGTCGTCGATGTGCTCGTAAAGATCGATGTGGTCCTGGATGTAATGCTGCTCGGGGTGCATGTTCTTCCAGCCCGCCAGCATGTATTTACCCAGCATCAGACCGCCGCCAAGTTCGATCATCTGCTGATAGAACGAGACGGGGGATTGGTGCGCCATGCGTTTGATCGGCCCGTTGCCGGCGTCGGTATCGATAGGCGCGCCCGCGAGCACGAGCGCGTTCACCTTATCGGGAAAGCGCGCTGCGATCATTGCTGATACCCAGCCGCCCTGACAAAGTCCGACGAGATTCACACGGCCGCCGAGATCGTCGATCGCGACGACGATCTCGGCGAGGTAGTTGTCAATCTCCAAGTCCTTCATGTCTGCGGTTGCCGACTTCCAATCGGTCAATGCAACATGGTCAATCCCATTGGCCAGCAGCGTCTCGATCAGGCTCTGGCCTTTATGGTAGTCGGCGATCGTAGCGGTATGACCGGCATGAGGCGCATCGACGAGCGTCGGGATCCCGCTAGGCTTGCCGTAGTCGCGCAGCACCATGGTCCGCAGATCGAGCCGCACTTGGTTCGGTGTCGCAAGGGCGGGTCTCAGCTCGTCATGAATTTTGATCTCTTCGTCGACGAATTTGAGGTTCTTCGCGTAAAGCTCGGTACCCTCCTCAAACATCGCCGTCGCCATCGCCATTGGCCAAAATGCCGGGACGCTCAGCAGCGATAGATTTGTTGGCTTAACCGTGGGTTTTTCCGGCATTGTCACCTCATATTGACAGGTCGCGTCACCAAGTGCCCTCGGCTAAGAACGCCCTCGATCAACGTCGATGTCGGTTGTCATCGGGCTCCGCCCGTAGATGGATCACAGCTGGTACAAACGATATCACGCCTTACGGTGGAAGTCCGTGACGTACTTCGCAGAACGCGCGGGCCGCCCTGAATGTCTCCTGTTAAAGGCAACGGACGTGCAACAGCCGCTAGACGTGATCGGAAGTGCCATTCGAGGCAGTAGCAAAAACCGATTACGACATTATGCTGACGCGCATGAAGAGTCGTCGAAAAATTCTGAGAACATGAATGATGAGCAAGTCATGACCAACGCGGACGCGCCGACCTTCGCTCAATTCACTAACTGATGGCCTGACGTGCCGTTGGTCTGTCATTGTACGGCGCGGCGGGTCAACACCAACTAGCTTCGTCCGCACGAGGTGCACGGAAAAGCTCTTGAATGTTCGCATCCATCAAGCGGAAGCCGACATTTCCATAAAGCTTCTGACGCCCTTCGTTTAGCACCAAACTCGGACTGCCTTCGATCCGCATCTTGTCAGCATCTTGATAGTCCGCAGCCAAGCGGGCGAATGCGACACCATTGTGAATGAGTTGCTCAATAGCACCGATATTGGCGCCGAGGCCCTCGGCTATCTCACATTGGATGTCCCAGTGAGAAATGTCCCGGCAGTCTCGGAAGAACGCGCAACGCAATGCCCAGGCTACTTTATCAAAAATGCTCGGTTCAGAGTTGCTTCCGGTCGCTCCGGATTCATGGTCCCACTGCTGGACTGCTTTCATAAACAGATGAGGGCTGGCTGAAGTCAGCGGGCGCGTCTTCAACCAAATCTCGGGATGAACCTCAATATGCGGAAACCTCTCTGCCAAATGTCGCAAATGTAAATTGAACCCTTCGTATCCACTCTTATCCTTCCAACTCGAATTGATCTTTTCGACTGTATCACCAAAGACGGAGCAGAACCGGTGCTTTATCCGCACGGAGTTGCCGAACTTTTCTTTGACTGCATCGATGCGAGCTTGTGAAACATATGCCCACACGCATAGGAGATCCGAAAAATAGGTAACTTCAACAATGGTCATTCCCTTGTTCCCCGAACTGGCGCTCGACGCGACGCCTCGAATTTCGCTTGGACTTAGAGTATTATGAAGTCATGCAAATAAGGAGAAGACAAAATGGCCACAAGTGTCAAGCAGATGTTGGAAGCCGCAAACGCCGCGGTGCCGCGGATTACGCCGGCGCAAGCGCTGGAGATAATTGCTAAGGGCGCTGCTCTGGTGGTCGACGTGCGTGATGCGCCAGAGGTGGAAAAGAGTGGCAAGGTCGCCGGCGCCGTACACGTCTCGCGTGGCATGCTGGAATTCCGCGCCGATCCCGAATCCTCCTACTACGACAAGAATTTTGCCAAGGACAAAATAGTGATCCTCTACTGTGCCTCTGGCGGGCGCGCGGCGCTGGGTGGCAAGGTGCTCAAAGACCTGGGCTATGACCGGGTCTATAACCTCGGCGCCTTTAAGGACTGGGCCGAGAGCGGCGGTTCAGTCGAAAAGCCGATCGCGCCTCGCGCGTGAGTGCGTAGCCGCTTCGGGGGCGGAGAATGCCGAGTCTGCTTCTGGTGAAAGGTGAAGGTTGCCGCGACTCTTTGTTGCAGCACATGAGTACGTTCATGGCCCATCGCTACATTTCGCTGCGTTGCAATGACTTGTCGGCTTTTGGTAGAGTCGAGATGTGGCGCGGTGGCTGTAGGTTGAACATATCTGTTGCCGCCCCTTTCGTCTGGCGGTGCCTTAGTGGTTCGACCGTGGCTCTGTTTCCACATCCCGCTCATCGAACCGGACATGCAGATCTCCCGCATCCGGCTCTCGGACAAGACGTCACGCCTTCACCCACGGCACGTCGTGCCCAAGCGCGGTCAGGCGTACGAGCCCGAAGTGCCCATAAAGGTGCGAGAGTGGATAGGTCCCGCCCTTGCGTCGCCTGACCTTGTGCTTGATGCGCAACCACCGGCGCAACCGCATAGCGGTGTAGTTGTCGATCGCCCGGTACGCTTTGGTGACGGCGCCTACTTCGAAGTAGTTCGCCCATCCGCGTAGCGTGCGGTTTAACTTCTGCACTATCTCTGTGGTCTCTTGCCAAGTCCCCGATCGGACGGTCAGCGCGTGGACGTTCTCGACCATGCGCTTGATGCTCTTCTTCGATGGCCGGTATCCCAGGCGCACCTGGCCGGTTCTCGCTGAATGCATTCGTCCGAACGTGTAGCCCAGAAAGTCGAACTCTT
>JBEKJZ010000148.1:0-5273 GCA_050010955.1 Xanthobacteraceae bacterium | reverse complement strand
AAGATTTCCACCAAGCTCGAGCTCCTCGGCAACCTCCTGAGCAAGGTCGAGACGCTGATCATCGGCGGCGGCATGGCCAACACGTTCCTGGCGGCGCAAGGCAAGCCGGTCGGCAAGTCGCTATGCGAGCGCGACCTCATCCCGACCGCACGCGACATTCTCGCCCAGGCCAAAGCGGCCGGCCGCGAGATCGTGCTGCCGGTGGATGCGGTCGTCGCCGAAAAACTCGCCGCGCACGCGCCCTCGCGCGTCGTCGCCGTGGACGCGGTCGGCTTAAACGACATGATCCTCGATATCGGGCCCCGCACCGTCGAGCACGTGATCTCAGTGCTGGCGCGGGTGAAGACGCTGGTCTGGAACGGCCCGTTCGGCGCCTTCGAGGTGGAACCGTTCGACAACGGCACCGTCGAGGTCGCCGAAGCCGCCGCGGAACTCACCGACGCCGGCAAGCTTGTCAGCATTGCCGGCGGCGGCGACACCATCGCGGCGCTCAATGCCGCCGGCGTCACCGCGCGCTTGACCTACGTCTCGACGGCGGGCGGCGCCTTTCTGGAATGGCTGGAAGGCAAGGCGCTGCCCGGCGTCGAGGCGCTCAAGACCTCCCCCACTCGCGCCGCCGCCGGCGGATGAGTCATAATGTGCCCCAAATAATGTGCCCCAGATAACCCGACATCGCGGAGAACCCCGATGAATCTCACCGAACTGAACAAGATCGCCGCGGCGATGGTCGCGCCCGGCCGCGGCATCCTGGCCGCCGACGAATCGTCCGGCACCATCAAGAAGCGCTTCGACGCCATCGGCGTCGAGTCGACGCCGGCGACGCGCCGCGACTATCGCGAAATACTGTTCCGCAGCGCCGAGATGGCGAAATACATTTCCGGCGTCATCCTCTACGACGAGACCATCCGGCAGAACGCCGCCGACGGCACGCCGCTGGTCAAGCTGATCGAGAAGGCCGGCGCCATTCCCGGCATCAAGGTCGACAAGGGCACGAAGCCGCTGCCCTTCTGTGCCAACGAAGTCGTCACCGAGGGCCTCGACGGCCTGCGCGAGCGGCTCAAGGAATATCGCGGGCTCGGCGCCCGCTTCGCCAAGTGGCGGGCGGTGATCGACATCGGCGAGCGCCACGTGATGCCGAGCTACACCTGCATCAAGGCCAACGCGCACGCGCTCGCGCGCTACGCCGCGCTGTGCCAGGACGAAGACATCGTGCCGATCGTCGAGCCCGAAGTGCTGATGGACGGCGGCCACGACATCGACCGCTGCGCCGAGGTCACCGCGTGGGTGCTCAAGGAAACTTTTCAGGAGCTGTTCCACAACCGCGTCGCGCTCGAAGGCATGGTGCTCAAGCCGAACATGGCGGTCGCCGGCAAGAAGTCGGCAAAGCGCGCCGCGGTCGCCGAAGTGGCGGAGAAGACGGTGCGCGTGCTCAAGGCTTGCGTGCCGGCGGCCGTTCCCGGCATCGCGTTTCTGTCCGGCGGCCAATCCGACGAGGAAGCGACCGCGCATCTTAACGCCATCAACAAACTCGGCCCGCTGCCGTGGCACGTGACTTTCTCCTACGGCCGCGCGCTGCAGGCGGCGCCGCAAAAGGCCTGGTCGGGCAAGGCGGAAAACGTCGCCGCGGCGCAACGCGCCTTCGGCCATCGCGCCGCGATGAACGGCCTCGCCGCGCTCGGCCAGTGGCAGGCCGATCTGGAGCGGAAGGCGGCGTGAGGGAAACATCCTCCCCCACGCAAGTGGGGGAGGAGCGTGCTCAACTTTGCCTCGTCATGCCCGCCCATAGCCGTTCGAAGAACGGCGTCGCTTCGCTCGCCTATGTGCGGGCATCCACGTCTTAGAGCCGATACGAACCACAGACGTGGATGGCCGGAACAAGTCCGGCCATGACGGAACTGGTGGGGTCACCCGCGGTCGGAGTTCGTATATGACGGTGCCATGGTTCCTCCCCGTCCGGCCCCCCGCCTCTATCTGATCACCCCGCCCGTCGGCGATCTGGCGTCCTTCGGGCGCGCGCTTGCCGCGGCGCTCGACGCCGGCGATGTCGCCGCGGTGCTGCTGCGCCTCGCAGACAGCGACGAGCGCACGCTGGTCAATCGCGCCAAGGCGATCGCGGCGATCGTCCAGCCCCGCGACATCGCGCTTCTCATCGACGGCCGTTCGGACATCGCCATCCGCGCCGGCGCCGACGGCGCGCATCTGAGCGGGATCGAGGCGCTCACCGCCGCGCTCAGCGCGCTCAAGCCCGACCGCATCGCCGGCTCAGGCGGCCTGCGCAGCCGTCATGATGCCATGCTCGCGGCCGAAGCTGGCGCCGATTACGCGATGTTCGGCGAACCCGATCATTCAGGCAACCGCCCGGCCTTCGACACCGTGCTGGAGCGGATCGCCTGGTGGGCGGAACTGTTCCAGTTGCCCTGTATCGGTTACGCCGCGAACCTCGACGAGGTCGGCGCGCTGGCGCAAGCGGGCGCCGATTTCATCGCGCTGGGTGATTGGATATGGACAGATGCACCCGCCGATTCGGTGGCGGCCGCCGCCGGCCGGCTCGCGCAGCCGGTTTAGAGCGAGTGCGATGATGGGCAAACAACGCGGCATCAAGATAGCGGCCGCGCTCGCGCTGGCAGCGATCGCCGCGCTGCTCTGCCCCGACACCGCGTCGGCGCAGACCGCCGCCGTGCCGGGCACGGCGACGGCCGGCACTGGCGGCGCCGAACCCGACCTCGCTTATGGCGCCTTTCAGCGCGGCCGTTTCTTGACCGCGTTCGGCTTGGCGACGCATCGCGCCGAGGCCGGCGACATGAAGGCGATGACGCTTCTCGGCGAGCTCTACGCCAACGGCCTGGGCGTGCCGCAGAACGACGCCAGGGCCGACGAATGGTATCGGCTCGCCGCCGCCCGCGGCGACCGCGAGGCGATGTTCGCGCTGGCGATGTTCCGCCTGCGCGGCCGCGCCGGCACGCGCGACCGCGACGCCGCCGCCAAATGGTTCGCCGCCGCCGCCAAGCTCGGCCAGCCGCTCGCCGCCTACAATCTGGCGCTCCTCTACATCGAGGGCCAATTGTTTCCGCGGGATTTCAAGCGCGCCGCCGAGCTGCTGCGCGTCGCCTCGCGGGCCGGCAACCCGGAAGCGCAATATGCGCTCGGCACTTTCTACAAGGAGGGCCGCGGCGTCGAAAAGGACATGCGCGAGGCGGTGCGGTTGTGGGGCCTGGCCGCGCTCGCCGACGATACCGACGCGCAGGTCGAATATGCGATCGCGCTGTTCAACGGCGACGGCGTCGCCAAGAACGAAGAGGCCGCCGCGGCCGTGTTCCGCCAGGCCGCGGTGCACGGCAGCGCCATCGCCCAGGATCGGCTCGCGCGCATCCTCGCCGAGGGCCGCGGCGCGCCGAAAAATCCGGTCGAGGCGACCAAGTGGCACCTGATCTCCAAGGCGCGCGGCGAGACCGATCTTCTGCTCGACGACTTCGTCAACGGTCTCGACGCCGACACCCGCGCCGCCGGTGAGAAAGCGGCAAAACCCTGGCTCGACGCGCTGAAGAAGCCGAAGGGGTGATCATGATTTCCTCCCTTCCGCGAACCCGGAGGGAAGCCGCGTGAAGCGCGGTGGCTATGTCAGGCCCGTTGCAATCTATAATTTTGCTGCGGCACACGTTTGCCTTTTTCCCAATCGGGAAAAAACAGTTTTCTATCAGTCCGCAGTTGCCCCGCAATCTTATTCACATCTGGAAGCCTGATGACATGCCGCAACAGCACCTGAGGCCACAATTTCTCGTATCGAATAAAGTTAGGAGCCTTGGGCGTCAGTTCGAGCAATGTTTTTTCTGCTTGTCTACGCTCGTTCGCGAGAAACAATGTCAGCTCATCAGGTGCCATCTCGTATAGCGATTCAAACAACTCTCCTTGTCCTGTACTTGCCGCAGCATATTTCATCTTTGTCGTCGCACGAGTCCTTGCCTGTTCAATCAGCGTTTTCACTTGGCAATCGCGAAACACCTCTATGCCGTGCTGATTGCGGGTTGCATAGCATAGACAATATAGCGGTCGATCTCTTAAAGGACGAAGAATCGTCGCCTCTGCTACATACGGATAGTTCCGCAGACGTCCCAGACTTTCAGTGAATGCGCCAACCAAAATGGATTTACGTTCGTTTGGCCCCAGCCTGCCTTCTGCCACTCGCTCAGCTTCCTTGAGCTTTGTTCTCCAGTCTCCGTAGGGAATGAGTTCATCTAAACCGTTTATTATGATCGGATCATCGATGCTCGCCGCGCGATTGATAAATTCAAACATGAAATTGAAGATCGCTTCGGAGCTAGGCCGAGCAAACATCGGTGCAAGTGTGTTGAGTGGAATCCGCCGGCCTTTTGGATCGATTAGAAAGAAGGCGAATGCGTCTTTCGGTATGTCCTTCAAAATGTCCGGCAGCGCCACCAGGAAGTCAGCCGCATAAGTCTTGATCGCAACGTCCGGGTATTTTGTGGGGAACTGTTCCAGATGCTTGTCCGCCTCTGCGTCGCGCTCGACGAGAAATGCAGACATCTTCACGTCGTGATGGCGCTCCTTCCAAGAGGCTTTGGCGCGGCGCAACGCGTTAAGAGCAATACCGAAAGACGTGTCCTCAAACTTCTCGTTGGCGCTTTGCCACGGACCGGCAAAACCGTCCACGTATACGATATGAGGATATGTGCTCGCCGTCTTATGGACGAGCCGTTCGAGATAACGCTCAAGGAAGACGTGTTTGACGTACGATTGTTCGCGCCCCACGTAATTGGAAAGCGCAACCATATCATTCCGCAGCCATGGCTAGGAAAGTCGGAATCGGAGGGAATTGATTCCACTCGCGCTCGTCGAGTTCCCTCCCTCCGGATTTTGGCCGCAACCCTCCCCACTGCTTAAAGAAGAACGCGACACCGCGCGCGTGGCATTGGTCGCGAATTTCACGCACCCAATCGGGATTCATAGGTCTCGCGCCGGGGCCGCTCTCGCCGCCGACGATGACCCAGTCAATTTCGGTAAGATCGAGCTTTCCCACCGGACCGATTAATGGCTCGATTGAAAGAAAGCGTACGCCAGCGGGCGCTTCGCGCAGATGACGGATACGCGATGTCTTCGTGCCATCCTCGATGGATACGCCGAACCACATATGGGAGTCGGGTAGGATCGAGGCGCGGATCGGGCTTCGAATGATGCCGACGTTTCCTCGATCCACCCTATCATTCCGTACGGCGGGTTTTCCCCAGTACGGCTGGAAGGCTGGCTTTCCAAACGGT
>JBEKJZ010000147.1:0-7894 GCA_050010955.1 Xanthobacteraceae bacterium | reverse complement strand
GCCGGCACCGATGTCACGCGGCTGGCTTCGATGGCCAAGCTCAAAGGCGGCCGGCTGCGCCGCGAGCTGTCGGATGCCTGCCTGCAATATTGGGGCGGCATGGGCTTCATGAACGAGACGCCCGTGAGCCGGGCGTATCGCGATGGACGCCTGGGCTCGATCGGCGGCGGCGCCGACGAAATCATGCTGACCATCATCTGCAAGCTGATGGGAACGCTGCCCGGGACATCCAATGCGCCGGAGCAAAGGGCCGATCATGGCTGAGCTGCCGCGGGAGACCGCGCATATCAGGCTCGATCTGCGCGGCGCGGTGCTGCACCTGTGGCTTAATCGGCCCGAACTGCGCAACGCCCTCAGCCCGCAAATGGTGCAAGAGATCCTGGCGACATTTGCCGCGATTGCCGACGATCGAAGGGTGCGCGTCGTCGTGCTGCGTGGGGCAGGGGGAACATTCTGCGCCGGCGGTGACATCAAGAGCATGTCGGCCGCGCACGAGGCGCCGCCGCCGGGCGCAACCGACGCGCTGAAGGAAAACAACCGGCGCTTCGGCGCCATGCTGGACACGGTGAACGCGGCGCCGCAGGCGGTGATCGCCGCGGTCGAGGGCTACGCCATGGGCGGTGGCTTCGGCTTGGCCTGCGTCGCCGACATCACCATCGCGACGGCCGACGCCAAGTTCGGCATGACGGAAGTAACGATCGGCGTGGTGCCGGCGGCGATCTCGCCGTTCGTGGTCAAGCGCATCGGGCTCACGGCCGCGCGGCGCTTGGCGGTGTCCGGGGCGCGCCTCGACGGCACCGAGGCGGCCGCGATCGGTATCGCGCATCGCACGGTCGCCGACGCCGCCGCGCTCGATGCGGCCGTCAGCGACAGCTGTAATCAAGTTCTCAAATGCGCTCCCGGCGCGGTCGCCGCGACCAAACGGCTGATGCTGCGCGCCGCCGGTCCGAGCCCGATGTCGGAGCTGCTCGACGACGCAGCCGAGCGCTTTGCCGCCGCGGTACGCGGCCCGGAAGGCCGTGAGGGCACCAGATCATTTGTCGAGAAACGCAAACCGTCCTGGGTGACGCAGGTGGGTGAGGGATGATCTCTTTCCGAGCGCACTTTCGCTCGGCCAGCGCCTTCAAAACATGATCGCATTCAGCAAAATCCTGATCGCCAATCGCGGCGAGATCGCCTGCCGCATCATCCGTACGGCAAAGGCTCTCGGCTATCGCACGGTCGCGGTCTACAGCGATGCGGATGCCGACGCCTTGCATAGGCGGCAGGCCGATGAGGCTGTCCGCATCGGGCCGCCGCCCGCGCAGGACAGTTATCTGAATGTCGATGCGCTGCTGGCGGCTGCAAAGCTCGCGGGCGCCGACGCCGTCCATCCCGGTTACGGTTTTCTCTCCGAGAATGCCGCGTTCGCGGAGGCCTGCGCCCGGGCGGGTTTTGTCTTCATCGGTCCGCCGGCGGTGGCCATTGCCGCGATGGGCAACAAGGCGCGGGCCAAGGCGTTGATGCAGGCTGCCGGCGTTCCTTGCGTGCCGGGCTATCAGGGGCCGGATCAGTCCGACGAGAGATTCATAAAGGAAGGCCGGCGCATCGGCTTTCCGCTGATGGTCAAGGCCGCGGCCGGCGGCGGCGGGCGCGGCATGCGCCTCGTGGCCTCCGCCGACGATCTCGCCAACGCGCTGGCGCGGGCGCGTTCCGAGGCGGCGGGCGCATTTGGGTCGGACGAGTTGATCCTTGAGCATGCAGTGCCCGACGCGCGACACATCGAAATCCAGGTTTTTGCCGACCAGCACGGCAACGTCATCCATCTCGGCGAACGCGATTGCTCGATTCAGCGCCGCCACCAGAAGGTCATCGAGGAGACACCCTCGCCGGCGGTCTCGACCGAGCTGCGGTCGAATATGGGCGACGCCGCGGTCGCCGCGGCCCGCGCCATCGGTTATGTGAGTGCCGGCACCGTCGAGTTTCTGCTCGACCAGTCGGGAAAATTCTACTTTCTCGAAATGAATACCCGACTTCAGGTCGAGCATCCGGTGACCGAGGCGGTCACGGGAATGGACCTGGTCGCCTGGCAGCTTCAAGTGGCGGCCGGCGAGAGGCTGCCGCTCGATCAGCACGAAGTACGGTTCAGTGGCCACGCTATCGAGGCGCGGCTTTATGCCGAAGATCCGCACAAAAACTTTTTGCCGCCAGAGCGTGAGCCCGTTCTACGATCCGATGCTGGCGAAGGTGATCGCCCATGGTGCGACGCGCGAAGAAGCGTGCCGCCGGCTGCTCATTGCGCTCGAGGACACGGTGGCGCTCGGGCTGACCACCAACCGTAGCTTTCTCATCGCGATGCTCCGGCACCCCGTCTTCGCCGCCGGGGAAGCGACGACCACGTTCATTCAACGGTATTTTCCGGCGGGGAGCGACGCCATGCGGCGTCCGCAGGCCGATCTCCGGACGCTGGCGATCGCGGCGGTGCTGCTGTTCGAGGACCGAAGGCGCAGCGCCGCCAGCGCGTCGCGAGCAACCATGAATTGGTCTTCGACGGGCATTGCAGTCTGGCCTTTGCGATTGACACTGAGCGACGTTCATCATTCGGCCAGCATCATGGCTGTCAGGCCGGATGAATATTTGGTTCTGTTGGGCAAGGAAGAGGTCGAGGTTGCGATCGTCGAACGCGGCGAACGCTCGCTTCGCTTCACCGCCTTCGGCCTGCAGCAGACCGCGCGCTTCGCTCTTCAGGACGGCGTGTTGCATCTCGATCTCGACGGAACCACCGTCGCTGTGCGCGAGACCGCTCTCGAGGCGGCCGGCTCTGGACGCCGCGACGGTTCCTCCCGCCTCGTCGCGCCGATGAATGGCGCAATCGTAGGGGTGCTCGCCCGAGCAGGCGATCGCGTCATCAGAGGACAGCGCGTCGTCGTGCTCGAAGCGATGAAGATGCAGCACGAGATCAGCGCGGAGCGCGACGGCACCATCGAGAAGATCCTGGTCAACCCGGGTGAGCAGGTCGCCGCCCGGCAGCTTCTCGCCGTGCTCGCGCCCGAGAACATTGCGGCCAAGGATGAGATGGAGGAATCCGCATGAGCGACAAGGTCGTGATCACCTGCGCGCTCACCGGCGTGCTGACCGACCCGAAGCAGCATCCGGTACCGGTCACGCCCGAAGAGATGGCGCGCGAGGCGAAAGCCGCATTCGACGCCGGCGCCGCGGTCATGCATGTGCATTTCCGCCAGCAAGCTCCCGGCAAGGGGCACCTGCCGTCATGGGAGCCCGAGCTGGCCGTTACCATCATGCAGGCGATCCGCGACGCCTGCCCCGGCGTGATTCTCAACGAGTCGACGGGCACGATCGGGTCGAATATTTCCGGCCCGCTCGCTTGCTTGCGCGCCGTCAAGCCTGAGATCGCCGCCTGCAATGCCGGCTCGCTGAACTACCTGAAAGTGCGTTCCGATGGGTCGTGGGCCTGGCCGCCGCACGTCTTCGATAATCCGGTCGACAAAGTAACAGCGTATCTCGACGTGATGGCCGAGACCGGCACCCAGCCCGAATTCGAATGTTTCGACGTCGGCATCGTGCGCTGTGTCGGCATGTATGCGAAGAACGGCATGTACAAGGGCCGGCCGAAATACAATTTCGTCATGGGCGTGGAGTCCGGCATGCCGGCCGATCCGGATTTGCTTCCGATCCTCAAGAAGCTCACCCTCGCCGGCGCGCCTTGGCAGGTTACCGCCATCGGCCGCGCGGAAATCTGGCCGTTGCACCGGCGCGCTGCCGAGCTCGGCGGCCATTTAAGGACAGGCCTCGAAGACACGTTCTATTTACCCGACGGCAGCAAAGTCGGCTCGAACGGAGCGCTGGTGCAGATGCTGGCCCGCTATGCGCGTGAGGCCGGCCGCGCCATCGCAAGCCCCGGAGAAACTCGCGAGCTGATGGGGCTCGCGGGAGCCTAGTGAACCTGCCGCTCCTGGCCGACCCAGAATGGCTTGCGCAGCTCGCGCTTGAGAATCTTGCCGGTCGGGTTGCGGGGCAGGGCGTCGATAAAATCGATCGACCGCGGCACCTTGTAGGCGGCGATACGCTCGCGCGCGAAGCCGATCAATTCATCGGGCGTGACCTCGACGCCGGGTTTTCTCACCACGAACGCCTTCACGGCCTCGCCCCATTGATCGTCCGGCACGCCGATCACCGCCACGTCCGCGACCGCGGGGTGGCCGAACAGCGCGCTTTCGACCTCGGCCGGATAGATGTTCTCGCCGCCCGAGATGATCATGTCCTTCACGCGGTCGTAAATGTAGAGGTAGCCGTCCTGATCGAGGTAGCCGGCGTCGCCGGTATGGAACCAGCCGCCGCGCATGGCGCGGCTCGTTGCCTCGGGTTGGTTCCAGTAGCCCAGCATGATCTGCGGCGACCGGCAGGCGATCTCGCCGACCTCACCGGTCGCGACGTCGTTACCCGCGGCGTCGACGACGCGAAGCTCGACCCCGGTCATCGCCTTGCCGCACGACTTGAGCCGCGCACCGGCTTGCTCGCCATGGTCCTCGGGCGGCAAGTAGGTGATGGCGCCGGTAGTTTCGGTCAGGCCGTAGACTTGCGCCAGGTCGCAGCCGAACACCTTGAGCGCGTTGCGCACGAGATCGACCGGCGCCGGCGACGCGCCGTACACGATCAGCTCGAGCGACGAGAAATCCGTCGTCCGGCATTGTGGCGTCTGCAGCAGAAAGAGCAGAAGCGCCGGCACCAAGAAGGCCTTGGTGATGCGATATTCCGGAATCAACCGCAGAATGGCGGCCGGATCCGGGTCGCGCATCAGCACGGTTTCGATGCCGCGATAGAAACCAACCAAGCCCCAACCGCTGCCGCCGATGTGGAACAGCGGCATACAGACTAGATTGACGTCGTTGTCATGCCAGTTGCCGAACTGGCGCAGCGCACCCGGCAGCAAGGTCAGCAGATTGGCGTGGCTGAGCCGCGCGCCTTTCGGGTAGCCGGTCGTGCCGCTGGTATACATCTGAATGGCGCAGTGATCCGTCGCGATCGTCACGGCGGGATCGCTCGCCGACTGGGCTGCCACCCAGCTGGCGTAATCGGGCCAGGAAACGCGGCCGCCATCGAGCGCGATGATCCGGCGAACCGACTTTAATTCGTTCGCTACCTTCTCGACGACCGGGTAAAAATCGGCGCTGACGAACAGCAGCTCGGCGCCGGCGTCCTCCACCACGTAGGCCACCTCGGGCGGCGCCAGGCGGAAATTGACCGGCACCAGGACCAGATCGGCCTTGGCGGCGCCGAACCAGAGCTCGAAGAAAGACGGCGCGTTTTTCGACAGAATTGCGACGCGCGTCTGCGGCCTGAGGCCATCGGCGAGCAATCCGTTTGCTACTTGGTTGGTTCGCCGATCGAGTTCGCCGTAGCTGAGGTGCCGTCCCTCATAATGGATCGCCACTCGATGCGGGCGGTTCCGGGCGTGATGGCGCGGGATATCGCCGAGCGTGGAAAGGTCCGCGGCGCTATCGACCTGGAGCATGACGTTTCCTCCCTGAAAGCGGGCTTTTGCGTCGGTTGCCGTGCCGCCGCCCGCGTTTGTCGTTTTAATGTCAATGGTAGGCAGTTTCCGAACTGACTGGAAGCCCGAATGCGGCGTGCTATAGTGCCGACATGCGTTCTGCTGGTGCAATACTGATGCAACCGATGACGCTGAACTAAAGCCCAACAGTACGTACTTTGGCCGCGAAAAATCGGGTGTTGAAGCCGGCCTTGTCACCTAGGAGAAAACGCATGAAACGCTTGCTTGCCCTAACGGCCGTCGCCTGCATTCTAAGTTGTGGAACGGCGTGGGCCCAGATTTCGGACGGCGTCGTCAAGCTCGGCGTGCTCAACGACATGTCGAGTCTCTACGCCGATGTCTCCGGCAAGGGCGGTGTGGTCGCCGCGCAGATGGCGGCCGAGGACTTTGGCGGCAAGGTTTTGGGCGCACCGATCGAGATCATCGGCGGCGACCATCAGAATAAGCCCGATGTTGGCGCCGGCCTCGCGCGCCAATGGATCGATACCGACCATGTCGACGCCATCGTCGATGTACCGACGTCGTCGGTGGCGTTGGCAATCCAGGAAGTCACACGTGAGAAGAAGCGGATTTTCCTGATGTCGGGCCCGGCATCTTCGGACCTGACCGGCAAGGCCTGCTCGCCCTACGGCATCCACTGGACCTACGACACCTACGCGCTTGCCCACGGCACCGGCGGCGCCCTGGTCAAACAAGGCGGAAACACCTGGTTTTTCATCACCGCCGACTACGCCTTCGGCCATGCTTTGGAGCGCGATACCGGCGATGCCGTCAAGGCGGCGGGCGGCAAGGTGCTTGGCGCGGTCAACGCCCCGCTCAACACCCAGGATTTCTCTTCGTTCCTGCTGCAGGCTCAAGCCTCCAAGGCGAAGGTCATCGGGCTTGCCAATGCCGGCGGCGACACCATCAATTCGATCAAGCAAGCCTCCGAATTCGGCATTGTGGCCGGCGGCCAGAAGCTGGCAGGACTCCTCGTATTTCTGAGCGATATCCATTCGCTAGGTTTGAAAATCGCACAGGGTCTGACCATCACTTCGGCATGGTATTGGGACAAGGACGATGCGTCCCGAACCTTCGCCAAGCGATTCATGGCGAGAAATCCCACGGGTTTGCCGCCGACCTACATCCAGGCCGGCATCTACACCGAAGTGATCTTCTACCTCAATGCGATCCAGGCCGCCGGCACCGACGATGCCGACAAGGTCGTCGCGCAAATGCGCAAGATGAAGATCAACGACTTCATGACCAAGGACGGCTGGCTCCGCGAGGACGGCCGGGTGATGCGCGACATGTATCTCGAAGAAGTGAAGTCGCCCGCCGAATCGAAATACCCGTTCGATTACCTCAAGATCCTGGCGACGATTCCACCGGATCAGGCATTCCGGCCGCTCAAGGAGGGGAATTGCCCGCTGGTGCACGGCTGACGCTTTTGTGCCGAGGCCTCGAGGCGTTGTGCGCGCCTCGAGGCTAGTGTCCCGATTCCGAAGTTCGCATCATTATGCGGGCACCCTCGTTTGCGAACTTCGGAATCGAAGGACACTAGCAACGTATTGATCTAGTGTGGCTCAGAAGTCCGCATGACGAGTTCGCGGCAAAAATGATGCGGACTTCTGAACCGCCACACTAGGTCCGCCGGCAGACAAGTTGTTTCTTCTCAACCGGCGTAACGCGGCGGTCCTATGAATGTCTATGATCTGAACCAGCGGGTCGCGATCTATGGGATCGCGACCGTGCGCTCCTTGATGAGACGGTGAAGCGTATCGCCAAGGGCGACCGCGTGCAGGGACTTGCGGTCGACATTGCCGATCTTGCCGCGGTCGAAGACGCCACCAAAGCGACGATCGGACAGTTCGGCAAGATCGATATCCTTATCAACAATGCGGCGATCGTCGGCCCGAACGCGCCGACCTGGGAATATCCTCCCGAGGCCTTTCGCGATGTCGTCAATGTCGGGCTGCTCGGCACCTTTTATTGCTGCCGCGCGGTCGTGCCGCACATGATCGCGGCGAATTACGGACGCATCGTCAATCTCAGTTCGGTCGCCGGCAAGGAAGGCAATCCGAAAGCGCCGGCCTATAGCGCGACCAAGGCGGCCGTGATCGCCCTGACCAAGTCGCTCGGCAAGGAGCTTGCCGCCTACAATATCGGCGTCAATTGTGTGACGCCGGCCGTGGCCAAGACGACGCTCGCCATGAGCCAGGCCCCGGACTTTTTGGCGATGATCGTCGCGAAAATTCCGCGCGGCCGGATGCTCGAGCTTGAGGAAGCGGCGTCGATGATCTGTTGGCTTGCCAGCGCCGAGAATTCCTTCACCACTGGCGCGGCCTTCGATCTATCCGGCGG
>JBEKJZ010000146.1:0-5422 GCA_050010955.1 Xanthobacteraceae bacterium | reverse complement strand
TCCGTTGCGCTCGCCCGCAGGGCCACCGGAGCCTTTGGCGCCACCGTGCATACGACACCTGCGACTACCCCTTACGGCCGCCTGTCGGCAGGGGCGACCGGCGCGGGTCTTTGCCCCACATCGGCGGGCTCTGGCCATATTCGACAGTCGTCGCGCAACGTCCGCCTGACGCATGGGGTCGTGTGTCATTTCTCAACACCCCCCTCCGGCTTTTCTCCGGCAGCATTGACGATACCAACCACGCCCTGGGCTCCGGAATGGATGTGGAGGTGCCGAACCTCCACTGACTGCGTGTTCCCCCGTCGATGACGGTCCAGGGCTTGCATCATGTCGAGCTGAAGCCGAAACAACTTGGCGGCGTAGCCGCCGTACACGCCAATGTAGATCTCATCCATGTTGTGCTGGCTTTGACGCAAGAATTTGAGCCCGGCAAATCCGCTCGCGGCCATTTGGACGGCGATCAAGGCCTCAAATTCTGTCTGCGGATTGATCGATGAAACCACAGCGATCGCCGCATTGAGCGTTGTCTCATCGAGGCTATCGAATGGGCTCGGTCGCAAGGCGGAAACCAGCTTCCCGAGCATGAACTCGGCGAACTCGTCCGAGAGCGTGTTTCCAAAGGCCTGGCGCAGTTCCGCGCGGTGAGCTTCTAGGTCAGGCGTGGGCGCGACACACCGATCGTTATTCGCCTGCGGCTTGCGCACGCGAGGTGGCGCTTTCCGCGTCGTGCTGATCTGCGAGATCGCCGAACCGGTGATAATAGTTGGGTCGCTAATGGCACCATCCGCTGGCTCGATCTTCACCGGGCGGCGCTTATCACTATCAATCGCCATGTAGGTTGCTTCTCGACCTGAAATATGCCGGCGCATTCATGCGCTCCTGTCTCAGCCCCGCCGCCCGAAGGGGAAGGAGCAACCAGCCGTTTCCCGCGCTAAAGACACCATTGAATATATAGCCATAAACTATTGTAATTCTTAATTTATCGGTATTGCGTCGGAGGTGAGGTCACGTCGGCCTTGGCCAAGATCTCAGGGCTGTTTTGCCCGGCAACCACCCCCACTTGTCAGAACCCCCCCGAGTGATATCAGTGGGTTGTCGGAGGTTCGAATCCTGCTGCCCCGACCACCTGCCTGAGCGGACCTTAGTTTGGATCGCGATCAACCTTGGGATGAGTTCACCGATGACCGCCCGCATTTACAAGCCAGCCCGCAACGCCATGCAGTCCGGCACCGCCAAGAGCAAGGAATGGGTGCTCGATTATGAGCCCGAACAGCCGCGCATGATCGATCCGTTGATGGGCTGGACGAGCTCGGCCGACATGAAGCAGGAATTGCGCCTTCAGTTCGACAGCAAGGAAGAGGCCATCGCCTATTGCGAGCGCCACGGCGTCCCCCACCAGGTATTCGAGACCAAGCCGCCGGTGCGCCAGCGCATCTCCTATTCCGACAACTTCGCCTCTCCGCGCCGCGAGGCCTGGACGCATTAAGACGCGAATTCGGCCGAAGGCCTGAAAAGATCCCCGCACGGTGTTGCGCTCCGCCACTCACCGACACCCGCTCGGCGTCACTGGGCACGCAGCGATTCAGGCAATGCCTCTTGCCGCGATTGGCCAACAACACACGAAGTCGTGACCAAACGGTGCGATGGAGTGGCGCCAATTGTGATTGGCGTCGCGTGCGCGCCGTGCCGTAAAAATCGCGCCATCGTTGCCGCGTCGCGCGATGCTCGGCTTTTTGGAGGAACAAATGGCGTTTGTTCGCAGCTTATCGCTTCGGAACATCGTCCTGGCGTCATTGGTTGTGCCGCTGGTCGGTCTGACGATGAACGTCGCGCGGGCCGCGGAGCCCGCCGTCGTGATACCGCCGCCGGCGCTCGACGCGACAGCGCCGGCCGGCTCCACTTCGCAGACCATCGTTTTGGCGGGCGGCTGCTTTTGGGGCGTGCAGGCGGTGTTTCAGCACACCAAAGGCGTGACGGCGGCGATCTCCGGCTATGCCGGCGGCGACAGGCAGACGGCGCATTATGAAGTGGTCGGCGGCGGCCGGACCGGCCACGCCGAGTCGGTCGCGGTCACGTTCGATCCGCGGCAAATCTCGTACGGCAAGATTCTGCAGATTTATTTCTCGGTCGCGCACAACCCCACCGAGCTCAATCGGCAGGGACCGGACGCGGGCACACAATATCGCTCGGCGATCTTTTATGCCGACGATGAACAGCAACGGATCGCCAACGCCTATATCGCCCAGCTCGACAAGGCGCACGCCTTTGCGCGGCCGATCGTGACCCGACTTGAGGTCTTGCATGGCTTCTATGCGGCGGAAGACTATCACCAGGACTTCGCCGTGCTGCACCCGTCCTATCCCTACATCGTCTTCAACGATGCGCCGAAGGTGGAGAACCTCAAGCGGCTGTTCGCGGATGTCTATCGCGACAAGCCGGTCACGGTGATGGCGTCGGATAGGCCGAGCCAGTAGCCGCTGCTGCGTTCCGGCGCGGACAAAAGCCTGCGAGCCCGGCAGCGGGCCGGACACCCAAGCGGCGGTGCTGATGGTGCCGGGGTAGGCTGTTTCATTGCCGATCTCGGATAAACCCGGGATCGGGCCCGGCGACGCCCGAAGAATCCTCCAGCGGCTTTCCCTCTATAGCCATCGACCGCGCCCTGCAGTATCGTCAGAACAGGAGCCGGCCACGGGACGGCCGACTCCGCTTAGGGGGCGAAAAAGGGGAGGGGGCGCCATGGCTATGGCAACGACAGCTGGGCCGCTAACGGACGCCGAACACAGCGCGCAGTTGCGCAAGGCCGTCATCGCATCGACCGTCGGCACGGCGATAGAGTGGTACGACTTTTTCCTCTATGGCACCGCGGCCGGTCTCATCTTCGGCAAGCTCTACTTCCCCAACCAGAACCCGCTCTCGGCGACGCTTCTCGCCTTCGGCACCTACTTCATCGGCTTCGTCGCCCGGCCGGTCGGCGCCGCGATTTTCGGTCATTACGGCGATCGCATCGGCCGCAAGGCGACGCTGATTGCCACGCTGCTGTTCATGGGAATTGCAACCTTCCTCGTCGCCTTTGTGCCGACTTATGAGACGATCGGCATCTGGGGCGCGGTGATCCTGACCATTCTGCGGGCGCTGCAAGGCATTGGCGTCGGCGGCGAATGGGGTGGCTCCGTGCTCTTGGCGATGGAGTGGTCGCGCACGCAAGGTCAGCGCGGACTGGTGGCCTCGTGGCCGCAGTTCGGTGTCCCCTGCGGGCTATTGTTGGCTAACTTGGCGGTCCTCGTTTTCAGCGCATGGTCGGGCGACCAGTTCCTGGTTTGGGGCTGGCGCATTCCCTTCGCGCTTTCGATCGTCCTCGTCGGCGTCGGTCTGTGGATCCGCCTCGGTATCCTTGAGACGCCGGTGTTCCAGAAGCTCTTGGACGACGACAAGATCGAGAAGGCCCCTATTTTCGAAGTGATCAAGAAACAGCCGAAGGAAATCATCCTGTCGGCATTGCTGCGGCTGTCCGAGCAGGCGCCGTTCTACATCTTTACCGCCTTCATCTTCTCCTACGCGGTCGGCACGCTGCATATGCCGCGGAATTTCATTCTCACCGCGGTCTCGGTGGCGGCCTTGGTCTCGTTCGTCACCATCCCGCTCTCCGGCCACATCTCCGACCTCATCGGGCGGCGGAAGATGTATCTGATCGGCGTCGTCTCGGTCGGCCTGTTCGGGTTCCTGTATTTCGGCATGGTGGACACGGCGATCCCGTCGGCGGTTTTTATCGCCATCGTGCTCTCGCTCATTCCGCACGACATGCAGTATGGACCGCAGGCGGCGCTGATCGCGGAATCGTTCACGCCGCGCTTGCGCTACAGCGGCGCCTCGCTCGGCTACCAGCTGGCGTCGATTATCGCCGGCGGGCCGGCGCCGATCATCGCCACGGCCTTGTTCGCCACGTATCATTCCGGCTACGCGATCGCCGTTTTCATCGCCGGCTGCGCCGTCGTCAGCGCAGTGGCCGCCGCTTACATGCCGGATTACACAGGTAAGGATATCTCGGCGGAATATGAATTTGATGAAGAGTGATGCGCGTCGCCCGGTGTCGGCGCGCGCAATTTGACTAACCGACCCGCGACAAGTCCGACCGCTCCTTCCCCCTTGCCGGGGGAGGGAGCGGTCGTGACGTAGGTTTCAATACCGCATGGATAAAGCCGTGCCAGCCGCCGCAGCCCAGAGCTCGCGCGTCTCGCCGTGGTATCTGCAACTGTGGTTCCTGGTGCTCGTGGCGATGGCCGCCGGCGTCGCGCTCGGCCAGTTCTACCCCGACATCGGCGCGCGGATGGAACCGCTCGGCAACGCCTTCATCAAGGCCATCCGCGTGCTCATCGCGCCGATCATCTTCTGCACGGTCGTGCACGGCATTGCCGGCATGGCCAACATGGCCAAGGTCGGCCGCGTCGCGCTCAAGGCGCTGATCTATTTCGAGGTGCTGACCACGGTCGCTCTGGTCATCGGCCTCATTGCCGTCAACCTGTTCCAGCCCGGCGCCGGAATGAATGTCGACCTCTCGCATGTCGATACGTCGAGCGTAGCGCCCTACATCGAGCAGACCCACGGGCGGACCACCGCGCAGTTTCTGCTCGACATCATCCCCAACACCTTCATCGGTGCGTTCAGCGAAGGCAACGTGCTGGAGGTGCTCTACGTCTCCGTGCTGTGCGGGTTCGCGCTGAGCTGGATGGGCCAAGCCGGCAAGCCGCTCACCGATCTGATCGGGACGGCGTCGCAGATGTTCTTTCGCATCGTCGCCATCGTGATGTGGGCGGCGCCGATCGGGGCGTTCGGCGCCATGGCTTTCACCGTCGGCAAATTCGGCGCCGGTTCGCTGGTCTCCTTGGGCAAGCTGCTGGCGAGTTTCTATGTCACCTGCCTCGTCTTCGTCATCGTCGTGCTGTGGCCGATCTGCCGTTGGTGCGGCTTCAGCCTGCTGCAATTCCTCCGCTATATCCGCGAAGAGCTGTTGATCGTGATCGCGACCACGTCATCGGAAACGGTGCTGCCGCGCATGATTGCCAAGCTCGAAGCCGCCGGCTGCGAGGAGAGCGTGGTCGGGCTGGTGATTCCCACCGGCTATTCGTTTAATCTCGACGGCACTTGCCTTTATCTGGCGACCGCGGCGGTCTTTTTGGCGCAAGCCACCAACACCCCGCTCACGATCGAGCAACAGATCGGGCTGTTGGCGGTGCTGCTCTTGGCCTCGAAGGGGGCGGCCGGTGTCGCCGGCGCGGCGTTCGTCGTTCTGGCGGCGACGCTGTCGGCGGTCGGAACGATCCCGATCGAAAGCGTCGCGCTCATTCTCGGCGTGCACCGCCTGATGTCGCAGGCGCTCACCCCGACCAACCTCATCGGCAATGGCGTGGCCACGCTCGTCGTCGCC
>JBEKJZ010000145.1:0-5487 GCA_050010955.1 Xanthobacteraceae bacterium | reverse complement strand
CCTGGCATCGCGGAAGCGGTCGAATGGGCGGAGGCCGCGACGCTTCTCAACGAGCAGGGAGCCCGCTGGCCCGAAGCGTTCCGGCGCTCGCTCGGCGTGGTCCTCAAGGACGAGGACGACCTGGTCCATGTCACGCCGAGGATCGACGCCATCCTTGTGGAGGCGCAGGCGTGATCGACACAGCCGGCCCCATCGCCCATTTCATCGGCTTCGCCGGCTTGCTCCGGCGCGCGGGCTTCGCCGTCGCACCCGAGCAGACGATGGCTTGGCTCGCTGCGATCGAACTCTTGGGACCCACGGAAATCACCGACATCCGCCGTGCCGCCCACGCGACGCTGGCGCCGCCGCCGGAGCGCTTCGCCGAATTCGATGGGCTCTTCGATGCTCATTTCCTCGGCGCCATAAGCGCGGGCCTGGAATTGGAACCAAGTGAGGACGAACCGCTGCACGCCGCCGAGGATTCCTTGGTCGGACCCGAGCCGATATTTGGCGATGAGCCGCGCGAATCCGGTGCAAAAGCGACCGCTGCTGAGCGGCTTTCGGTGCGCCGGTTTGCGCCGGGGGGCGAGGGCGAAACGCTGCGCCGGTTCGCTCGCACGCTTCCCCGCCGCGCTCCGCGGCGACGCGGTTATCGATGGCGTTCCGCGCGCGGCGGACCCGGCACCGACGCGCGGCGAATGTTTCGCGACGCGATGCGCCACGCCGGCGAGTTCCTCCGGTTGCGCCACCGCAAACGCCGCCTGCGCCAGCGCCGCATCGTCCTCCTCATCGATGTCTCCGGTTCGATGAAAGAGCGAACCCAAGCGCACCTCGCGTTCGCTCACGCGTTGATTCGCGCCGCGGAAGCTGCCGAAGTCTTCACGATCGGGACCAGGCTTACCCGCATTACTCGGCCGCTGCGCCTGCGCAACCGCGAACAGGCGCTCGCCACGGCATCGCTCGTCGTCGCCGATTGGGACGGCGGCACCCGCATCGGCGAAGCACTTGGAGCTTTTCTCTCCATCCCCCGCTTTGCCGCATTGGCGCGCGGTGCGGCGCTCGTCGTGCTATCGGACGGGCTTGAGCGCGGCGATCCGACCGCGATGGGCGACGCGGTGGCGCGCTTCGCCCGGATTGCGTGGCGGATCGTCTGGCTGACGCCGCTCGCCGCCGATCCTGCCTTCGAGCCCCGCACCGCCGGCCTCGTTGCGGCACAACCCTACCTCGACAAGCTCGGCGACGGCGGATCGATCGACAGCATCTGCGCCCAGGTTCTCGATCTGGCGAGCGAGAGGGCGGCGGCATGACGGCGATCATTGACGCCCATCACCACATCTGGCGGCGGGCCGACCTGCCTTGGATTGACGGGCCGATGCAGCCGCGCATCTTCGGCCCTTACGAGCCGATCCGGCGCGACTATCCGATCGGCGAATACCTCTCCGACATCGCCGGTTGCGGCGTTACCGCATCGGTTTACGTGCAGGCCAATTGGGCGAAGGACGCCTTCGAGGACGAAGTTGCCTACGTGCAGCGCGCCGCCGACGAGACCGGTTTTCCGCAGGCCATCGTCGGCTATGCCGACTTTCTCGTCGATGACGTGCGCCCGCAATGCGACCGTCTGACCAAATATCGCGGCATGCGCGGATTGCGGATGCAGCTGCATTGGCACGCCAATCCGTTGTACCGTTTCGCGGGAGAGCCCGACCTCGCCCGCAACGCAACGCTTCAGCGCAATGTCGCTCGGCTCGCCGATTACGGCTGGACTTTCGACCTTCAGGTTTTCGCCGGCCAGATGGAGGGCGCGGCCGAGCTCGCCGCCAGCGCTCCCAAGGTTATTTTCATCCTGCAACATGCCGGAATGCTGGAAGACACTTCCGCGGCCGGATGGGAGCAATGGCGCGCCGGGATGCGCCGTCTCGCCGCCTGCCCAAACGTGGTGTCGAAACTCTCCGGACTCGGCACGTTCATTCACAAAAACGACCCCGATCATATCGCGGCGGTGGTGCGCGAAACTGTCGATCTGTTCGGCGCGACACGCTGCCTGTTCGGCTCGAATTTCCCGGTCGAGAAATTGTGGACACGGTATTCGGATCTGGTGGCGGCGTACCGCCACGCGCTCAAGCCGCTCGGAGAAGAGACAGCCCGAGCGGCGCTCCACGACACGGCGGCAAAGGTTTATCAGCTCAATTCACTGGGGGGAGGAATAGATGGCACTTGAAATTAAAATTCTCGACTACGGCGACATCGAACTCGAATCGAGCTTCCTGGTGCTCGGCCGCGATTGCGGCCGCACCCGCCGGGTGCCGACGACGGGCTTTCTCATTCTCGGGGGAACCTGGCCGGTGGTCGTCGACACCGGCTATCGCTCCAATCAGATCATGGAGACTCTTGGGATGCGCGGACTGCAGTCCCATGAAACCATGATTGAGAACCAGCTGAAGAAGCACGGGCTCAAGCTCGGTGACGTGCGCTACGTTCTGCATACCCACCTGCATATCGATCATGCCGGCAAGGACGATCTCTTTCCGATGAATACGACGGTCGTCCTAAACCGGCGCGAGCTCGAATATTCGGTGTCGGGGTTGATGCATCCGCAGTATCCGGCGGTCGACATCAAGCATCTGATTGATCGGCTCCATACCAAGGGAGCGCTGCGCTTTCTTGATCTCGAAATATCCGGGCCGATTGAACTCATGCCCGGGGTGATCTGCGAGGCGGCGGGCGGCCATACCGAAGGGTCGATGAATGTCATCGTCAAGACCAATGAGGGGGTGGCGACGATCTGCGGCGACGTGCTTTATGACATCAACGATCAGCTGGTCGAACCTTTCCGCGAAATCAGCGATATGGAGCCGCGCGTCACCGGCAACCACGGCACGACCAAGCGGCAGGAGAAGGCCGCGATCAAGAAGGTCGTCGCCAGCTCGCGCTTCGTGCTCCCGGTCCACGACCGTCCGGCGCTGATCGAGGCGGGAATGGTTACTGGGCGTCTCCAGGACTCCGTGCCGGGGGCCGTGGTGCAATCGTTGCCGCGACGGCAATGGTTCCCGGCGTAAGACGCGGAGGCATTCATGAACCACTCCGCGTTACGTCGCGAGTTCTCGGAGTTGATCGATCTCGACGCGCCCGTCGAACGACTGGCCGGCGGGTTCACATTCACTGAGGGGCCGATCTGGCACCCACGCGACCAATACCTCCTGTTCTCGGACATGCCGGCCGACGTGCGTCGCCGCTACGACGAGCGCGGCGGCGTGCGCGAAGTGATGAAGCCCTCCAACAAATGCAACGGCATGACCTACGACGCCAATCTGGGGCTTGTCGTCTGCGAACACGCGACATCGAGCCTTATTCGCGAGCGCGATGGCCGGCGCGAAATTCTGGCGTCGCATTTTGAAGGCAAGGAGCTCAACAGCCCGAATGATGTCTGCGTTCGATCCGACGGCTCGATTTATTTCTCCGATCCCTGGTACGGACGGATGCCGGTCTACGGGGTCGAGCGGCCGCGTCAGCTCGGCTTCCAGGGCGTCTACCGTGTCCCGCCCGGCGGCGGTGAACCGCAGCTCGTCGTCGATCGAAACTTATTCGAGCAGCCCAACGGGCTTTGCTTTTCACCCGACGAGCGACTGCTCTATGTCAACGACACGGTGCGTGCACTAATCCGCGTCTTTGATGTCAACGCCGACGGCTCGCTTGGCCCGGACCGGATTTTTGCCTCCGGCATCCGCTCAGAACTGGAGCCGGGGGTCCCCGACGGCATGAAGTGCGACAGCGCTGGCAATATCTGGGTGACGGCACCCGGCGGTATATGGATTTACTCGCGCTCGGGCGCGCTGCTTGGCAAAGTGCGGGTTCCCGAACTTGTCGCTAATCTGCACTGGGGCAAGGCCGATTGGCGCACGCTCTTTATGTGCGCCACGCATTCGATCTATGCGCTGCGCACGAAGATCGGTCCCCGGGTGGAGCCGTTCATGCGGTCGAATGCGCTGGCCGGCCCGGTGACAACGGCGACCAGCGCGGCGCCGACGGCACCGGAACGTGCCAGCACGAAAAGCGGCCTCGCCCTCGACCCGTCGCGCTGCGCGCTCATTATCCAGGACATGCAGAACGACGTGGTCACCGAAGGAGGCGCCTTTGCCGCCTCGGGCGCGCCGCAACATGCCCGCGAGCAGAACGTCGTCGAGAACATCCGCCGGCTGGCGGAAGTTTGTCGAGCGCGCGGGGTGATGGTCATCCATGTCTGGTTCATTGTCGAACCGGGCGCGCCCGGCTTCACCCTCAACGCGCCGCTGTTCGAGGGGGTGGTCGACTCCAACGCGATGGTGCGCGGAACCTGGGGCGCCGCACCGGTTGCCGGTCTTGAGCCGCAGCCAGGCGACCACATCGTCGAGAAGATGCGGATGAGCGCCTTCGAGGGCAGCAAGCTCGAAACCGTCCTCAAGTCGGGCGGCCGCGACACCCTGATCGACACCGGAGCGTGGACCAACATGTCGATCGAGCACACCGCCCGCACGGCGGCTGACAAGGGTTATTTCGTCGTCGTGCCGGAGGATTGCTGCTCGACGATGAATGCCGACTGGCATCGCGCGTCGGTCCAATACGCCATGCAGAACGTGGGCGCCGTCACCAAAGCCAGCGAAGTCATCGCTGCGCTCGGTTAGTCTTATGCCGGCAGCGTGAGACCTTCCGTGGCGAAGGCCCTTTGCACTGCGGGGCGGGCGGACAGCCGCCGCGCGTGCGCCGTCCAGCGCGGAAAATCGCGCGCCATGTCGAAGCCAAGAGCCGGTCCGCGTCCCCACGTCCAGTAAACAACAAGAAGCGGATCGGCCACGCTGTAGCGCTCACCGATGGCCCAGGGCCCGTCGCCAATCTTCTCGTCGACAGCGTTCCAGACATCGCGGCACGTCTCCTTGGCGGTGGCGGCGACATCCTCCACGGCGCGGGGATCTGAGGCGTAACGGCTTGCACGCCGGACGTGAACAAAGGCAACATGAACGGTCGACGACAGCCAATTGAGCCATTCGGCGCAGCGCGCTTCTTCGCGTGGGTCCCACGGCCAAAGTCCGGTGGCTGGATGCCGCGCCGCGATATAGCGCAGGATCGCCGGCGCTTCGGTGAGGGTCCAATCGCCGTCGGTAAGCGCCGGCACCCGCGCCTTCGGATTGATGCGAAGGTAGTCCGGGCTGTTTTGCTGATTGGCGGCGAGATCGACCCGCGACAGCTCGAACCGATCGCCGACTTCCTCCAGCACGATGTGAGGCGCCAGCGAGCATGCCCCCGGCGCATAATAAAGTTTCATCATACTCATTCCGACTCGTCGCCTCCCGATCGAATTGCGTCAATGCGATTGACGCTTCGTTCTCCGTTCGCCGCTCAATAAGTCGCCCGTCC
This sequence comes from Xanthobacteraceae bacterium, assembly GCA_050010955.1. GTDB lineage: Bacteria > Pseudomonadota > Alphaproteobacteria > Rhizobiales > Xanthobacteraceae > BOG-931. The sequence continues at coordinate 120 of JBEKJZ010000145.1, read as the reverse complement.
GCCGGATAGATCGAAGGCCGCGCCAGTGGTGAAGGAATTCTCGGCGCTGGCAAGCCAACAGATCATCGACGCCGCTTCCTCAAGCTCGAGCATCCGGCCGCGCGGAATTTTCGCGACGAT
>JBEKJZ010000144.1:0-12577 GCA_050010955.1 Xanthobacteraceae bacterium | reverse complement strand
TGATCGTCTTCCCCTGACCAGCCGCCCCCGTCGCTACCGCCGCCTGCGGCGGTGACCGGCGCGAATCACCGAGACAGGCCGGTCGCCGCGCGAGCCTGCCTACATGGTGAGCCCACCGTGTCAAGACGCATCAAGACCAAGCCATTGTGGCCGCGCGAAGGACGCGAAGTCCCGCGCCGCAGAGCCCGCCGCGACCGCCGCGGCCGCGGCCGAACGGTTGCGGATGGCCGCGCGCAGCGGCCCACGGATACGTTGCGGTAGCTCGCGTTTTGTGGTTTGAGGGGACGAGCCCCCAACTCCCCGATGCGCGTCAAGGACCAGACCCGTGGCAGACAATTTCGCCGGCAACAGGCAGTGATGGACCGTTGCCGTCGTGCCGCCAACATGTATTTAAATGGGTCGCGCCGCGCGCGCCGCACCAGCCGACCTGACCAGGATTGATTTGCAACGAGGAGCCGAGAAAGAGATGCCGGTGTTCTCACGCTTGACGACATATGCGCTGACCGCTGCGGGTTTGCTCGCGAGCGCCGGGGCGGCTTTTGCCGGTGTCGGCCAGCCGTCGCCCTGGGAGCTCGGCCTGCAGGACGCGGCCTCGCCGGTGATGGCGGACGTCATCGCCTTCCACAATTTCCTGCTTTGGGTCATTACCGCGATCACCGCTTTCGTACTGATTTTGCTGCTTATCATCATCGTCCGCTTCAATGCGCGGGCCAATCCGACGCCGTCGCGCACCACGCACAACTCGCTGCTCGAAGTGATCTGGACCATCGTGCCCGTCATCATCCTGGTGACGATCGCGGTGCCGTCGTTCCGGCTCTTGTTCCTGCAGCTCGACGAGCCGAAGCCGGACCTCACGGTGAAGGCGACCGGCAAGCAGTGGTACTGGAGCTACAACTATCCCGATAACGGCAATTTCGAGTTCGACTCGCTGATCGTCGCCGACAAGGACCTCAAGCCCGGGCAACCGCGCCTGCTCACCGTCGACAACGAACTGGTGGTGCCGGTCAATAAGATCGTGCACGTGCTGGTGACCGGCGCGGACGTGATCCACTCCTTCGCCGTGCCCTCCTTCGGCATCAAGATCGACGCCGTTCCCGGCCGCATCAACGACACCTGGTTCAAGGCGACCAGCGAGGGCTTGTTTCACGGCCAATGCTCCGAACTCTGCGGCAAGGACCATGCGTTCATGCCGATCACGGTGCGGGTGGTGAGCGACGCCGAGTTCGCCAAATGGGTCGAGGTGGAGAAGAAAAACGCCGGCCTGGAAAGCGCGCCGCCGACCGCAATGGCAGCGGCTGGCGCTCCGGCGCACTGACGATATCTTCCTCCCTGCCCCAGCGGGGAGGGTTAGATTGAGGGCGGTTGTTTAACACAGGGACCGACAATGGATGCAATGACACACGCGGCCCGCGGCGACGATCACGGACACGCCATTCCGCACGGCTGGCGCCGCTATGTCTATTCGACCAACCACAAGGACATCGGCACGATGTACCTTGTGTTCGCGCTGGTCGCCGGGCTGATCGGCGGCATCTTCTCGATCCTGATCCGCGCCGAACTGATGTTCCCCGGCCTGCAGATCTTCCACGAGACGCACTATTTCGACGTCATCGTCACCGCCCACGGACTGATCATGATCTTCTTCATGGTCATGCCGGCGATGATCGGCGGCTTCGGCAACTGGATGATTCCGCTGATGATCGGCGCGCCTGACATGGCGTTCCCGCGCATGAACAATATTTCGTTCTGGCTGCTGCCGGCGTCTTTCGCGCTGTTGCTGGCCTCGTTTTTCTTCGAGGGCGAGCCGGGCGCCAACGGCGCCGGCACCGGGTGGACGATCTATGCCCCGCTGTCGACCTACGGTCATCCCGGCCCGGCGATGGACTTCGTCATCCTGTCGATCCATCTCGCCGGCGCCTCGTCGATCCTCGGCGCCATCAACTTCATCACCACGATCTTCAACATGCGCGCGCCCGGCATGACCATGCACAAGATGCCGTTGTTCGTATGGTCGGAGCTGGTGACGGTGTTTCTGCTGCTGCTGGCGCTGCCGGTGCTCGCTGGCGCCATCACCATGCTGCTTACCGATAGGAATTTCGGCACCACTTTCTTCGATCCGCACGGCGGCGGCGATCCGCTGTTGTTCCAACATCTGTTCTGGTTCTTCGGCCATCCCGAAGTCTACATCCTCATCCTGCCCGGCTTCGGCATGGTCAGCCAGGTGGTGGCGACGTTCTCGCGCAAGCCGATCTTCGGCTATCTGGGAATGGCTTACGCGATGGTGGCGATCGGCGGCATCGGCTTCGTCGTCTGGGCGCACCACATGTATACGGTCGGCATGGCGGCGAGCGTGCAGGCCTACTTCATCGCCGCCACCATGGTGATCGCGGTGCCGACCGGGGTGAAGATCTTCTCCTGGATCGCCACGATGTGGGGCGGCTCGATCGAGTTCAAGACGCCGATGCTGTGGGCAATCGGCTTCATCTTTCTGTTCACCATCGGCGGCGTCACCGGCGTGGTCTTGGCCAATGCCGGCGTCGACCGGGTATTGCAGGACACCTATTACGTGGTCGCGCACTTCCACTACGTGCTCTCGCTCGGCGCCGTGTTCGCCATCTTCGCCGGTTGGTATTATTGGTTCCCGAAGATGACCGGCTACATGTACAGCGAATTTGTCGGCAAGCTGCACTTCTGGCTGACCTTCATCGGCGTCAATCTGGTGTTCTTCCCGCAGCACTTCCTCGGGCTTGCCGGTATGCCGCGCCGCATCGCCGATTATCCCGACGCCTTCTCGGACTGGAATTTCATCTCCTCGATCGGCTCGTACATTTCGGGCGTCGGCACGCTGGTGTTCTTCTTCGGCGTGGCGCAGGCCTTCATGCGCAAGGTGCCGGCCGGGGCCAATCCCTGGGGCGCCGGCGCCACCACGCTGGAATGGACGCTGCCGTCGCCGCCGCCATTCCACCAATACGACACGCTGCCGCTGATCCGATGAGCATTATCCTCGCGCCGGTCGAACCGAGCATCGCCGGCGTCGGCGATTACGTCGCATTGATGAAGCCGCGGGTGATGTCACTCGTGGTGTTCACGGCGTTCGTCGGTCTGGTGATTGCGCCCGGCCACCTGCATCCGGTGATCGGCCTGACCGCGCTTCTGTGCATCGCGGTGGGCGCCGGCGCCGCCGGCGCGCTCAACATGTGGTACGACGCCGACATCGACGCCCGCATGGCGCGCACCGCGGCGCGGCCGATTCCGGCGGGGCGCGTGGCGCCGGGCGAGGCGCTCGCCTTCGGTGTGACGCTGGCCGGCTTCTCGGTGGTCGTGCTCGGCCTCCTCGTCAACCTGATCGCCGCCGCCTTGCTGGCGTTCACGATCGCGTTCTATGTCCTCGTCTATACGATGTGGCTCAAGCGGACGACGCCGCAGAACATCGTCATCGGCGGCGCCGCCGGCGCGCTGCCGCCGATGATCGGTTGGGCGGCGACGACCGGAGGCGTCGCCATCGAGCCCGTCGTTCTCTTCCTCATCATCTTCTTCTGGACGCCGCCGCATTTTTGGGCGCTGTCGCTCTACCGCTGCGAGGATTACGCGCGCGCCGGCGTGCCGATGCTGCCGGTCGTCGCCGGCGAGGCGGAAACCCGGCGCCAGATCCTGCTCTATACGTTTCTGCTGGCGCCGCTCGGCGTTGCGCCGTGGCTGCTCGGCTATGCCGGACCGCTCTACGGCGTCGTCGCCGTGGCGACCGGCGCCGCCCTTATCGCGCTAGCGCTGCGGGTGCGCGCCGAACGGCAAGGCTATGCCGCAAGCAAGCAGATGTTCGGCTTCTCGATCCTCTATTTGTTCCTGTTGTTCGCCATGCTGCTGGCCGATCGGTTCTCGGGAGGGCTGTTCGGCCATTTCGCGGTATGACGGCGATGAGTGAGGCCATGAAGAAACCGGAGACCGGCATCAAGCTCACGGAACGGCAGCTGCGCGCCCGCCGCGCGCGTTCGATCGCTATCGCGGTATCGCTGGGCGTGCTGGTGGTGCTGTTCTACATCGTGACGCTGGTGAAGGGGCCAGCCGTGCTGGTGCGGCCGCTGTGAACGCCGCCGCTGAAACGCGACCCGTGAGACGCCGATGAACCCGCAACACCCGACTCCCCCGCCGACCCCGCGGCGCGACATTCTGGTCGCGTTTTTCTGCGGCGGCCTGGTTGCGGCGATGGTCGGCCTCTCGTTCGCCGCGGTGCCGTTCTATTCCTGGTTCTGCCGCACCACCGGCTACGGCGGCACCACGCAGGTGGCGAAGGCGGCCCCCACGCACATATCGGATCGCACCATCACCGTACGCTTCGATTCCAATGTCGCCGCCGGACTGCCCTGGCGGTTTGAGCCGGAGCGGCGGACCATCGACGTCAAGCTCGGCGAGGTGGTCACCATCTACTATGCGGTCACCAACGAAGCCGCCCGCGTCACCGCCGGCCAGGCCGGCTACAATGTCAGCCCGTCGACCGTCGGCATCTACTTCGAAAAGATCAATTGCTTCTGCTTCACCGAACAGACCATGAAGCCGGGCGAGAAGCGCGATATGGCGGTGGTTTTCTACGTCGATCCCAAGCTCGCCGAAGATTCCGAGCAGAACGGCGTCAATCTCATCACGCTCTCCTACACCTTCTATCCGGTGAAAGTGCCGGATCAGGCGGCGGCGGAGAGCGCGGCGCCGGGAAAGTCCGGCAAGATCTGAACGAGGCAATGACAAGGGCGCGCCCGCTAAAGACCCGCGCCAATTTGGAGAAGATGACGATGGCTGATGCACATGCCAGACCGCACCACGATTACCACCTGGTCAATCCCAGCCCGTGGCCGGCGGTCGGCGCTACCTCGGCCTTCATCTCCGCGGTCGGGCTGATCCTGTGGATGCACCATCTGGTGGCTTACGCGCCGATCATCCTCGGCGTCGGCACCATCGGCATCTTCTACACCATGATCGGCTGGTGGCGGGAGGTCATTTTCGAGGCCGAAGTCGAGCACGATCATACCCGCGTGGTGCAGATCTCGCATCGCTACGGCATGATCCTGTTCATCGCTTCCGAGGTGATGTTCTTCGTCGCCTGGTTCTGGGCCTATTTCAACACCGCGCTGTTCCCCGATGAACTGCAGGACGTGGCGCGGATAGCGGTCACCGGCGGCGTCTGGCCGCCGAAGGACATTCACACTTTCGATCCCTGGCATCTGCCGCTGCTCAACACGCTGATCCTGCTCACCTCCGGCACCACGGTGACCTGGGCGCATCACGCGCTGCTCGAGAACGACCGCAAGGGCCTGGTCTGGGGGCTTGTCTGCACGCCACCTTCTTCATGGCGACCGGATTTCACGGCGCTCACGTCATCATCGGTTCGATCTTTCTGATCGTCTGCCTGTTCCGGGCGTTGGCCGGCCAATTCACGCCGACCCAGCACCTCGGCTTCGAGTTCGCCGCCTGGTACTGGCACTTCGTCGACGTGGTGTGGCTGTTCCTGTTCGCCTGCATCTATGTGTGGGGCGCCGGCGTGCCCGTACCTGAATAGCGGACGAGCGCATAACGGTTCTCCGCTCATTCCCGCGCAAGCGGGAACCCGGGCTGAGCGTACTGTAAAGCCGGGTCTCCGCTTGCGCGGCGACGCGCGGGCTGCGACATCGCTGTGATGACCGAGAAAACCATCGACACGCTTTCGGGATCGATCCTCGCCGGATTGTCCTGCCGGTGTCCGCGCTGCGGCAGGGGCAAACTGTTCCAGGGGTTCTTGACACTGCGGCCGCGCTGCGAGGTGTGCGGGCTCGACTACGGCTTCGCCGATTCCGGCGACGGGCCGGCGGTCTTCATCATGTTGCTGGCCGGTTTCATCGTGGTCGGCTCAGCGCTCATCACCGAGGTGCTCTATCGGCCGCCGTTCTGGGTGCACGCGGCGTTGTGGCTGCCGCTGATCCTCATCGTCACGCTCGGACCGTTGCGGCCGATGAAGGGATTGCTGATCGCGTTGCAATATCATCACAAGGCCGCGGAAGGACGCTTCCGCGGAGAAGGACCTTGAGCGCGCCGGCGAAAACGACAACACGGCGGTCGTGGCTCGGTCTGCTCATCCCGGCACTGCTCGTGTTCGCCGTTCTCATTGCGCTCGGCACCTGGCAGATCGAGCGCGAGGCCTGGAAAGAGGGATTGATCGCCGCAATGACCGAGCGGCTGGCGGCGCCGCCCGCGGCGCTGCCGCCGCCGGCGACGTGGCCGCGCCTCGATCCGGCGCGCGACGAATACCGTCGCGTCACATTCACCGCCACCTTCGATCACGGCAAGGAGGCGGTCATTTACGCGGCGGCCTCGGTCTTTCGCCCCGACGTCTCCGGCCCCGGTTATTGGATCTTCACGCCGGCGCGGCTTCTCGACGGCGGCTTCGTGATCGTGAACCGCGGCTTCGTGCCCGAGGCGCGCAAGGACGCCGCCTCGCGGACCGCCGGCCAGATCGCGGGCGCGGTCGAGATTGTCGGCGTGATGCGCTGGCCGGACGCCCGTCATTGGTTTTCTCCGGTCGACGATCCGCTGCACAATATGTGGTTCACGCGCGATCCGCTGGCGATCGCCGCCGCCAAAGGGCTCAACCGGGGGCTTGGCCCGGTCGCGCCGTTCTATGTCGAGCAGGAAGCGCCGGTACCGCCGGGCGGCTTGCCGCAGCCGGGCAAGCTGGTGGTGCAGCTGCGCAACGAGCACCTGCAATACGCCGTGACCTGGTACGGCCTGGCGCTGGTTTTGGTCGTGGTGTTCGTCGCCTGGGCGCGCAGTTCCGGGCGCGCACGACCGACCTAGGCATTTACTCGATAAGCGCGCAGGGCAAATGCGCTTTTCGGGGGAAGAGCGGACATCAGAAATCGAAGCCGCCAAATCAGCTAATGACCCCTTCCGGAAGTCCAGGAGCCTTGGGAGAGGCAATGAAAAGGCGCTCCAAAGTAAGCGGCAGACCAGTCAAATGGCGGCGATTGCGATGTAGTTAACACCGCGTTTCAGCGGAACTCGCCAATTAGAATGGCGCTATGCGCGCATCTTCTGTTTATGCCTCGCGCCGCATCGTTCATTGCTCATTAATGGGCTTCGCCGATATCAAGCGACGAGGCGCGCATGCAGCGTGCGGACGAGACTGCAGCCGCGGCCGGATGCATGCTTTCGGACGCGAGCAAAGCGCATGCCGATATCGATTGCGTTGGCAGCCGTCTTTACGATTCTCACCTCTTTCTCGGCCTGCAATCCCGGCTATCCGTGGTGGCGCAAGCGCGAAATCGTCACCGATCTGTGCTATTGGTTCTTCATTCCGGTCGTCGCGCGTTTTTTGCGTCTCGGACTTCTTGTCGCCGGAACGGCAATCATATTCGGCATCACGACGAGTGAGGGTCTCGTTGCCTTCTATGCGCACGGTCACGGACCGCTTGCCGGCTTGCCCATCGCCGTCCAAATGGTCGTCTGCCTCATCGGCGAGGACGTCATCCTGTACTGGTCCCACCGCTGCTTTCACGGTGCGAGACTGTGGAAGTACCACGCCGTGCACCATTCGTCCGACCAACTGGAATGGATTTCGGCGGCGCGCTTTCATCCTGTCGATCTGTTGTTTGAGGGCGTGCTGGCCGGCGTCGTCATCATTTTTGCCGGTATTTCGCCGAGCGTTTTGGTTCTGCTTGCGCCTTTCACCCTCGCGCACTCGGCCTTCGTGCACGCCAATCTCGATTGGACCCTTGGCCCCTTTAAATACGTGATCGCCTCGCCTGTCTTTCATCGCTGGCATCACACGGCGCCGGCCGCCGGCGGCGAAAAGAATTTCGCCGGAACTTTTCCGGTGCTCGATGTCATTTTCGGCACCTTCCACATGCCGCCGGGCGAACTTCCCGCCAGCTATGGCATCAAGGATCGTAACTTTCCGGCGAGCTTCGGCGCCCAGCTCGTGCATCCCTTCACACAGTAACGCGGAGCATAGCGAGACCCGCCGTTGCTGATTGCGCTCGATCTCATGAACTAGAGGCCCGTAAACCGCGCCCCTCGCGTTCCTTGTGAAAAGCGCCGCTCTTCTATAACTGTGACCCTGATCCGGGACCGGCGCGAAGCGCCGTCAGCAGCGAATATCCTGGATAATCAAATACTTAAGCTCAGCCCGCGGGGTTCGCGCCGAGGGCCAGGAAGGCTTGATTGCGCCATATCTCCACCAGAGGCGAGGCCCCGCCGCTCGGCTTTGCCGACGCCATGCTCGCCGGGCTGGCGCGCGACGGCGGCCTCTATGTGCCGGAAGCCTGGCCGCAGCTCGACCTTAACACCATCCTCGGCTTCGCCGGCCGGCCCTATGCCGAAGTCGCCGTCGAGGTGATCCGGCGTTTCACCGAGGGTTCCATCGGCGAAGCCGACCTCGCCCGCATGGCGCGCGAGGCCTGCGGCAATTTCCGCCATCCCGCGGTGGCGCCGCTGACCCAGCTCGGCGTCAATACCTTTGCGCTCGAACTGTTCCACGGTCCCACCCTCGCGTTCAAGGACCTGGCGATGCAGCTCCTGGCGCGGCTGATGGACCATGTGCTGGCCGCGCGCGGCGAGCGCCGTACCATCGTGGTCGCGACCTCCGGCGATACCGGCGGCGCCGCCGTCGAAGCGTTCCGCGACCGCAATCAGGTCGATGTCATCGTCCTGTTTCCGCAGGGGCGTATCTCCGACGTGCAGCGGCGCATGATGACGACGGCGGACGCCGCCAACATTCACGCCGTCGCCATCGAGGGCACCTTCGACGACTGCCAGGCGATCGTGAAGGGCCTGTTCAATCATGCGGCGTTTCGCGAGCGGGTGCATCTGTCCGGCGTCAATTCGATCAACTGGGCCCGCATCGTGGCGCAGACCGTCTATTACTTCACCGCCGCGGTGTCGCTCGGCGCGCCGCACCGCAAGGTTGCCTTCACCGTTCCGACCGGCAATTTCGGCGACATCTATGCCGGCTACGTGGCGCAGAAGATGGGCCTGCCGATTGACCGGCTGGTCATCGCCACCAACGTCAACGACATCCTGGCGCGGACGCTGGCGACCGGCACTTACGAATTGCGCGATGTGGTGCCGACCACCTCGCCGTCGATGGACATCCAGGTTTCCTCGAATTTCGAGCGGCTGCTGTTCGACGCCTATGATCGCGACGCCGGCATGGTGCGCTCGCTGATGGGCTCGCTGGCGCAATCGCGGCGGTTCACGCTGTCGGCGCGGGCGCTGGCGTATGTTCGCGCGCTGTTCAGCGCCGATCGCGCCGACGAGGAGGAGGTCGCCGCGACCATGCGCGCGGTCAAGCGCGAGACCCGCAATTTCGTCGACCCGCATACCGCGGTCGGCATTGCCGTCGCCGAAAAGGAAACGCGCGACCCGGCGGTGCCGATGGTGGTGCTGGCGACCGCGCATCCGGCCAAGTTTCCCGACGCCGTCGAGGCGGCCTGCGGCGTGCGGCCGCGCCTGCCGGAATGGCTTGGCGATCTCGATCAACGCCCGGAGCGCGTCACCGTGCTGCCGGTGGATCAGTCCGCGGTCGAGCGGTTCGTGCTTGCGACGAGCCGCGCCGCGCAGGAAGGAGCGGCAGCATGAGCGTCGCGGTGACGACCTTGAAATCCGGCATCCATGTGGTGACCGACACGATGCCGCATCTCGAGACCGCCTCGCTGGGCGTGTGGGTCAATTCCGGCAGCCGCGACGAGCGGCGCGACGAGAACGGCATCTCGCATTTTCTCGAGCACATGGCGTTCAAGGGCACGCGCCGGCGCACCGCGCGGCAGATCGCCGAGGAGATCGAGGCCGTCGGCGGCGATCTCAATGCCGCCACCAGCGCCGAGAACACCGCCTATTACGCCCGCGTACTCAAGGCCGACGTGCCGCTGGCGCTCGATGTGCTCGCCGACATCCTCTCGGAGCCGGCCTTCGACCGCGACGACCTGTTGCGCGAGCAGAACGTCATCATTCAGGAGATCGCCGCCGTCGCCGACACGCCCGACGACCTGGTGTTCGAACACCTGCAGGAGATCGCCTTTCCCGATCAGCCGCTCGGCCGCTCGATTCTCGGCACCGCCAAGACGGTGCGCTCGTTCGACGACGGGAAATTGCGCGACTACCTCGCCCGGCACTACCGCGCGCCGGACATCGTCGTCGCCGCCGCCGGCGCCGTCGATCACGCCGCCGTGGCCGCCGAGGTGGAAAAGCGTTTTGCAAGCTTTGCCGGCCCGGCCGGCCCGGTGCCGGAGCCTGCGAGATTCGGCGGCGGCACCCACGTCGAGAGGCGCGAGCTCGAGCAGGTGCATATCGCGCTGGCGCTTCCCGGCCTGGCGCAGAAAGACCCGGCGCTGTTCAGCCTGCAGATGTTCGCCCACGTGGTCGGCGGCGGCATGTCTTCCCGGCTGTTCCAGGAAGCCCGCGAGAAGCGCGGCTTGTGCTACTCGATCTATTCCTACCATGCGCCCTATTCCGACATCGGCATGTTCGGCCTCTATGCCGGCACCGACGCCGCCGACACGGCCGAATTGATGCGGCTCGTCGTCGACGAGATCGCCAATGCCGCCGAGACCATTTCCGAACCGGAGATCGCGCGCGCCAAGGCGCAGATGAAGGCCGGGCTATTGATGGCGCTGGAGAGTTCCGGCGAGCGCATCGCACAACTCGCCCGTCACATGCTGGCCTGGGGCCGGCCGATCCCCCTCGCCGAGCTGGTCGAGAAGGTCGAAGCGGTGACGGTCGAGAGTACCCGCGCGGCCGGCCGGGCGCTGATCGCCCGCGGCAAAATGGCGACCGCCGTGCTCGGTTTAGGTTCCGGACTTGAAAGCGCGGCGGCCATTGCGGAAACTCTCACCCGCCGGGCCGCATGACGAACGGACGCCGATGGCGTTTTTCCGCACCATCAATTTCTCCGAGCCGCTGCCCTCCATCGTCGGCGAGGGCGTCATGCTGCGCATCCCGCAGGTCACGGACTACGGCGATTGGGCGGCACTGCGCGAAGCAAGCCGGGACTTTCTCACGCCGTGGGAGCCGACCTGGCCGGTCGACGATCTCAGCCGCAGCGCCTTCCGGCGCCGCATCAGGCGCTATGCCGAGGATTTGCGGACCGACCAGGGCTACGCCTTCCTGATCATTCGCAGTTCCGACAATGCGCTGGTCGGCGGCTTGACGCTCGCCAATGTCCGCCGCGGCGTGGCGCAGGCCGGCAGTCTCGGCTATTGGATGGGCCAGCCGTTCGTGGACCGCGGTTACATGACGGCGGCGGTCCGCGCCGTCATTCCGTTCGCCTTCGGCACGCTGCGGCTGCATCGGCTGGAAGCGGCCTGCATCCCGACCAACACCGCCTCCATCCGGCTTCTGGAAAACACCGGCTTCATCCGCGAAGGCTATGCGCGGGATTATCTGTGCATCAACGGCATCTGGCAGGATCACCTGCTCTATGGACGGTTGAAGGATGCCAAGCCTTAACGGCCAAGCCTTAACGGCCAAGCCTTAACGGCGTAGCCATTGACGATTAAACCTTGATAATCCAAGCCTTGACCACGCCGTTCGCCGCCTTGGGATGGCCACGGTTGGCTTGATATAAGATCGGCGATATCGCGCCAGTGTGGGGGGAATGCAGCGGAATTGTCATCGGATGCGGTGGGGCGACCGCGCTTCGATCGGGGCTTGGCTCGCGTTTGCGCTTCTCGCCGGCGGCTGCTCGGCGGGTAGCGGCGTCGGCGCGCCGAGCGCCTCGGATTCTTCGTCCGGTTCCTCCGGCCTGATAGCGCGCTTCTTCGCCGGCTCTTCCGCAAGCTCGCGGCAAGCCGTCGCCGGCGCGCAGCCCGACGTCAATTGCCCCCGCGTCGACATTCGCATGGGCGCCTCCACGCTGACCATCGGCCCGACCGGCGACAAGGCGGCGCTGTCGCTGAAATACCAGGGCACCTTCGCGCGCGTCGCGCGCGAATGCGCCGTCGTCGACGGCAACATGCTGATGAAGATCGGCGTCCAGGGACGCATCATCGTCGGGCCGGCGGGCGGCCCCGGTCAGGTCGACGTGCCGTTGCGGCTCGCCGTGGTGCAGGAAGCGCCCGGCGGCACGAAACCGATCGTGACCAAGTTCATTCGCATTCCGGTGACGATCGGCCCCAACGAAGGCTACACGACCTTCACGCATATCGAAGAGGCGATGAGCTTTCCGCTGCCGACGCCGACGGCTCTGCTCGACGATTACATCGCCTATGTCGGCTTCGATCCGCTGTCGGCCGAGGCGGAGGACCAGCAAAAGCAAAAGCCGAAGCCCAAGCCGAAGGCCAGGCCAAAACCGGCGGCCAGCGCCAACTAGGCACGCCACGTCATTTACTCGCCGAACGCCGCGCGGCTTGTTCAGCAGCATCGGCCTGATCGCGCCATCTACCCGCAACGGCCCGTGGCGGTGCCGCCACTGCTCTAAATTAACTTCCGCTTTCGGCGGCATAGATGGGGTAATCGGCCGGCGAGCTTGTGGATAGCTGAAGATTTTGGGTGCTGCGCTTCAGGCTGATGGTGAATACGAGGTCCGTGGATACGGCCTCAAGCATCAGAAGGAGAAGCG
>JBEKJZ010000143.1:0-8959 GCA_050010955.1 Xanthobacteraceae bacterium | reverse complement strand
CGACCAAGCCTGCAACGTGAAGATTCTCCTTGCCAACTCGGAGCCGTCCACACATGGCCCATCTCTGCCGCGCCGACCTCGCGCCTCCGTGTCCGTTATTAGGTGTCTAGCTGCCGCGCTGGGTCGACGGCCGGCGCGGCAGTTGATGACCCCATTTCGGACATTGGGGGTCTTTGAAGGTGGTTGGAGAAAGGGGATGGCGGATGCCCCAATCGCCCTCTGCCCGAGCTTTTTCCCGATGTCGCGAAAAAGCGGCTACAGTGGTGCTCTGATCTTTGGGAAAAAGGGGCGCTTGAACAGCTTAAATCGGCCAGGCGGTCAAAAGTTGCGAAGGCTCCATCACGGGCTTTCGATAAGGAATGGCGCCGTGTGTCCACTGTGAGGAAACAGACGAATGATCGTGCAGCCGGATAACGCCGCAGCGGATCCCGAGCAGATCATTGCAGACCTTCAGCGCAGGCTCGACGAGTCAGTTGCGCAACAGGCCGCGACCGCCGAGGTTATGCAACTTATCAACGCCTCGTCGGGCAATCTTGCACCTGTATTCGATGCGATCGTAGACAAAGCGATGCGCCTCTGCGACGCAGGCTTCGGTGGGTTGTGGGTCGTCGAGGGCGACCTTGCCCGCGCCGCGGCGACGCGAAACCTCTCGGACGCCTATACCGAATTCCTGACACGTCGGCCGGTGCTGCAGGCCGAGGCCTTCGGCCCCAAAATGAAAGATCAGCCGGTCGTTCACATCGCCGATCTCGCGATGACTGAATCCTATCGCCAGCGCGCCCCAATAACAGTTGCCAGTGTCGAACTCGGCGGAATCCGCACTTACCTCGCCGTCCCGCTGCGCGAGAGCGGCGCCCTCGCCGGAGTTATCAGCATGTATCGCAAGGAGGTGCGCCCGTTCACCGACCGGCAGATCGTCCTCGTGCAAGGCTTTGCCGCGCAGGCCGAGATCGCGATGACGAACGCGCGGCTCTTTGAGGCCGAAAGGCAGCGCAGCCGCGAGCTGTCCGAATCGTTGGAGCAGCAGACCGCTACGTCGGAGGTGCTCGAGGTCGTCTCCAGGTCTCCCGGCGATCTTGAGCCAGTGTTCGCCGCCATGTTGGAGAATGCCGTCCGCATCTGTGACGCCAAGTTTGGGAATATCCATCGCTGGGATGGCGACACGGCGCACCTCGTTGCGACGCATAAGACCCCGCCCGCCTTCGCCGAAGCACGCCGGCGCCTATCGGCTTTCCGTCCTGGTCCAAACACTGGCATCGGTCGCATGGTGGCAACTAAGACGGTGACTCAGATCGTGGATCTTACCGCGGAGCCAACCTACGCTGTAGAGCGAGTTCCGGCCATCGTTGCAGCCGTCGAACTTGGAGGTGTGCGGACGTTTCTGGCCGTTCCTATGCTGAAGGAGAACGAACTGATCGGTGCGTTCACCGTGTACCGCCAGGAAGTTCGTCCCTTTACCGATAAGCAGATCGAACTGGTGCAGAATTTCGCCGCCCAGGCGGTGATCGCGATCGAGAACACGCGACTGCTCAGCGAATTGCGTGAATCGCTTCAGCAGCAGACCGCCACTGCCGATGTGCTCAAGATCATCAGCCGCTCAACCTTTGATCTCAAAACGGTGCTCAACACGCTAGTGGAATCGGCCGCGCGGCTTTGCGAAGCGGACATGGCATCAATTCCGCGGCAGACTGGCGCGATCTTCGATCACGTCGCGACCTACGGCTATGACCCGGCTTTCCAGGAGTTCCTGCAACGTAATCCGATTTCGGCCGGCCGAGGCACCGTCACCGGCCGCGCCGTGCTGGAGGGCAAGACTGTTCACATTCCCGACGTTCTGAATGACCCGGAATACAGCTTCATGGAAGGCCAGAGCGTCGGTGGATATCGCACCGCGCTCGGCGTCCCTCTTTTGCGAGAAGGTAACCCCATCGGTGTCATCGTACTGGTTCGGCGCGAGGTGCGGCCCTTCACCGACAAACAGATTGAGTTGGCAACCTCTTTCGCAGACCAGGCGGTGATAGCCATCGAAAATGTGCGATTGTTCGAAGCGGAGCAGCAGCGCACGCGCGAACTGGCGAAGTCGCTAGGGGATTTGCGGGCCGCGCAGGATCGCCTGGTGCAGACGGAGAAGCTCGCGTCGCTCGGTCAGTTGACCGCTGGCATCGCGCACGAGATCAAGAATCCGCTCAATTTCGTCAACAATTTTTCAGCGGTTTCTGTCGAGCTTATCGACGAATTGCGGGAGGCGCTTGGCGGTGTGCACCTCGACAGCAAGCTGCGCGCAGAGATCACCGAGATCGCCGATACGCTGCGAGGCAATCTCGACAAGGTCGTGCAGCACGGCAAGCGCGCCGACGCAATTGTCAAGAACATGCTGTTGCACTCGCGTCAGGGCTCCGGAGAGCACCGCCCGGTCGATATCAACGCCCTGGTCGATGAGAGCCTCAATCTGGCGTATCACGGGGCGCGGGCCGAGAAGCAGGGCTTTAATATCACCCTGGAGAGGTCATTTGACCCGGCCGCAGGTGAGGTCGATCTGTTCCCGCAGGAGATTACCCGGGCGCTGCTCAACCTGATCTCCAACGGCTTCTACGCTGCGACCAAGCGTAAGGCTGAAGCAAATGGGGGCAATTATGAACCCACGCTTGCTGCCACGACCAAAAACCTCGGGGACGAGGTCGAAATCAGGATTCGCGACAACGGCACCGGTATCCCGCCCGAGGTTAGGGAGAAGCTGTTCAACCCGTTCTTTACGACAAAGCCAGCGGGTGAAGGGACCGGGCTAGGCCTGTCCATCAGTCACGACATCATCGTCAAGCAACATGGCGGTTCTATAGAGGTCGATACGCAGCCCGGCGAGTTCACCGAATTTCGAATCGTTCTGCCGCGCGCCGGTGCGTCCCTTATCAAGTCAGGAGAACGCATGTGAACCCGCTCGTTCTCGTGGTCGATGATGAGCCCGATGTGGAGGTTCTGTTCCGCCAGCAGTTCCGGCGCGACCTCCGCGATGGCCGGTTCACTATGGAGTTTGCCCAATCCGCCCCCGCCGCACTTCAGCGCATCACTGATGCGACAGGAGTATCACTTATCTTAATCCTCTCCGACATCAACATGCCGGGGATGAGCGGTCTTGAACTCTTGCCCAAGGCCAAGACACTGCGGCCGGATGTCCCGGTCATCATGATTACCGCCTACGGCGACGCCGAGACGAAACGCAAGGCTCTGGAGAACGGTGCTGAGGCGCTGCTGACCAAACCAATCGACTTCGGGACGCTCCGTAGCGAAATCGATATGTGCGTTGAACGCGCCGCATAACATCCCAATTTTGCCGCAGTGCATGAGTCTGCTTGTGGCCGATACCGTTGCAAAAGTCCTTTTGCATCGTTGATCAGAAAATTTCTGACTCATCAGTGACTTCGGTAATCGGCCCCGAGTTGCTTTTAGTAGCGACTTTCGCTTTTGTAAGTTTCAGCCGAGAAAATCACCGTTCAGGTTTTAGGGACTTTTGCAACACTATCGGCCCAAAGCCGACATCCCGGCACGTCCGCTATTCTGTCGTTATCGGGGTAAAAGCAGACATCGAGCCTGCTTTACTTTTCAGGCAGCAACGCGAAGCGGCGGCGTAACAAGCCGCTCAATGTGCGCCGACCACGCAAGCAACGCCTCGCGGCGCTCCTCTAGGAAGTCATGGCGCTGATAGACCTTCATCACGCCTTGCATCTTATGGTTCAACGCCTTTTCGATCACAGGCAGCGGCACGCTGAAAGGCTTGCGCGCTAATCCAGTCGCAAAGGTTCGGCGCAGATCATGGAAATGCCACTCGGCGAGATCGGGCGTCTCAATGGCCTCTTTGATCCGACCGCTTTTGCTCACCGGATAGTCCGTCCCGGCCAAGGCGTATTTGCCGTTGCGCTTGGTCTCGGCGAGCACGCTACGCATGAGCGGCGTTAGCGCGATCTCATGCCGCTCGTTTGTTTTGGTGCGCTCTTTCGGCTGCACGATGGCGTCGGCCTTGATTTCGGTCCGCAACAGCGAGGCCATCTCGTCGCGGCGTGCGCCGGTCAGCATCAACATTTTGCACAAACGTCCGGCCGCGCCAGTCTCCGGCTTGCACGCATTCCAAATGGTCCGTAATTCATCGTCAGATAAAATGCGGTCGCGCTCGGTCGCCTTGTTGGGCCGTCCGATGGTCCGGGCAGGCGACGTGTAATCGGTAAGTTGCTCCTCGCACCACGAGAAAAATCCTTTGATGACCGCCCATGAGGTATTTTCGGCGCTGCTCCCGCGTGCAGCGGCGTCAGCAATGAGTGTGTTAATATCCTCCTTGCGGACAGAGGCGAGCGACCGTCCCGGCCACTTGGCCAACATCCGATCAAGCTCACGGTTGAGATAGCCCTGAGTGCCCTTACGGAGCTTCACGACGTGCCGCTCGCGATACTTGGCGACGTGCGCGGCCAGGGATGTGTCGCCGTCGTCTCCGGCGCGCTTGGCGGCGGCAGGGTCAATTCCGTGCGCCAACGCGCTCGCCGCCTTGTCTGTAGCGTCATAGGCCATGGCAAGAGAGACCTTCGGGAATGATCCGAGCGTGAGCTTGCGGGGCTTGCCGCCGAAACGATAACGGACGCACCACGAACGCGCTCCGGTCGGTTGAATGACCAGATAAAGGCTAGGCTTGTTCGGTGCGGGCACTTCAAGCCGCCTGTTCGGGTCTGCTTTCATTTGACGCACTGTCACATCGGTCCAACGCATGGCCTACATCCTCCTGTTACCCGGAGCCTCTTTTGGGGTAACAAAACCTCTGTTTGAGGTTGAAATACCTTGTGCTGCACAACGTAGCCCAACACTCGAAAAGCTCAATAGTGGCGGGGCTTAGTGGGCTACTTTGTTATGCACAATGGTGAACGGGACGTTATAATACCGATGTCGCGCCGATGGATGGCGTCATCGTCGGCTCGGGCGGGCAACGGATCGATGTGGCCGTGAGCGTGACGCCCGCCGAGTGAAATCTGGGTAGCGTCGGGAGGAAAGGATATGCGTGCCTATCAGCTGCCCAAGGGCGGTGCCGGAATCGATGCGCTCGCCATGACCGATCGGCCGCTGCCGAAGCCGCTCTACCGGCAAGTGCTGGTCAAGGTCGCCGCCTGTTCGCTCAATTATCGCGACCTCCTGATTGTGCGCGGCGGCTATCGCGCCACGGTACGCGACAACGTCATTCCGCTTTCCGACGGCGCCGGCGAGGTGGTCGAAGTCGGTCCGGGCGTGCAGCGAGTCAAAGCGGGCGACAAGGTCGCCGGCTGCTTCTTCCAGCGCTGGCCGGGCGGCGAGCCGGACCCGCATATGCACGCGTCGGCGCTCGGCGGTCCGATCGACGGCCTGCTCGCCGAATATGCCCTGCTGGAGGAGGACGGCGTCGTCAAACTCCCCGAGCACCTGTCGCTGGAAGAAGGCGCGACGCTGCCTTGCGCCGGCGTCACCGCGTGGTACGCCATGGTGCACCATGCCAAGCTGATCGCGGGGCAGACGGTGCTGCTTCTGGGTACCGGCGGCGTCTCGATCTTCGGACTGCAATTCGCGCACGCGATGGGCATTACGGCGATCATCACTTCGTCGAGCGACGATAAGCTTGAGCGCGCCAAAGCGCTCGGCGCGGCCTGCGGCATCAACTACAAAACTACCCCGGAATGGGACAAGGCGGTTCGCGGCTTCACCGGCGGGCGCGGCGTCGACCACGTGCTCGAGGTCGGCGGGGCAAGCACGTTGACGCGCTCGTTCAGCGCGATCCGCACCAGCGGCAAAATCAGTATCATCGGCGGCGTCAGCGGTGCGGCGACCGAATTCAATCCCGGCCTGATTTTCATTAAGCGCGCCAACGTCCAGGGCATTTCCGTCGGCTCGATGCAGACGTTCGAGGAAATGAACGCCGCCATCGCAGCGAACAAGATCAAGCCGGCAATCGATCGCGTGTTTGGCTTCGACGAGGTGCAGGCGGCCTTCCGGCACATGGCGGCAGGCGCGCATTTCGGCAAGATCGTCGTCCGGGTGGCGTGAGCGAAAGCCGTGGTGCAACGCTCACCGCCGACCGCTATTCGGTTCAGTTTGCTGGCAGCTATTGTCCGACGACGCGCGTCGGCGGGAATGCGACCTCGACCAGGGTGCCGGCGTTCGGCGCGCTCTTGATGCTGAAATGCGCGCGGTTGGCCTCCGCCAGCGCCTTGGTCAGCGGCAGACCGAGGCCGGTCCCGCCCGAGCCCCAGCTTCCGGCAGTCGCCGTCTGCCGGAACGGTTCGAGCGCCGCCTCAACATCAGTCTCACTCATGCCGACACCGGTATCGCGCACGCGCAATACCGCCTCGCCGCTGTCGGCAAACGCCGTCGACACGATCACCTGGCCGCCCGGGCCGGTGAACTTGATCGAGTTGGACAGCAGATTGAGCACGATCTGGCGCAGCGACCGTTCGTCGGCGACGACCTGCGGCATCCCGGGGGTGAGGGACGTGCGAATGATGATGCGCGCGCGGCTCGCTTGCGGCTGCATGATGCCGACGCATTGCTGCGTCAGCTCGTTGAGGCTGACATTGGCGAATGTGAGGTCGAGCTGACCAGTCTCGATCTTGGAAAGATCGAGCAGGTCGTTCAGCAGCGAGACAAGGTGCATGCCGGCGCTGTGGATGTCCTTGAGATATTCGCGGTAGCGCTCGTTGCCGATCGGGCCGAAGCGCTCCGCCATCATCACCTCGGCGAAACCGGTGATGGCGTTGAGTGGCGTGCGAATCTCGTGACTGACCTTGGCAAGGAAGTCCGCCTTCGCCACCGCGGCTTTTTGCGCCTCCCGCGTGGCGGCCCGTAATTCCTCCTCGGCCTGTTTGAAGGATTCGAGCCGCGCCGTAAGTTCGCGGATTTCATCCTCCGCGGTGCCGAGCGAGAGCGCATCGGCCCGCCGGCGTTCCTCGGCCTCGCCGTCGGTCAGGATAAGCGCGAGCGCGGACCCCCCGTTCCAGGGAACGGTGAACAGGCGTCCTTCAACCGGGCGGCGGTCGCCGCCGGCGGTGACGATCGACAGCGATTGCGCACCGTTGCTCTGAGCAAGAGCGCCGGTGCCGGGCTCGGCGAAAAGTGTGTCCAATCCGCCAGCCGCGGCGAGCGCGCTGAGGCTCTGGTAGCCGCTCAATTCGAGGAAATGCCGATTGGCGTAGAGCAGCGCATCATGCCGGTAGATCAGTACGCCGACTGGAATGCGCTCGAGCAACACCAGCTCGACGGCAGCAAAAGCCTGCCGCCTCGTCGTGTCCTCGTGTTGTGCGCCGACGTCAGCCACCGACGCGGACGCCGGGTGCGCAGCGGCGGGTTCCGTCGGACTTGCCTTTCCCTCGGGCGGCAAGCCACCGGCGCCACCCTCGGCGAGCGCAGCCTCGTTTCCTCCCCGCAAGCGTGCCGTCAATTCTTGCGCCAGTTCGCGGAACGCGCTGCACTCCACCGGGCTCAGACTAGGCATCCTCGCTTCGGGCGGCGTCCCCGGGCGAAACGGCACCACATTGGCCGCAGTCGGCGGGACGGTTGCGGCGGGCTCGCTGTGTGGGACAACTTCGCTTGGGGCTACGGCCGATGCAGCGGCAGCAACCTCTCCGTCGGCGATAGTTGCGCTTGGCGTCGTAGCGGAGGGAGCGCCCTCCGCCGACGTTGCCTCGGGCTGCGCCATGAATCCGAGCGAGCGTTCCCGACGCGCGCGCGCCAATTGGTTGATGCGGGCGATCTCGCGACAGACGCCAAAGCCGCGATAGCCGCGAAAGTTGCGATCGCGATCGAACACCGGAAGGCCCGACAGCTCCACCGGCAGCCGTTCGCCGCCCTCGTCCACCCGCCAGGAGAGGACGATGCCGCTCCATGTTTCATGCGTCGCGACCGCGCGCGCCACCTGATTTTCCGGATCGAGCCTCAGCTCGGCGACAATCTCGCTCCACAATCGGCCGAATGCCGCCGTGGTTCGCGGCCCGATCAGCTCCATGAACTCGTCGGAGCCGAGAACGAAACGACCCTCGGCATCCATCTGCCAAACGAAGCGGAGCGGATGGCGCCGTTCTGCCGTGGACTCACTCTGCGCAACGCTTCCAGAGATTCGTAGCGGCGCGGCTTGCGATTCTACAGCTGGCGAGGGTGTTGGCGTTGCCAGCTCGGCTTCGGCTTCGGTTGCGGCCGCCGAACGCGCCGGCGTTGCCGGCTCGGCTTCGGGTTCGGTTGTCGCAGGCGTTGGCTCGCTCTTTGCCTGAGCGCTCTCGATTACGGGAGCCTCAACATGCGGCGGCGCACCGAACTTGACCACCAGCACGGCCGATGCATTGCGGCCAAGACGCTCGACGGTGACCGGACCGTAACGCGTCGCTCCGCTGGCGCGGCCGGTTTCCGATGCTTCGGCCGCGAGCGCAGCGATACCGAGGGCAGACAGCGTCGATGTGCCGGCAAGGCGCTTCTGCGCCGCCTCGGTCGCCCAGAGAGAAATGCCGTCGGCGGAAAAGACCGCGAGCGTCTGCTCGGCATCGGGGAACAGGCGGCGGATCCGCTCGCGAAGCGGCAGCGCCGATCCCGCCTGCTCGGTTGCGACAATGAGGACCGCCGCCCGGCCTTCGGGCAAAACGATGCGCGAGCAGACACAAGTGAGCGCACGGCCGAAACTCGCACCGAAGCCGCGCAGGCGTTCAAGCCGCGCTTGCCCGCTTGACGGCAAGGTTGGCGCCAGCCGCCTGATCGCCGCGGCGGCCGGGTGCTTGGCGTCGAAGCGGCGGGTGGCGCATTCGCTGACATTCGCCGCGCCGAAGGTGGCGGCGCCTACCGCATTCGCCCACGGAATCCGCGATCCGTCCGTGCTCCACAGCCAGACCGGCGATGCGCTGGTCGCGTAATCTGCGAGCTGCCCCGCTAGTCGCGGGTCGCGCGACAGGTCGAACTCTGACGCCACAGTCGGCAT
>JBEKJZ010000142.1:0-5586 GCA_050010955.1 Xanthobacteraceae bacterium | reverse complement strand
TTCGATCCGCAATTGCAACGTGGGTTATGTCCTGACTGTGTAGCCGCACGCGACTCCGGTAAGGATTTAGGTTCAGGCTCCGGGCACGCGCGGGAGGCTAGATCAACAACCTCCATTGATACCCATCCAGCCGCCAGCCCCTAGAGTGCAATCGCCGTGCACGTCAATGCTTGAGCGTCTCCTTGATGCACTTCTTGACGAGCTTATGCCGCGCATACCACGACATCTCCTCGAACCGCGCCTGCTCCTTGACCTGCGCCCGGCATGTCGCGGTGGCCTGTTTCAAGGCAGCCTTGTCGACGTCCGACATCGGTGCAGCTCCCGCCGGCGTCGGCATCAATGCATTGCTGCAGACGAGGACCGTAGCGACAATGCCGACGCAAAATGCGGTGACCAACCGAGACATGATGGGCGCTCTTCTTGACTGAACTTCAGACGGGACGATTCTGCGTGCCCGGTTTACGTGCCGGCGTGTCGCAGCCTTTGAAAAGTATCTGAAATATTTTTGTTGATCGTCAAGCCCGGTCCTTGGTCTTGCCGTCCATCTTTTGCATGTAGCAATTCATTCACAAAGCTGTTGCAACAGGCCGATGGCTCGATGAGGACGATGGCTGACCATGATAGAGCGATACGGCGACCACGCTGCCAACGAACGTACCTTCCTGGCTTGGGTCCGCACCGCAATTGCGGTTATGGCGTTCGGCTTCTTGGTGGAGAAGTTTGACCTATTCCTGGAGATTGCGAGTCAAACGCTCGCGCGCCGCACCCTGTCCGCTGGCGGGCAGTTGGTCGGCAATATTGCCGGCTTGATTCTCATCGGCCTGGGCGCCGGGACCATTGTCTTGGCGCTCATCCGCTTCCGCCGGACTGCCATTGAAATCGACAGCGCGCAGACGCTGCCCGGCTACGGGGCGCGCTTGGACGTGGCGCTGGCGGGCCTCCTGGTCATGCTCGGGGCGGCTTTGTTTGTCTACCTTTCCTACACCGTGATTACGAGTCTATGAACCTGCGCGCCGGCATGTAGCAGCGTTCGGCCAACAGACGGCTACCAAGCGGCGCACACTTCGGCGACCTAAAGTCGACATCGCCTCTCGCCATCCGCAGCGCCGCGCGGTAAGGAACGCCTCCCTTGCCTCCCCAACCGTTTCCCCAACCTTCGGCGGCCGCGACATGCTTGTGATCGACAATCTTGTTTTCAACGGCTGGGGCCGCCGATTTTTCGATTCTGCGAGCGTGATGATCCCGGCCGGGGCCAAGGTCGGCCTGGTCGGACGCAACGGCGTCGGGAAATCGACGCTGTTCCGGTTGATTCTGGGCGACCTCGTCCCGGATGGCGGCGAGATTCTGCTGCCCAAGGCCGCCAGGATCGGATCGGTCGATCAGGAGCATCCTGCCACCCCGGTCTTGCTCTTGGACACGATCCTCGCCGCCGATACCGAGCGGGAGGCGTTGAACGCCAGACTGGAAACCGCCGAACCCGAACAGTTGGCCGAGATCTACCAGCGGCTGATCGAGATCGACGCCGACAGCGCGCCGGCGCGGGCGGCGGAAATCCTCAGCGGGCTGGGCTTCTCCACCGCGGACCTCACCCGCCCGATGGCAG
Organism: Xanthobacteraceae bacterium; assembly: GCA_050010955.1. GTDB lineage: Bacteria > Pseudomonadota > Alphaproteobacteria > Rhizobiales > Xanthobacteraceae > BOG-931. The sequence continues at coordinate 3,983 of JBEKJZ010000142.1, read as the reverse complement.
AATTCTCCGGCGGCTGGCGCATGCGGGTGGCGCTGGCGGCGGCTTTGTTCGCGCAACCCGAGCTGCTCCTGCTCGACGAGCCCACCAACTACCTCGACCTCGAGGGCGCGCTCTGGCTCGAGGCGCGGCTGAAGAAATATCCGCACGCCGCGCTGATCGTCAGCCACGACCGCGAGCTGCTGAACAATTCGGTCGACGCCATCCTGCATCTGAGCCAAGGCAAGCTCGAGCTCTACGCCGGCGGCTACGACGATTTTGAAACTCGGCGCGCGGAAAAGACGCGGCTGCAGGCCGCCACCCGGGCCAAGCAGGACGCCGAGCGCGCCCATCTGCAAAAGTTCATCGACCGGTTCCGCGCCAAGGCCAGCAAGGCGGCGCAGGCGCAGTCGCGGATCAAACGTCTGGCCAAGCTCGAGCCGATCGCCGAGGTAGTCGAGGAGCGCGTGGCGCCGTTCACGATACCTTCGCCGGCCCGGCCGCTGGCGCCGCCGCTGATCCAGCTCGAGGCCGCTGCGGTCGGCTACGACGGCACGCCGGTGCTGCGCAACCTTAACCTGCGGCTCGACGTCGACGACCGCATCGGGCTCCTCGGCGTCAATGGCGCCGGCAAAACGACGTTTGCCAAGGTGATCGCCGGAGCGCTGCCGCTGCAAGCGGGCCATATGAAACGCGAAGGCCGCATCCAGGTGGGCTGGTTTCATCAGCATCAGATCGAGGCGCTCGATCCGGCCGACACCCCTTTGGACATCATCCGCCGCGCACTGCCGGACGACAGCGAGTCGGCGCGCCGGTCGCGGCTGGCGCAGTTCGGCTTGTCCTTCGACAAGCAGGAAACCACGGTCGCCAACCTGTCCGGCGGCGAGCGGGCGCGGCTTCTGCTCAACCTCGTCGCGATGACGGCGCCGCATTTGTTGATCCTCGACGAGCCGACCAATCACCTCGACATCGAAAGCCGCCGGGCGCTGCTCGACGCGCTCAACGACTACGAGGGCGCCGTGATCCTAATCACCCACGACCGCTCGCTGATCGAACTCGTGACCGACCGCCTGTGGCTCGCCGCCGACGGCCGCATCAAGGCCTTTCCGGGCGACATGGACGACTACGCCCGCTTTGTCCTCGACCGCGCCAAGGCGGCGACACGCGCGCCCACACAGAACATCGAGCATCACGCCGTCCCGGCACAACGGCCGGCAAAGCGGAAACGCAAGCGGGTTTGACGCCTACGCAGCCCGCTCGCTCAGAGCGGCGGGTCGGCGACGTCCGGTCTCTTGAATGCGAGGCTTTCCTCCTCCAGATCGAGCTCGCGTTCGATGCGCCGACGCGCTTCGTCGGTGATCTGGCCCTCCTGCAGCAGCCGGTAGATGTATTCCCGCTCGGCGGCGATCAGCTCCGCCCGCAGCTCAGCCGCCGCGGCGACGGCTTTGAGCCCAAGCTTTCTGTGCCTCGTCACCTGCCCGGCGCGATGGTCATGGCGCGCTCTTAAGATCGCCAGCACGTCGGACGATATCTTGCCGTCAGCCGCCAGCCCGTCCAGCCGGCCCTGCGCCAAGTTGATCGCTTCCAACCGTGCTGCAATCTCGGCGTCTTGCTCGCGCCGGCGCTCGTCTTCGGCGTCGTGCGGCAAGGCAAGCCAGCGCACGATACTCGGAAGCACCAGGCCCTGGCCGATCAGCGTGACGACGATGACGCCGAAGGTGACGAAGAGAATGAGGTCGCGATCCGGGAATGGCGCGCCGGCGATTGTAGTGAGCGGAATGGCCAGCGCCGCGGCAAGCGAAACCACGCCGCGCACGCCGACGAACGCCAAGAGGAAGACCCACTGCCAGGGCGGCAGCGGATCGCGGCGGCGCAGCGATGGGCTCAACCAGCGCGGCAGATAGGTCGCCGGATAGACCCAGATGAATCGTGCGACCAAGACCACGACGACGGTGAGCAACAGCGCGAAGCCGAGATCGCGCAGCGACACCGTATTGGTCCGATCGAGCAGCGCCCGCGTTTCCATGCCGGTCACCAGGAAGACGAAGCCTTCGAGCAGATAGACGACGAGGTCCCAAAAGAAGATGCCCTGCAGCCGCGTCGCCGCCGGAATGAGCAGCGGTCCGTTCCAGCTCACGAACAGGCCGGCCGCGACCGTCGCCAACACGCCGGACCCTCCGAGATGCGCGGGGACCAGAAACGCCACATAAGGCGTCATCAGTGACAGCGTGATCTCGACGCGCGGATCGCGCGCCCAGCGGCGCAAGCGCAGGCTGGCCCAGCCGACGCCGATGCCGTAGGCGATTTCGCCGACGACAATGAGGGCGAAGGTCCCGGCGGCTTCGCCGAAGGAGAACAGCCCGGTGGCGACCGCGGCGACGGCAAAGCGGTAGAGGATTAAAGCCGTGGCGTCGTTGGCGAGACCTTCTCCCTCGAGCACGAGGATCAGCCGGCGCGGCAGCCCGAGCGGGCGGACGACGGCGAGCGGGGCAACCGCGTCGGTCGGCGCCACGATGGCACCGAGCACGAAGCCGACGGCCAAGGGCATGCCGAGGAGGAAGTGCGCAACCGCCGCCACCGCACCGGCGGTGAACAAGACGCAACCGAAGGCGAGCAGCGTGATCGGGCGCAGGTTGAAACGGAATTCGCGCCAGCTCATCGCCACGCCGGCGGAATAGATCAGCGGCGGCAGGATGCCGAGCAGCACCAGTTCCGGCGCCAGCTCGATCCGCGGCAGGCCGGGAACAAGCGCAACGCCGATACCGGCGACGACAAGAAGAATGGAAGGCGCGATGTTGAGCCGCCGCGCCACGATGGCGACGACCGCCAGCGCCGCGAGCAGAAACAAGATGGTTTGCATCGTTGCCGCCATGGTTACACGATGCCGGATATCCCGGAGCGGTCAAGCCGTCGCTCCCGCCGGCAGCCTGGCACCGCGTCGCTTGACGCTGCCGTCCGGGCTACGCGCGCTTGGACTTTTTGCGCGCCGGCCGCAAAGCTTTGCGAATGTGCTCAAGCAGGCGCCTTTGCAATTCCGCTGTCTTCGTTTTGAACGGCACCTCGAAGCGCGTCGTTGCGCTTTCGCTGAGCATGAGATTGTAGGGAGCGTCTTTGCTGTCGCCGGAGATGCGGAAATCCGTCCGGTAGCAGACGACCGGCTTGCCTTTGCCGAACGCGTAACCGCACTCCCACGCGGTGCCGCTGTCGGGATCGGGACCATCCATACTGGCAACCACCATATCGGCCCAGTCGAGTCCTTCGACGTCCATGTCGAAGATCGCTTTCGCCGTCTTCTCGCGCGGCTCGTGCGCTTGCGGCAGCCAAACCTTAAAACCCTTTTTCTTGAGGAAGCGCGCGAGATCGACGTTGAACCGCTGCTCGGCCATCGAGAACAGCGGACCGGCCAGATAGAGCTTGGTCATGATTCTCTCCCGTCTTCTCCCCGGCAAACGTAGCGCATGAGGAACGATGATCGCATGCCGGCATCTTGCCTCACGTCGCGGGGGCGAAAAAGATGGCGTTCAGCGGTAAGTTTGCGCTCACCTCTTTCCTTCCCTCTCCCCGGTGGGGAGAGGGAGCCGAGCACCAAAGGTGCGAGGCGGGTGAGGGGAACCGACCTCGCGATATTTCCACCGTCTGATCCGCCTCACCCGCGCCGTCGGCGCGACCTCTCCCCACTCCCGAAATCGGATGTTTCCGACTTCGGCCACTTAATATCGCCGAACTCGGGAACACCCGAGTTCGGCGGAGAGAGGTGAAAAAGAAATAGCGTTCCCGCTGCGCGCTTTTTGTCGGCGCTGCGGATTTTCAGATCTTGGCTCCTCGACTTTCAGTATCGATCGAGGAGCTTTGGCTTCTTCCTTTCGCTCGCCGGAAAGAGAAAAAGGAAGCGGAACGCCGGTAGACGCTGATCCTTATCCTCCGCACCCAGCGGTGCGGCTCTGCCTCCTTCTCGGGAAGCAGCTCGCCTGCCGGCGTTCCACTCGCGGCTCTCGCCCAAGGGACTT
>JBEKJZ010000141.1:0-5694 GCA_050010955.1 Xanthobacteraceae bacterium | reverse complement strand
GCAGGTGCGCCGAGACAAGTGCAATATCGCCATGCTAGCTTGCACCGCCCAACCACAGGAGGAAACGATGCACAAAATGGCATTAGGGGCGGTTGTCATGGCATTCAGCGCTTTAGCCGCGAGTGCCGCACACGCGCAAAGCATGAGCATAACGAGCACGGAAATGAGCGACGGCTCGACCATCAAGGACGAACAAGTGGCCAATGTTTTCGGCTGCAAGGGCGGCAACATTTCGCCGTCATTGAGCTGGAGCGGAGCGCCGAGCGGAACCAAGAGCTTCGCTATCACGGCGTACGACCCGGATGCGCCGACCGGAAGCGGCTTCTGGCATTGGGTCGTAATCAATATCCCGCCGTCAACCACGTCGCTGCCGAAGGGCGCCGGCGATGAAAAGGGCAAGGGCATGCCCAAGGGCGTCATCCAGGCTCGAAATGACACCGGCGCCTTCGGCTATGCTGGCCCGTGTCCCCCGCAAGGCGATAAGCCACATCATTACACTTTTACGGTGTTCGCGGTGGATTCCGACAAGCTGCCCTTCGCGAAAGATAAGACCGTAACGCCGGCCGTCGTCGGCTTCGCCCTGCATTTCCATACGCTGGGCAAAGCAAGCTTCACCGCGCTCTACGGCCGCTGATCGCCACGTTCTGATTTGCTGCTCCCGAACGCCGCAGCGCGCCACGCGCGCGCTGCGTCACGGAGCTTTATTCGTCGTTGCAGTTGACGCGCACGAGAGACTGGCGCGCCCGAAGGGATTCGAACCCCTGACCTCTGCCTTCGGAGGGCAGCGCTCTATCCAGCTGAGCTACGGGCGCATTGGGAGCTATGCCGGCCGCATAATGATGCGAACTTCGGAATCGGGACACTAGATAGCCGAAGCCCGCCGGCGCAGCAACGGCCCGCTCGCCGCTCGCCACGGTCACTCCTATGCACTGGATTGCTTCGCTGGCGGTCGCAACGACGAACGGCCCCCGCCGCCTAGCTACCCCGCCGCCTTCGGCGCCGACGCGTCGTCCGCCGGCTTGTCGGAGACGCCGGCCTCGGCGAAGGTCGCCATGCCAGTGTGGCAGGCGAGCGCCGCGCGCAGGATGAGCACCGCCAAGGCGGCGCCGGAGGCTTCGCCGAGCCGCATGTTGAGATCAATGAGCGGCTTCAGGCCGAGCTCGTCGAGCAGCGCCCGGTGCCCGGCCTCGGCCGAGACGTGCGCGGCGAGCGCGTGCGCCAGCGTGTCGGCGCGCAGCCTATAAAGCGGCGCCACCGCGGCGGTGCAGACGAAGCCGTCGAGCAGCACCGGAATGTTCTGCCGCCGCGCCGCCAGGGCGGCGCCGAGAATGGCGGCGAGCTCGCGGCCGCCGAGCGCCGCGGCGATGCGCAGCGGGTCGTTGAGCACATCGGCGTGACGGCCGAGCGCGCGATCGATCACGGCGCGCTTGCGGTCGAGGCCGTCGTGGTCGACGCCGGTGCCGCGGCCGGCCCAGCGCGCGCCGCCACCGCCGAACAAGGCGGCCGCGATCGCCGCCGCCGCCGTGGTGTTGCCGATGCCCATCTCGCCGAGACAGACGAGGTCGGCGTCCTGCGCCACCGCCTGATAGCCTTCCGTCACCGCGGCGAGGAAGTCCTGCTCGGTCAGCGCCGGCGCCGCCGTGAAATCGGCGGTCGGCTCGTCGAGCTTGAGCGGAATGACGCGCAGGCTCGCGACGGCGGTGCGGGCGAGCTGATTGATCGCGGCGCCGCCGGCGGAGAAATTTGCCACCATCTGCACCGTGACCTCGGCCGGATAGGCGGAGACGCCCTGCGCGGTGACGCCGTGATTGCCGGCGAACACCAGCACGTCGACGCGGTCGAGCCGCGGCGGCGCGTGGCCCTGCCAATGCGCCAGGAAGGCGACCAGATCCTCCAGCCGGCCGAGACTTTTCGGCGGCTTGGTCAGCATGTCCTCGCGCTGGGTGACGGCGGCGCTGGCGGCCGGATGTCCGCTCGGCAGGTCGAGGCAGGCGGCGCGCAGATCGGAGAACGTGGTAAAGTCGGTCATTGGCGATTCTTTCGGGCGAACCTGCTGAGGTTTTAGCAGACTTACGGTTCTAAGGTTACTTTCCCCTCGCCCCGTTGGGGAGAGGGTGCCGAGCGAACAAAGTGAGCGAGGCGGGTGAGGGGGAAGCGATTTTGCAGTTCTGCACCGTCAGACCCCCCTCACCCGCTCGCGGAGCCTGTCATCGGGCCGGCCACTTCGGGCCGGACTCGTTAGCTCGCGACCTCTCCCCGCTGGGGAGAGGTGAGAACGGGCACTTGTGGACTGGGACAAGCAACAATGACATCGTTCTCGGATGACTGGCGTCCGTGGGCCGCCGAGCGGCTGAGCGAGCTCACCACCGGCATTGCCTTTTCGACGCGGCTGCCGCTGCCGCGCGCCGCGCCGATCAGCGGCGCCGCGCTCAAGCAGGCGGTGTGGGCGCTGCCGGTCGCCGGCTTCATCGTCGCCATCATCGGCGCGGTGGTCTACGCGCTGGCCTACCGGCTGGGACTGCCGGCATGGTCGGCCGCGGCGCTTGCCGTCGCCGCGACCTTGGCGGCGACTGGTTGCCTGCATGAGGACGGCCTCGCCGATACCGCGGACGGCCTCGGCGGCGGCAAGACCCGCGAGCAGAAACTCGACATCATGCGCGACAGCCGCACTGGCACGTATGGCGTCTGCGCGCTGGCGCTGTCGATCCTGCTGCGGACGAGCGTGCTGGCGAGCCTCGACGATCTGGGATTGGTGGCGGCGGCCTTGATTGCGGCGCATTGCGCCGCGCGCGCGGCCATGCCGGTCGTGATGTTCTTTGTGGCGCCGGCGCGCAGCGACGGGCTGTCTGCCGACGTCGGCCAGCCGCAGGGAGCGCGCGCCGCCATCGCCGCCGCGCTGGGACTTGTCGCGCTGGTCGGCGGGCTTGGCGTTGCGCACGCGATCGCGGCGGTGATCGTGCTCGCCATCGCCGTCGCGCTGCTGGCGCGCTTGAGCTTAAAACAAATCGGCGGTCAGACCGGCGACGTGCTCGGCGCGGTCGAGCAGGTGAGCGAGATCGTCATTCTGCTGGTCGCGGCGCGGTAACCTCGGACGCTCAGTCGTTTCTGCGCGGACTCAAATACCGGGCGCCGCCCAGGACGATGAGCGCCATCAGCGACGGCGCGATGGCGAGCAAAAGATTGACGGCGGCGACCGCGGCCGTGGCGGCCCAGGCGATCGAGGAAAACGCCTCGGCGAAGGTCGCGACGCGCGAAGAAACCTGACGGCGGCGAAACTGGCTGCGCTTGGCTTGGCTGCGAAACCAAAGCTGGATGGCAGTCGCCGATCCGGCGGCGAGGATGATGCCGCTCGCGGTGACCAGCGCATGCCAAGGCGAGGCGACGGCGAGCGCAACGAGCGGCGGCGCGAAAACGAGCGCGATGATGCCGAGCACCGCCTCGATCTTGGCGCGCAAGACCAGGCGCCCGGTGACCGGCGCGGTGGCGACGAGGTCGGGCGCGTCTTCGCCGGAGATTGTGAGCCAGGCAAGGCCGCCGGCGAGTTGCCCGGCCGCCATCACCAGAACCGGCACGAGCAGGGTGTAGGCGCTGCCGCCGGCCGCGAAACCGCGCCACAAAAGCACCGCCGGCGGCGCGAGATAAAGCATCTGCATCAGCGTTTGCGAGGCGAGCCACGGGTCGCGCCGCAGCAAGAGCCATTCCTTGCGGCGCAACACCCGGCGCGGCGAGGTGGCACGGAAGGCCGCCGGCCGCTGCTTTTGTCTTGCCGGCGCACTGTCGGCGCCCGCCGCCGCGACGGCATAGTCGCCGAAACGCGGCGCCACCATCGCGATGGCGCCGCCGAGCAACAAAAAGCTCGCGGCGAGCACGCCGAGAAGCGCCATGCCCTCGCCGGCGACGGCGCGGGCCGGCCACCACAAGAGGCTTGCCGCATCCGGCGCCAGCGCTAGCGCGGCATCCGACTGCACCAGGCTGCCCCGCGACAAGGTCCCGTAGGACAGGATCGCCGCCACTTGCAGCCCGATGACAAAACCGGCGCCGATCACGGCGGCGACGATCTGCGCCACGAGCCGCGTGCGTCGCGGACCGATGGCGCGAAACAGTGCCACGGTCAGCGCCACCGCCAGCGCCGTCGCCGCCGCGCCCATGGCGGCGATCACGCCGTAAGCGCCGAGCCAGCGGGCGCCGCCGCGCACCGCCAGCATGTCGATGAACGGCGCGGCGAGCGGCAGCGCCATCATCGCCACCGACAGCGCCACCGTGGCGATGCGCACCGCGAAGACTTTCTGCGAAGCGACCGGCGAGGCGAGAATGAGATCGAGATCGGCGCGCGCATAGAAGGCCCGCGTCATCGACTCCATCGCCTGCGACACCATCAGGAGCCACGACAGCAGCACGGTGACGGTGATGCCGACCAGCATGTGCCGGTCGAGCGGCGCCGCGGCGAAAGAGCCGACCACCGAATAGGCGACGGCGTGCATGACGATGACGAAGATGGCGATGCCGATGGCCACGCGGCGCCGGCGTTGACGCCGGCCCGCGGTCATCATCGAAAGCCAATCGCGCCACGCGAGCCGCGATTCGTGCTGCGCAAACCACACCGCGGTGCCGGGCTGGATCATTGTGCCGAAGGCTTCACGCGGCCGCCGGCGCGGCGACCAGCGCCAGGAAGGTGTCTTCCAGGCTGGCGCCGCCGCCGATGCCGCTCGCGTCATGACCATTGTTAGCGGCCTGGCGGCGCAGCTCCTCGAGCGTGCCCTCGGCGATGAGCCGGCCGTGGGCGAGGACGCCGATGCGGTCGGCCATGCGTTCGGCGACTTCGAGAATATGCGTGGTCATGATGACGGTGCCGCCGGCGCGGGCGCGCTCGCGCAGCACGCTTTTGACCTGCCGCGCCGAGCCGGCGTCGAGGCCGGTCAGCGGCTCGTCGAGAATGATCACGCGCGGCTCGTGCACCAAGGCGCCGGCGAGCGCTACTTTCTGGCGCATGCCCTTGGAGAAACTCTCGCAGCGTTCGTCGGCGTTCGCCGCAAGCCCGAGCCAGGCCAATAGCTCCTGCGCGCGGGTTTCAGCGAGCGCCGGCTCGACCCCCCATAGCCCGGCGACGAAGGCGAGATATTCGCGCGGGGTGAGCTTGTCGTAGATCATCGGCTCGTCGGAAATCCACGCCATTACTCGTTTCGCCGCCACCGGATCGGCAAGCGCGTCGATGCCGGCGACATGGATCGAGCCGGCATCCGGGCGCAGCAGCCCGGCGATCATGCGCAACGTCGTGGTCTTGCCGGCGCCGTTCGGGCCGAGCAGCGCGTAAAACTCGCCTTCCCGCACGGCGAGGTCGAGACCGTCGACGGCGGGGCGCTCGAAGCGCTTGGTGAGGTCGCGGATGTCGAGCGCCAAAGGCGGCTCGGGTGCAAGGGGCGAGAGCATGCGGCCAAGCTAGCCGAGAGTGGTTTCGGGCTCGTGAATCGGCCGTTGCGATTTTCGCGTAGCGCTTAAGGCGTGATAAGACCTTTACCCGCTCACATTATACCCGGCGATCGCCGCCATGTTGACGATCTGGGCGTCGTGGGCCGAGAGCGGAACGATCTGCACCGAGCGATCGAGACCGACCAGCATCGGACCGATCACGGTGGCGCCGCCGAGTTCCATCAGCATCTTGGTCGAGATCGACGCCGAGTGAAACGCCGGCATGAT
>JBEKJZ010000140.1:0-6300 GCA_050010955.1 Xanthobacteraceae bacterium | reverse complement strand
TCAGGCGATGGTTGGGCCGAACTTCAAAAGGATGGATCGCTCACCGGAGAAATCCGCTTCCATAACGGTGACGATTCAACCTTCAAGGCTCGCCGATGGTGAGTTCTTCAGCAGCCTGCTAGAGCATAGCCATACGCAACAAGCGATCAGGACGCGCTTGGCGCGCGGGCCGCGGAGCAATTACCTCCGCGACTGGATTTATGGCGGCATCGACGGCGCGGTGACGACATTCGCCATCGTGGCGGGCGTTGCCGGCGCCGACCTTTCGGCGGCGGTGGTATTGGTGCTCGGCTTCGCCAATCTCCTGGCCGACGGCTTAGCGATGGCGGCCAGCAACTACATCGGTACCAAAGCCGAGCGCGACGATTACGATCGCGTCCTCGGCATCGAGCGCAAGCACATCGCGCTGGAGCCGGATGGCGAACGCGAGGAGGTCAGGCAGATTTTCGCCGCCAAGGGTTTTTCCGGCGACGACCTCGAGCGCATCGTCACCGTCATCACCTCCGATCGAAAGCTTTGGGCGGAGACAATGGCGGTGGAGGAATACGGTCTTTCGCCGACGCCGCGATCACCCGTTCTTGCCGCGCTCAGCACCTTTGCCGCCTTCATCGCCTGCGGCCTGGTGCCGCTCGTGACTTACCTTTCGGCGGGCGGGCTTGCCTCGTGCGTGGCCGCGGCCGGCGCCACCTTCTTCGGCGTCGGCGCCATCAAGAGCCGATGGTCGCCGTTGGCGTGGTGGCGGTCGGGGCTGGAGACTCTGCTCATCGGCATGAGCGCGGCGGCCGTGGCCTTTGTGGTCGGCTACGGCCTGACGACGGTGTTCAATCTTCCTGGCCGCTGATCGCCGTGCCGGAGCACGAACCCCCCGCGCCCAGCCAATCGTCTCGGCAGCTTACGCCGCCTTCTGCTTGGCGGTGATCAGCTTGCGGTTGATCAGGCATTCGGCGATCTGGATGGCGTTGAGCGCCGCGCCCTTGCGCAGGTTGTCGGAGACGACCCACATCGCCAGCCCGTTCTCGACCGTCGCATCCTCGCGGATGCGGCTGATATAGGTGGCGTCCTCACCGACCGACTCGTACGGCGTCACGTAGCCGCCCGGCTCATGCTTGTCGATCACGATGCAGCCCGGCGCATTGCGCAGCACCTCGCGCGCCTCATCGACCGTGATCGGGTTCTCGAACTCGATATTGACCGCTTCCGAATGGCCGATGAAGACCGGCACGCGCACGCAGGTGGCGGTGAGCTTGATCTTCGGGTCGAGGATTTTCTTGGTCTCGACCACCATCTTCCATTCTTCCCTGGTGTAGCCGTCCTCCATGAACGTGTCGATCTGCGGAATGAGGTTGAACGCGATGCGCTTGGGAAACTTCTTCGGCACGATCTCGTCGATCTGAAACACCGCCTTGGTCTGGCTGAACAGTTCGTCCATCGCCTCCTTGCCGGCGCCCGAAACCGACTGATAGGTGGCGACGACGACGCGCTTGATCTTGGCGCGGTCGTGCAGCGGCTTGAGCGCGACCACAAGCTGCGCCGTCGAGCAGTTGGGATTGGCGATGATGCCGCGCTTGCGAAAGCCGGTGACGGCGTCGGCATTGACCTCGGGCACGATCAGCGGGACGTCGGAATCGTAGCGCCAACACGACGAATTATCGATCACCACCGCGCCGGCGGCGGCGATCTTCGGCGACCATTCCTTGGACACGGCGGAGCCCGCCGACATCAGGCAGATATCGACGCCGGAGAAGTCGTAATGTTCGAGCGCTTTGACCTTCAGCGTCCGCTCGCCATACGAGATTTCGACGCCGATGCTGCGTCGCGAGGCAAGGGCGACCACCTCGTCGGCGGGGAACGATCGCTCGGCGAGAATGTCGAGCATCTCGCGCCCCACATTCCCGGTCGCCCCGACCACGGCGACATTGTAACCCATCGTCAACTCTCCATCGAAACTTCGCCCCGTCGCGCGGCAAGGCGCCGGGGCGGAAGCGCTTCTAGGCGAAAAACACCGCAAACACAATGTCGGGGGAGCGGCGGCCGCCTCAGGACCGTAATTCTTCGCCAGATAGTCGACAATCGCTTTGGCGTCGGCGGCGTCGATGGGTGCGCCGAAAGCGTTGATCATCTTGGTCACTTCGGCGTTCCATCCCGCGGCATTGAGAAACGGCGAATTGATCTGGATGTAGTCGAGGCTGTGGCAGGCGCCGCAGTGGCCTTCCACCTTGTCGAGGCCGGGGCCCGGCTTGAGCTCGACCGGCCTTTCCTCGGCGCCCGCGGCGGTGGCGCCGGCGAATGCAGCAATCATCGCAACGACGACCACGCGCATCGCATGCTCCCTAGTGTGGCGGTTCAGAAGTCCGTATCATTTTTGCCGCAAACTCGTCATGCGGACTTCTGAACCAAAGCCACACTAGATCAATACGTTGCTAGTGTCCTTCGATTCCGAAGTTCGCAAACGAGGGTACCGCATATTGATGCGAACTTCGGAATCGGGACACTAGGCCGCATGCAACGTCACGCTCTGCATGACGTTGTTGTGGTAGCCGGCCGGGTTGAACAACAACGCGGCCGTCTGGGTCTGGCCGATCTTGTTGGTGGCGTTCACCATCACGGTGTTTTCCCCGGGCTTCGCCGGCAGCACGAAGCTCCACGGCCGAAAGGCGTAGCGGCCGAGATCCTCGCCGAGCGTCGCCGCCGTCCAGCTTTGCCCGCCGTCGGTCGAAGCCTCGACGGTGCGGATGCCGTAGCCGCCATCCCAGGCCAAGCCCCTGACCATGACCTCGCCGACCGCCACCTGGGCTCCGTCGACATGGCTGGTGATCAGCGAATTGACCACCATCTCCGTGATCGGCGTGGTGGTTGCGGTCTCCTGGCTGACGAAGCGCGCCACGATCGGGAATTCGCCGAGCGGGATGCGGTAGGCCGGGTTCATCCAGAACCCGCTCTGCGGTCTGGTCAACGCGTTGATGGCGACGAGATGCTTCATCCAATAGACGCCGGTCCAGCCGGGCACGATCAGGCGCGCCGGATAGCCGTTGAAATGCGGCAACGGCTCGCCGTTCATCTCGTAGGCAACGAGCGTCGACTCATCGATCGACTTCCAGAGCGGCAAGCTCTTGACGAAGTCCGGCGTCTTGTCGAACGCCGGGCCATCGGCGCCGTTGAATGCAATCTCGATCGCCTCTTTTTTCAGGCCGACCCGGTCGAGCAAATCCTTGAGCCGGGCACCCTTCCAGCGCGCGCAACCCATCGCGCCATAGCCCCATTGCACGCCGGGGACATGCGGCTTTGACAGGCCGCGCCGGTTGCCCGAGCATTGGTTGACGGCGACGACCTCGTAGGCCGGAAATTTCTTGAGCTCATCAAATGTGATCTCGGCCTGTCCGTTGGCGCCATCCCCGCCTACCGCGATCTTGTAGGTCTTGGCGTCGATGCTCGGGATGTCCGACAGGTGATAGCGGACATAAAACCGGTCATTCGGCGTGATCGGGGTGTCGAAATAGTCCAATGGCGATTCATAGTTCGGTGGCCGGTAGGAAAGCTTGATCAGCGGCTTCTTGCCCGGCAGCGTCTCCATGGCGGCCGCGCCCTCGAGGCCGGCGGGCACTCCCGGCGACAGCGCCACGCTGGCTGCATGTGCCGCGACCGGCGACTGGCCGAGCGCACTGCCGGCGAAGGCTATGCCAGCGCCTTCCAGCAGTCTTCGTCGGGTCATCATGGCGATGCCTCGCTGCTGCCGTCCAATACCGGACATGGCCTGCTCCGGCAGGTTATTCTACGAGAGTAATATCTTAAGCCCAGTCTGATATTTGGCGATGGGTCCCGGCGCTCGGCGCGTGCAGCCGCGAGAGTCCCATGGAACCTCGGACAGGACGGGCCGTTGCAAAGATGCTATGATGGTTCGCGCAATCCGGCTACAGTGTGCTGAGTGAAAGCGAGGAGCCATGCGTGCGTTTACGGTCTTAGTCGCCGGCAGCGTTGCTTTGGCCGTCGCAGGCTCCGCCAACGCGGCAACGAAGACGAAGAAGCATCAACCTGTGGTCCTCCGGTCGGCGAGCGGCACGGTCATCCAGCCCACCCGTACGATCATCCATAATGCCAACGGCAGCACCACGATTATCGTCGTTCCGCGGCGTTCCTATCTCGATCCCGGGACCGAGGTACCGGTGGGTTACGGCAGCCACATGGACTACGCGTTTCCGCCGAATGGCAATCCTGGCGAGCCCTATTCGTTTTACGGACCCGACTTGAACGGCATCGGCGGCCTCTCCCTGGCGCGGCCATTCTGGCTGCCGGGCTTTAATCAGTATAACCCGTACTGATACCGGTCCCCGTCGATCGGCGCCGCCACGGCTTATGCCGTCAGCCGCTCCAGCTCGCCGACGACCGCTTCACCCATCTCGGTGGTACTGACGACCGTCGTGCCCGCCGACTTGATATCGGTGGTGCGCAGACCCTTGGCCAGCGCGGCGGCGATCGCCGCATCGAGCAGATCGGCTTCCTTGGCCATGTTGAACGAGTAGCGCAACGCCATGCCGAACGACGCCAGCATGGCGATCGGGTTGGCCAGGCCTTTGCCGGCGATATCGGGCGCCGAGCCGTGCACCGGCTCATACAGCGCCTTGCGCCGCTTGCTCTTGGCATCGACCTCGCCGAGCGAAGCCGAGGGCAACATGCCGAGCGAGCCGGTCAGCATCGCCGCGACATCGGACAGCATGTCGCCGAACAGATTGTCGGTGAGGATGACATCGAACTGTTTCGGCCAGCGCACCAGCTGCATGCCGCCGGCATCCGCCAGCATGTGCTCGAGTTGAACGTCCTTGTATTCGCGGGCGTGCACCTCGCTGACGACCTCGCGCCACAGCACGCCGGTCTTCATCACGTTGCGCTTCTCCATCGAGGTGACCTTGTTGCGCCGCTTGCGCGCAAGCTCGAAGCCGACGCGCGCGATGCGCTCGATCTCGTAAGTATCGTAGACCTGCGTATCGATGGCGCGCTTCTGGCCGTTGCCCAGGTCGGTGATGGTCTTGGGCTCGCCGAAATAGACGCCGCCGGTGAGCTCGCGCAGAATGATGATGTCGAGCCCTTCGACCGCCTCGCGCTTGAGGCTCGAGGAGTCGGCGAGGGCCGGATAGCAGATCGCCGGCCGGATGTTGGCAAATAGACCAAGATCCTTGCGCAGCCGAAGCAGCCCCGCTTCCGGCCGCACCTCATAGGCCACGTTGTCCCATTTCGGCCCGCCGACGGCGCCGAAGATGACGGCATCGGCGGCGTGGGCCTTCGCCATGGTTTCGTCGGTGATGGCGACGCCGTCGGCGTCGTACGAGGCGCCGCCGACCAACCCCTCCTCGGTTGCGAAAGTGGCGATGCCCGACCTGGCCAAGAAGCCGAGCAGATGCCCGACCTCGGCCATCACTTCCGGACCGATGCCGTCGCCGGCGAGGAGAAGGAGCTTGTAGGTGGTCATGATTTACGCCTCACGATGAACGGCGGCGATTGCTAATGGGCGGCGCTTGGCTTGGCAAGCCGAGCAAACGCGGATGACGAGTTGGGATTGGCGTCGAACCGGACGGTGCGTGCGGTCTATGTCGGAGAATTCCATGGGAATTCCGGATGAGCCGCGTCGTGGCGGTGACCTTAGTACCGCCGTCGAACTTTCAAGAGTCACTTGTCGAGAGCTATTTTATAAGGGGTTACGCGGGAGCAATCAAAGCCCGCTGAACCAATTATACCCCTGGTTTTCCCAATAACCGCCGGCGTCGTTGTTCTGCACCCACATCGCCGTAACGTACTTCGGATTCTTGAATCCGAGCTTGGTCGGAATGCGGATCTTGACCGGGAAGCCGTAGGCGCGAGGCAGGATCTGGTGATCGAACTTGAGCGTCAACTGCGTCTGCGGATGCAGTGCCGTCGGCATATCGATCGTATTCGAATAGCCTTCCGCGCACTGAAACCAGACGTATTTGGCTTTGGTGTCGGCGCCGATCATTTTGAGGAAATCGGACAGCCTCACGCCCTGCCAGGAGCCGATGGCGCTCCAGCCCTCGACGCAGACATGGCGGGTGATCTGCGAGACCTCCGGCAGCTTATAGAGTTCCGGCAGCGTCCAGGGCGCCTTGTTGTCGACCAGCCCGCCGATCTCGAGCTGCCATTTGTCGCCGTCGATGTCCGGCGCTTCATCCTGGCTGTAATAGGCGTTGAACGGAAACGGCCGCGTGATCATGCTCTCCGGATATTCCGGCGCCAGCTTATTGGGGTCGAACAGCCAAGCCTGGACACGGTCGTTGAAGCGCGAGATGACGCGCA
>JBEKJZ010000139.1:0-12783 GCA_050010955.1 Xanthobacteraceae bacterium | reverse complement strand
GCGACGTCGTTGACGGTGCCGTGGACGGCGAGCGATCCGATGTCGCCGCCCGGAAAGAACAGCGGCGAGACAACGAAGGAATCCGTCGACATCACCATGCGGCCGGCAGCAACCGCGAAGGCGGCGTGATCGTCGCCGCGTTTGAGGATCGGGTTGTCGAAGGCGGAGTGAAAAATCTCTGTGATCAGCTGTCGCATGGCGCGGCCGCCCGCGCCATGCGTGAGGTCGACGCGGCCGGCCCCAAGGTCGAGCCGGTGCGTCGTAAGACGCGAAGACCGCGACGCAATATTCATTGTTTTCGCTCCCGCATCCGACCATAAGTGTAATAAGCCGCACACGCCCCCTCGGAGGAGACCATGCACGACCCGAGCGGCGTTTCCGGTGTGCAGGCGCGACCAAACAGTCGGCAATCGGTAGGTTTCTTGGCCCCACGCAAGATCGCCGGGCACTCGCAGGACTTAACCCCTTCCGACGGAATATAGGGCTCGTTGAAGCGGCGCTCTGCATCGAACGACGCGTACTCGTGCTTGATCCGCAGCGCCGAATAAGGGATGTGCCCGAGGCCGCGCCATTCAAAGTCGCGACGCAACTCGAAGATCCGCGACACCACCTGCTTGGCCCGCAGATTGCCATCGCGAGTGACGGCACGGATATATTGGTTCTCGACTTCGGCACGGCCCTCATTGAGCTGCCGCACCAGCATCAGAATTGATTGCAGGACGTCGATCGGCTCGAAGCCCGAGATCGCGACCGGCTTGTGGTATTCCTCGGCAAAGAACTCATAGGGCTGGCTGCCGATGACGACCGAGACATGTGCAGGCCCGAGGAACCCGTCGATGGCCACGCGGTCGAGTTCGCGCACTGCCGGTGCCTCGAGAATCGCAGCAATCGCCGACGGCGTCAGCACGTGATTACAGAACACCGAAAAGTTCTGGAGCTTTTTTTTGCTTGCGGCATCAATGGCAAGTGCGGTCGGCGGGGTGGTGGTTTCGAATCCGATAGCGAAGAAGATAACGTCACGGTCCGGATTGGCTTCGGCAAGCTTCACCGCGTCAAGCGTGGAATAAACCATGCGGACGTCCGCGCCGTCAGCTTTGGCCTTCAAAAGGCTCTGTCCCTTCGAGCCGGGCACACGGAGCATGTCGCCGTAGGAGGCGAGAATAATACCGTCGCGCTTGGCGAGCCTGATTGCCATATCAAGCCGGCCAGTGGGCAGTACACAGACCGGGCAGCCGGGACCGTGCACCATCTCGACGTTCGCCGGCAGCAAATCCTCGATGCCGTAGCGGAAGATCGCGTGGGTGTGGCCGCCGCAGAATTCCATCAAACGATAGCGACGGGCTGCGCTTGCCTCACGATGTATCGACACGGAAAGGCGGCGGGCGGTCTCGGCGTCACGATATTCATCGAGGTGTTTCATGGCGGTTTTCATGGCGCCGCCAGCAAGGCGAGCGTGCGTTCTGCCTCGGTCTCGTCGATCTTGGCGAGCGCGTAGCCGACATGGAGCACGACATAGTCCCCGGGCTTTGGATCATCGATCAACGCGATCGAGATTTCCTTGATGATGCCGCCAAGCGAAACCTTGGCAGTCTCAGGTCCGGTTAGCGCAACGATCTTTACCGGAAGCGCGTGACACATGATCCAGCCCTTTCCAGTGCTTCCCCGCGCGACAGTGCCGTGGCGACGATGAAAGCTTGGCCGAGCGACAGCCCACCGTCATTCGGTGGCACAGCGCGAGCGATCAACGCTTGAAGCCCTCTTGCCGCCAGTTCAACCACGAGGCCCTCGGTCAGTATCTTGTTGAGGAAGCAACCACCACTGAGTGCCACCGTTTGAAGATTGCGCGCGGAAGCTGCCGCCGCAACCCATTCGACCAGCGCAGCTATGAGCGTGCCGTGAAACAGGTTGGCGCCGACGGTTGGTTCGACGCCATCAGCGAGCCGGCCGAGCAGCGGCAGAAGGTCGAGCACGCCGCCATCGATCCGCCAACCGTCCTCCAGCACTGTCGTTTCGGTCACCAAGCCTTCGAGCCGGGTCGCGGCTTCGCCTTCGAAGGCCTGGCGGCGCGAGACCCCGAGCAGACCGGCGGCGGCATCGAACAGACGTCCCGCCGACGTCGTTGGTTCGCATGCTATTCCGCGGGCCAGCATATCGCGGACCGGCCGAGCCAATGCCTCGTCCGCGAATCGTCGCTCGATATCGTCTCCACGCCGGAGTAATTGCAGCGCGGCCGCCGCCATCCGCCACGGCTCGCGCGCCGCACGATCCCCGCCAGGGGCGGGTAGCGGCGCCAGATGGCCAAGCCGCTCGAAACCCTCTGCCTCAACCAAGAGCAATTCGCCGCCCCAAGCCGCGCCGTCGGACCCGAGCCCGAAGCCGTCGAGCGAAAGGCCGAGCAGCGGCCCCTCGATGTGATGCTCAGCCGCCAGCGCACCGACATGGGCGTGATGGTGCTGCACCGGAATAACCGGCGGGCCGAGCCCATTGGCAAGTCGCGAGGTCGGAAAATCGGGATGCAAGTCGCATGCAATCGCAACAGGCTCGACCTCGAGGATCGACAGCATATGCCGGAGCGTTTCCTCGAGAAACGTGATCGCAGTGGGCGTGTCGAGATCCCCGATATGCTGCGAGACGAACGCTTCATCGTCACGCGTGATCGTGATCGTGGCCTTCAGTTGAGCGCCGAGCGCAACAACGCTGGGAAGCTTGCGCGCCAGCTTGATCGGCGTCGGCGTGAAGCCGCGAGCGCGCCGTACGAAGGCAGGTGCTCCCGCTACGACGCGCACTACGCTGTCGTCGGTGCGGGTCATGATCGTCCGATTGTGGTCGACAACCGCATCGGCAACGCCACCGAGCCGGCGACGCGCATCGGCTCCATCGATGACGATCGGTTCGCCGGAAAGATTGGCCGAAGTCGCAACCAGCGCCAGGTCGGTGCCTTCACACATCCAATCGAGTCCGCTCGGGCGGCCGAGCAGCTCCCAGATCACCAGCCAATGCAGCGGCGTATAGGGTAGAAAGAGACCAACGGTCGGCAAGCCTTTGCAGACGCCGTGCGCGAGACGCACCTCGGCGCGCGCCGGCACGATCACGATTGGCCGTTCGCGGTGCGCAAGCAGTCGCGCCGACAGGCCGTCGATAGTCGCAAAACGGCCAGCCGTAGCGACATTTGCCACCATAACGGCGAACGGCTTGCCATCACGTTGCTTTCGGGCACGCAGCCGCTCGACGCAGGCTTCATCGCGGGCGTCGCAGACGAGATGGAAACCACCGAGCCCCTTTAATGCCACGATCTCGCCGGCGCGGACGCGGGCGCCGATCGCTTCGAGGGGCGTGTCAAGTCGAGGGCCGCAGCGAGGGCAGCCGGTGGTTTCTGCATGAAAACGCCGGTCGGCAGGATCGCCGTATTCGGCGGCGCAGGCATCGCATAACGGAAATTCCGCAAGCGCCGTCGTAGCTCGGTCGTACGGCAACCGGCGGGTTATCGTGAAACGGGGTCCACAGTGCGTGCAGGTGATGAACGGATAAAGATAGCGGCGGTTGGAGGGATCGAACATTTCGGCGAGGCAGGCGTCGCAGATCGCCACGTCAGGTGTGATCGCGGTCCGTGCCGGACCGTTCTGCTTGCTGTCGCGAATGACGAAATCGCTTTCGCCCGCAAGAAGCGGTCGCGCCTCGGACTCGATGTCGTCAATGCGGGCCAGCGGCGGCGCCTGCGCGACGAGATCGCCGATGAAAGCTTCGACGTTGCCCTGCACCTCCATAAGCACGCCATTCTGATCGTTTAAGGCAAACCCGGTGAGATTATCGCGCTTGGCGAGCCGCCAAACATGCGGGCGGAAGCCAACGCCCTGCACCAGGCCGCGGATACGCAGACGCAGACGACGCGCCCCAACAACATGGACGTCCTGATCGGCGGCGAAGTTGGCGCACTCATCCATGCGAAAGCTCCCGCTCGATCCTAATCGGTGGCAAGGCGAAACGCCCGCGCGGTTTCCAGCCAGTGCATCCAGCGATCCATGCCTTCGCCGGTCTTTGCTGAGAGTTTCAGGACGCCGATCGTCGGATTGATCCGCCGTGCGTTGTGGATAAGCCGATCGATGTCGATATCGAGATGCGGCACGAGATCAATTTTAGTCACAACCAGCAATGCGGAGGCCGCGAACATGCCGGAATATTTGAGTGGCTTGTCCTCGCCCTCAGTCACCGAGACGATCACGACCTTTTGGGCCTCGCCGAGGTCGAAACCGGCGGGGCAGACTAGGTTGCCGACGTTTTCGATGAACAGGATGCCGTTCGCCGGCATTCCAAGCCGGCCCATAGCGGTGCGCACCAGGTCTGCATCCAGGTGGCAGCCCTTGCCAGTATTAATCTGGATCGCCGGCGCTCCTGTCGCTCGGATGCGGTCGGCGTCCGCCGTGGTTTCCTGATCGCCCTCAATCACGGCGATCGGATATTTGGCGTCGAACCCCCCGCCAATCCGCTTCAGGGTCTCCACGAGCAGCGTGGTTTTCCCCGAACCGGGACTTGAAACCAAGTTGAGCGTCAGAGTCTTGGCAGCCTGGAAGTCGCGCCGGTTCTGCGCCGCGATGGCGTCGTTGTGGGCGAGCAGATCCTTCTCGACGCTCAATACGCGTCGTGTTGCATCCGCGCCGGACGGCCCGTTTACGTTTCTGTTTCCGTGTTCATGTTCATGGGCATGCCGATGTTCGTGGCTGTGCGGATGCGCGTGGGTGATGCCGTCCGGATGGGTGTGGTTGTGCTCGTGCCAATGCACGTGTTCATGATCGTGGCTGTGGTCGCTCTCGGCATGCACGTGTGTATCGGCCGGCTCATGACGGTGATCGTGAGCGGCAGCATGCTTATGCGAATGGTCATGATCGCGATCGACGCTATTTGCGTGGAGCTCGTCCATGGGGTGAGGATGGCGGTGCGGTTCACCATGATGCAAATCCTCGACCCGCTTTTCGCCCTGGCCGCAGCCGCAGGTGCCGCACATCACACGACCTCCATCTCTTTGAGCCGCATCTCATCACCGCCCTGAATCAGAAGCTTGGCGCCGCCGCAGCTGGGGCATAATGCGCCACGCGTGGAGACCGCCACCGAGCTCTCGCAATCGAGGCAATAGGCGGTACCCTCGGGTTCCAGAATCTCCAGCGTCGCCCCCTCGGCCGGGCCGCCCAGCGCCGCCGCGTCGACGGCGAACCGCAGTGCATAAGGGTCGACATGGGAGAGCGCCCCGATCTCGAGCACGAGCCGCGTGACGCGGCTTGCACCTGCCGCGGCAGCCTGCTCGTGAACTAGATCGAGTAGCGCCGTGGCGAGCGACACTTCATGCATGATGAATGCTCGCTGCATGCGCCGGCGGTCGATAATCGTCCAGCAGCTCAATACTGAAGGGGACGCACGGGTCAAAACTGGCCGCGAGCAACCGGGCAGCGAGCATCGGATCCGGCACTATGGGTGCGTCGTCCAACGCGGCTCGGAAAGGCCCATCCGGATGAAAATTCCATTCGGTCGGCGCGACGCTCCGCAGCATCCGAACACGACCGTCAGCGGTATCAACCAAATAGGCGAGCGGACCGCGCGCGGTCTCGACGACGCCGGCGCCGCGTCCCGATCGCGTCAATTCGACCTCGACCGGATCATCATCAGTGAGCGCGTCGAGTGCGTGAATGAGGCGCTCTGCCACCACACGAGCATCGAGAGCGGCGGCGAGGAGCCGTGTCGCGAGCGTCGAATCCCAGTGCGCGAGGGCGTCAGCGACCAGCGGATGTCGCTGTGCTGCGAGCGGGCCGACCTCGGTCGGCGTTCCGTCGAGCGTCGGTGCTTCGCAGAAGCGGGGTTCCGCCGCAAGCCGTTCCGAAAACCAGTCTGCACCCCTCGAATGCAACAGCGGCCGATCATGACGGCCATAGTCCGCCAGCGCGCCGACACGGGTGGTGTTAATCAAACGTGCTGGCACGCTGGCGCCGCTTTGCATCGCGTATTTCAGCTTGCTCCAGGACGACGCCGAGGCCGCTTCGGGAAACAGTTCGACGACCATCCGGGCGAGTTCGGACACGGCTCTGCCGAGATTGTCGTGGTTCGGGCGCAGCTTCACTCCGCCGACCCGTGCCCATCGATCGCGTCCGACGAAGGCGTTTATGACAGCAACTGGACGACGGACGTCCGCGCAGGCCCGCGTGTTGGGTGGTTCGCCGAGGAGCGGCGGCCAGTCCATCAACATCCGCCAAGCCAATGCGGCGCCGTGCTCGGCGAGCAGCATCAGATCCCGGAACGCACGTTGGGCTGGCGAAACCTCAATTTCCAAGGCCGCTTCGATCGCCGCAAGGCCGGCAGCGGCGTGCGCAGTGCCGCACAGCGGGAAAAGCTGCGACAGGATTTGCGGGATGCCGTCCACGGGACGACCGATAAGAATGTCGGCCACAGCGTGCGCGCGAGTAGCAACCAGGCGCTTGGCGATCAGACGTCCGTTGGAGAAGACGGCATCAAGGCGAATCTGTTGTTCGAGCAATGGGAAAGGCCGCCTTGCCACCGTATTTCCTCCATGAGCGAAACGACGTGGCGCCCCACTCCGCTCCTTTTCGTCTTCACGGTCCGCGGATTATCAAAGAAAAACGCCCAGGGATATTGATCCAGGTCAACGTTCAGCCAGGAGTTGAGTTTGGCGCCCGCCAGGCCCCGGGCAATCAGGAACCGCGCGAATAAGTCGTGTGAACGTCGGGCGCGTGTCTGGGCTAATGCAAGGGAATTCAGGTGATTCGGCGACGGAATAACAGAGCGCGGCGATCGAGGCCGCCCGCGTCCGGAGCGTCTGTTGCAGCTGGCTCCGCCGTCGCCGACGTCATCAGCAGTGCCAGCTGCCGTTGCGCCTCGGCGCGAGCTTGACCGGGAAGCGTAAAGCTCAGCACCGGCGAATGCAGCGAATGGGCCTTATAAAGCCCGACTGCTTCGTCGCCGCCGACCACGAATTTCCGCGGGCCGATGGGGAGCTCAACGGAGACGGTCTTGCCAATTTCAGCCATATTCATCGCCACGGGCGTTATCGGCAAGATCATCAAGTTCATAAACCAGGGCGTCAGGACGACACCCAGCAATTCGACATCGTTGAAGAGGCGGAAGCCGATACTCTCGATGGCCACTGTATGATTGTAGATCGGCAGGTCGCGCATGCCGGCGTCGACAACGCGAAGGTGCTCGATCAATGCCGATATGCGGGGGTGGTCGTTAAGGTCGCCGGGGGAGTTCATGGCGAGCGGGGCGTTAAGCGACGTGCATGGTCTGGGCCCGGGCAGCGAGCTCGGGGAAGAGGTCTTCGAAGAGACGCCTCGCTGCTTGCGCGTCCGCGCGCGCGATCTTAGCTACTGCGTAGCGCCGCGCCTGCACGGCGATGAAATCCCCCAGCTGCACCGTTTCAGATAGCATCATGAGGCTGACGGCGAATCGATCGCCGTACACGTCGACCATCGCCATTGACCCGTCGATCGAAACCACTTCGGCTGGGACAGCGATGCACATTGAATGGTGACCTAATGCAGACGCGCCGTCGGCGCCGGGCCGAGTCGGCTGAGCTCATCGACAATCATGGCAACCGCTGCATCGCGCCCGCTGGCCACCGCTGGAGACAGATCTAGGCCTAGGCTGAGATTTTGCGGTACGACGCCAATAACAACAACGCGGTGGGGTGCCTTGTCGATCAGCCGCAGTGCGGCAAGTAGGTCCGACAGCCCCAATTGGTGCGGTGAGAACCGGGTTTCGAAGAGCATCTTGATATTTTCGTTTTCGAGCCGGATCACGCGGCCCGCCGGTCCATCAGCATTCACGGCATCGGCCACGATCAGGCAATCGCGTCGAGCACCTCGACGTCGCCGGGCAACTCATGGGACGCTTCGAGCGCTTCTACGATTCGTACGCCGACGCCCTCATCCGACAGCAGGATGTTGCCGAGGCCGAGAACAAGGATGCTCACATGCCCCTCACATCGCCTTGACTTGAACGATCGGCCGCTTTTCTGCGTCGACCATGTGGACCGCGCAGGCGATGCACGGGTCGAATGAGTGCACGGTGCGCAGTACCTCGAGCGGCAGGTTGGCATCGGCAATCGGAGTATCGATCAGCGCAGCTTCGTAGGGCCCGGGCTCGTCGTTCTGGTCACGCGGGCTGGCATTCCAAGTCGAGGGAACGACCGCCTGGTAATTGTCGATCTTGCCGTCCTTGATGACGATCCAATGCGAGAGCACGCCGCGCGGCGCCTCGTGATAGCCACAGCCGCGCACTTCGCCCTTAGGGAAGACCGGCCGATTGAACGTGCGGAAATCGCCTTTTGCGATATTATCCACCAACAGCTGCCATTGATTTTGCAGCGCTTCGTGCAGCACGGCACAGCGCACGGCGCGCGCGGCGATGCGCCCGATTGTCGAGTGCAACGCGCTCAACGGGATCTGCGCGCCGGCGACCTTGCTGGCGACCTCGACCACCTTGGTCAGGTGGCGCTTCGTCGGCTCGTGGCCGGCGGCATACATGCCGAGCACGTTGGCGAGCGGCCCAACCTGCGCCCGCTTGTCCTGGAATGTCGGCGCTTTGATCCAGGAGTATTTTCCGTCGTCGTGGAAGTCGTCATATTTTGGATTGGTCTGACCCTCGTACGGATGCAGCGCGGCGGCGGCCCCGGAATACTCGTACCAAGAGTGTTTGACCGCTTCCTTGACGCCGTCACGGAAGA
This sequence comes from Xanthobacteraceae bacterium, assembly GCA_050010955.1. Taxonomy (GTDB): domain Bacteria; phylum Pseudomonadota; class Alphaproteobacteria; order Rhizobiales; family Xanthobacteraceae; genus BOG-931. The sequence continues at coordinate 4,058 of JBEKJZ010000139.1, read as the reverse complement.
AAGCATCCTGATAGTTGGTGATCGCCTGGAACTTTGACAGATCGCCTGCTGGGATATAGCCGCCGGGCAGCTCGAATGTCGTTCCCTTGGTGTCGAGCGGCAGGTCCGGGACCGACAGATAATTGGTGACGCCCGCGCCGTATTGCGTCCAGTCGGCGTACAGCGCGCCGACCGCGGCAACGTCATTCATCATCGCATTGTGCACGAAGTCGCCGAGCTCGTCGATCAACGCTTTGATCGTATAAAGTCGTTCCAATGTCAGCGTCGACTGGCTGTCGGGATTGATTGCGTTTGACACTCCGCCGACTGCGAGATTCTGGATGTGCGGCGTCTTGGATCCGAGAACGGCGACGATCTTGTTGGCGGTACGCTGCACTTCGAGCGCTTGAATATAATGCGTCGCCGCCAGCAAATTGACGTCCGGCGGCAGCTTCATCGCCGGATGTCCCCAATAGCCGGATGCGAAAACGCCGAGATTGCCGCTGTCGACGAAGGTTTGCAGTTTGTCGCGCACCGACCGAATGTTCGGGATGCTGTTGGCCTTATAGTCGGACAGGGTCGCGCCGAGCTTGGCGGCGCCGGCCGGATCGCCCTTGAGCGCGGAGACGATATCGACCCAGTCGAGCGCAGCAAGATGATAGAAATGCACGATGTGATCGTGCACGCCGTGCGCCGCGACGATCATGTTGCGGATGTACTGGGCGTTGAGCGGCACTTCAAGATTGAGCGCATTCTCGACGGCGCGAACCGAAGCGATGGCGTGCACGGTCGTGCACACGCCGCAAATCCGCTGCGTGAAGATCCAGGCGTCGCGCGGGTCGCGGTCCTTGAGGATGAGCTCAATGCCCCGCCACATCGTTCCGGAGGACCAAGCCTTGGTCACCTTGCCGCCATCGACTTCGCAGTCGATGCGCAGATGCCCCTCGATGCGGGTGATGGGATCGATCGTGATGCGGGTCACGGGGCTCTCCTATTAGGCGGATGCCGTATCGGAACGGCTGACGCCTTCCAACACCGGGAACAACTTGATGAAGACGAGATAGAGCAGGATCTCGAGCGCGATGATGCCGATCGTGACCATCAGCTCGGGAACGGACGGAAAGTAACTCCAGTTTCCAACCGGGGTGTCGCCGATCATGAGCGCATCGAGGCGGTAGAGAATGGCGCCGCCCAACAAGGCGACAGCGCCCAAGAACGAGGCGCGCTGCCTGGCGCGGCCGGCCGGCGTCAGGAAAATGAGGACGGCGGCAAGAAACAGCGCGTTCTCGATCCAGAACATCGAGGCTTTGACATCACCGGCGAAGGCGAGATTGATGACGCCGCGATTAAGCAGGTCCGCCCAGCGGATTGCCAGCCAAACGAGGCTCACCCAACCCACGACCTTCGACAGCTTGGATATCAGCGCGTGCTCGGAGGGTAAATCGAATGCATGGGTCACCACGGTGGCTTCGAACATCACCACCGCGTAGCCCATCAGGATCGCGCTGACGACGAACAGCAACGGAAGCCAGACCGTGAACCACAGCGGCGACAACTTGGGTCCCATCGACAGCAGCACGCTGCCGAACGAGGACTGGTGCATCAGCGGCAATAGAATGCCGAGTGCGACGAACACGAACATCCAGCGCTCGAGGAAACGCTTCAAAGCCAGCCATTTGAAGCGTTCAAGGAGGATAGGAAGGAACTCGATCCACAACACCACTGTGTAGGCGAGCAAACACAGTGCGACTTCGAACATGATCGAATTCGGCTGCCAATGCCACGGCAGCAGGACGTTATAGGCCTGCCACCAGCGGCCGAGATCAGTGAAGGCAGCGAGACCGCCGAGCGTGTAGCCGAACAGTCCGCCGAGCAACGCCGGACGTATCAACGGATGGTAGGCGGTGCCATTGAAGGCGTAGATCAGGATCGCCATGGAGAATCCGCCGCAGCCCAGCGCAGTGCCGATGAAGATGTCGACATCGACCCAGATTCCCCAGGGATAGCCGGAGTTGAGATTGGTGACCGCGCCCAGCCCGTAGATCAAGCGCAGGGCGAGGAAGTAGAAGCCGACAATGACGAGGGCGGCGAGCACCAATGTTGTTGGCGTCACCAGGCTTCTTCGCAGGGGTGCGGCAGCGCTCACGGTCGGTCCCCCTTGGTTTTTGGTCCGGCGTCACCTTCGGCGTGGTTGACGCGGCGTCGCACCAGCACGGCAAGGCCGGCAAAAGCGATGATCGGCGCGATCAGCCACTGATAGATCGTGTGCTGCACGCCTTCGGAGAGCGCGGCAGGGGCCTGCGATGGGACGGTCGGCAGTCCTAGTCGCGGGAACGGAACGCCGGCGATGTAGCGGACCTGGGTGCCGCCGCCTTCGTGTTCGCCGTAGATAGCTTTGACGTAGTTGGGAATCGTCGCCGGATTGGGCGGACGATTGTCGCCGAGCCGGCCGCGCGGAAATTGGTAGGAGCTGCCGGGCGTTGCCGACAGACGACGCGCCGTTTCCTGTTCGAGATCCTTGACGTTGCCGAACAGTGAGGCGCCGGTCGGGCAGACATCGCAGCACGCGGGTACCTTGCCGTCCTTCAGCAGATGACGGCAGAACTGACACTTTGCAATCTTGCCGAACGGATTGTTGAAATCGTACTGCGGCACGCCAAACGGACACGCATAGACGCAATACCGGCAGCCGATACAGGCGTCGGGATCGTGGCTGACGACGCCGGTTACCGGATCCTTTCGCATTGCGCCGACCGGGCAGACCGAGACGCAAGACGGATCGACGCAATGCAGACAATGCCGTTTGACAAAGGCAAAGCCGTCAATCTCGCGATCTTTCTTCTCCGCCGTGCCGTTGCGATAGACTTTGATCACGTTCAGCGTTCGGCCGGACAGGTCCTCGGCCGAATCCCAAGTATGTTCATTCCAATTGCTGAGATCCGGCGGGATTTCGGCCGGCATTTCGTTGGCGGCCTTGCACGCCGCAACGCACGCTTTGCAGCCGATACAAAGCGCTGAGTCGTACAGCATGCCGATCGCATCCGGCGATATCTCTTTGGGTGGCCGGGCGATGGCCAACGCCTCGGTTGGCGCCGCGGCGGCCGCTACCCCCACACAGCCATTGGTCAGCAACTGACGGCGGCTGAGCTCAGTCATGGCTAGCCCTGCTCTTTCGATGCGTCACTGGCGTTTTTCTTGCCATTGCCCATCTGCTTAAGCAGCACGGCGCCGGCGCCGACCGCGAGACCGGCCACGGCTCCGAGCACTGCAGCCGCACCGGCGGTCGGACCGGCGCCCTCGGGTGCGTTGACTTGCGGGAACGCAGTAGGCGGAGTCAAAGTCTTAACGGTGGCTAGCGCATGCAACGGCTTGCGGAATCCGGTGTCCTTCTCCGTGCAGCCGAAGCATGGATGCCCGGTTCCCACCGGCCACGAGCCGAAACCGACGTCGCCGAATCCGAGCGCCGGGCAGTTCGCGTAGGTCTCGGGACCCTTGCAGCCGATCTTGTAAAGGCAGAAGCCCTGGCGATGTCCTTCGTCGCCGAATTCGAGCGCGAAGCGCCCGGCGTCAAAGTGCGGCCGCCGCTCGCAGTTCTCGTGGATCAAGCGGCCGTAGGCGAATCTCGGCCGGTTCTCTCTATCGAGTTCGGGCGGTCGCTTGAAGGTCAACACGTACAGGACTGTCGACAGAAAGTTGTAGGGGCTGGCCGGGCAGCCGGGAATATTGATCACCAGTTTGCTGGGAATGACGGTCTGCGTGCCGACCGCGCCGGTCGGATTTGGATCGGCCGATTGGATTCCCCCCCACGACGCGCACGATCCGATGGCGATAACGGCGGCCGCGCCCTCCGCGGCTTCCCGGATCAGTTCGGCTTGGGGTTTGCCGCCGACCTTGCAGTAGATGCCGCCATCCTTCATTGGTGTGCCGCCCTCGGTCACCAGGATGTAGGCGCCCTTATGTTTCTCCATCATCGCGTGCTTGTAATCGAGTGCCTGCTTTCCGGCGCCCACGCACAGCGTATCGTGGTAATCGAGGGAGATGACATCGAGGAGGAGCGCTTCCAACGTCGGATGATAGGA
>JBEKJZ010000138.1:0-6701 GCA_050010955.1 Xanthobacteraceae bacterium | reverse complement strand
GCGCAGGTACGGGGACCGATCCCGCTGCCGACCAAGATCGAGAAGTTCACGGTCAACCGCTCGCCGCATATCGACAAGAAGAGCCGCGAGCAGTTCGAAATGCGCACGCACAAGCGCCTGCTCGACATCGTCGATCCGACGCCGCAGACGGTGGATGCGTTGATGAAGCTCGATCTCGCCGCCGGCGTCGACGTCGAGATCAAGCTCTAGGCGCGAAGGGGATTTGGCAATGCGTTCCGGGGTGCTCGCACAGAAAGTCGGGATGACCCGCCTCTTCACCGAGGCCGGCGAGCATGTGCCGGTGACGGTGTTGCGGCTGGCCAATTGCCAGGTGGTGGGTCATCGCACCAAAGAAAAGAACGGGTACGTGGCGCTGCAGCTCGGCGCCGGGCAGCGCAAAGTGCAACGCACGACCAGAGCCGATCGCGGCCATTTCGCGGTGGCCAAGGTCGAACCTAAGCGCAAGCTCGCCGAATTCCGCGTCGACGACGACGCGCTAATCCCAGTGGGCGCCGAGATCACGGCCGACCACTTCGTCGTCGGCCAATATGTCGATGTCACCGGGATCTCGACTGGCAAGGGCTGGGCCGGCGGTATGAAACGCTGGAACTTCGGCGGCCTGCGGGCGAGCCATGGCGTGTCCATCTCGCATCGCTCGATCGGCTCGACCGGCGGCCGTCAGGATCCGGGCAAGACTTTCAAGAACAAAAAAATGTCGGGCCACATGGGCGTCGATCGCGTGACCACGCTCAATCTCAAAGTGATGCAGACCGACGTCGAGCGCGGGCTCATTCTGGTCGAGGGCGCGGTACCCGGCGTCAAGGGCGGCTGGATCACGGTGCGCGATGCGGTGAAGAAGAAGCTGCCAGACGGCGTGCCGAAGCCCGGCAAATTCAAGCTGTCCGACGCCGCGGCGGCCGTGCCGGCCGCAACGGCGGAGCTGGCGGCGCAGCCGGAAGCCGAGAATGCGGCGTCGGCCGAGCCGCAGAAGGGCGCGTGACATGGAACTCAACGTCACCACTCTCGACGGCAAGAAGGCCGGCTCGGTCACGGTCTCCGACGCCATTTTCGGGCTCGAACCGCGCGCCGACATCATTCAGCGCTGTGTGGTGTGGCAACTGGCCAAGCGCCAGCGTGGCACCCATGCGGTGAAAAATCGCGCCGACATTAATCGCACCGGCAAGAAAATGTACCGGCAGAAGGGCACCGGCTCCGCCCGCCACGGCTCCGCCCGCGTCAATCTGTTCCGCGGCGGCGGCCGCTCATTCGGCCCTCAGCCGCGCAGCCACGCCATCGCTCTGCCGAAGAAGGTCCGGGCGCTGGCGCTCAAGCACGCGCTCTCGGCCAAGGCCAAGGATGACGGCATCATCGTCATCGAGGCGCTGAGCCTGACGGAGGCCAAGACCAAGGCGTTGCGCAGCCAGTTCGAGAAGCTTGGTCTCGCCAACGCGCTGATCATCGACGGCGCCGAAATTGCGCCGAGCGTGCGCACCGCCGCCCGCAACATCCCGAATATCGACGTGCTGCCGGTCCGGGGCATCAATGTCTACGATATCCTGCGCCGGCAAAAGCTGGTGCTGACGCGCGCCGCCGTCGATGCGCTGGAGGCGCGCTTCAAATGAGCACCAACGATCCGCGCCATTACGACGTGATCATCGCGCCGGTCATCACCGAGAAGGCGACCGGCGCATCCGAGCACAACAAGGTCATCTTTAAGGTCGCGCTCAGCGCGACCAAGCCGCAGATCAAGGAGGCGGTCGAGAGGCTGTTCGACGTGAAAGTCAAAAGCGTCAATACGCTGCGCCGGCGCGGCAAGTGGAAGGCGTTTCGCGGCCGCTTCGGTCTGCAGTCGACCAGCAAGCGCGCCGTGGTGACCCTCGAAGAGGGTCAGAAGATCGACGTGACCACGGGGCTTTAGGAGCGGCGGATGGCACTGAAGAACTATAATCCGGTCACGCCTGGTCAGCGGCAGCTGGTGCTGGTCGATCGCTCGGCGCTTTATTCCGGCGCGCCGGTGAAGGCGCTCAGCGAAGGCAAGAGCTCGAGCGGCGGCCGCAACAACGGCGGATCGATCACCATTCGCTACCGCGGCGGCGGCCACAAGCGCGCCTACCGCAGGATCGACTTCAAGCGCCGCAAGTTCGACATGCCGGCCAAGGTCGAGCGCCTCGAATACGATCCGAACCGCACCGGCTTCATCGCGCTGATCAAATACGAGGACGGTGAGCTCGCTTATATTCTGGCGCCGCAGCGGCTTGCGGTCGGCGATACCGTGGTCGCCGGAGAGTATGTCGACGTCAAGCCCGGCAACGCCATGCCGATCGCCAATATTCCGGTCGGCACCATCGTGCACAATATCGAGCTCAAGATCGGCAAGGGCGGCCAGATCGCGCGCTCGGCCGGCACCTATGCGCAGCTCGTCGGCCGCGACGGCGCCTACGTCATCGTACGGCTCAATTCCGGCGAGCAGCGGCTGGTGCACGGCCGCTGCATTGCCACCGTCGGCGCGGTGTCGAACCCCGACAATATGAACGTCTCGATCGGCAAGGCTGGGCGCACGCGCTGGATGGGACGGCGCGGCCATGTCCGCGGCGAGACAATGAATCCGGTCGACCATCCGCTGGGCGGCCGCACCCGCGGCGGCCGTCACCCGGTGACGCCGTGGGGCAAGCCGACCCGGGGCAAGAAGACTCGCAAGAACAAGAGCACCGCCAAGTTCATCATGCTGAGCCGCCACGCGCGGAAGAAGAAAAAGTAGGGGCGTTAGGAGCAATCATGACGCGTTCGGTCTGGAAGGGTCCGTTTGTCGACGGCTATCTGCTGAAAAAGGCGGATGCCGCGCGCTCGTCCGGACGCCACGAGATGATCCGTATCTGGTCGCGGCGGTCGACGATCCTGCCGCAGTTCGTCGGGCTCACCTTCGGCGTCTACAACGGACAGAAGCACATCCCGGTGACCATCACCGAGGAAATGGTTGGCCACAAGTTCGGCGAATTCGCGCCGACGCGGTCGTTCTACGGTCATTCGTCGGACCGCAAAGCCAAGCGCACGACCGGCGCGCCGGGCGCGGCAGCCGCGGCGCCGGCAGCGCCGGCGGCACCGACCGGCGGCGCATCGTGAGGCGGGGAGGAGAGTTGGCATGAGCAAGACATCGCGCGAACGCTCGCTCTCCGACAACGAGGCGAAGGCCGTCGCCCGCATGCTGCGGGTAAGCCCGCAGAAGCTCAATCTTCTGGCGCAGCTCATTCGCGGCAAGAAGGTAGCGGCGGCGCTGGCCGATCTCGAATTCTCGCGCAAGCGTATCGCCCGCGACGTGCGTAAGTGTCTGGAATCGGCGATCGCCAATGCCGAGAACAATCACGATCTCGATGTCGACGACCTTGTCGTCATCGAGGCGCATGTTGGCAAGGCGCTGGTGATGCGGCGACAGGAGCCGCGGGCGCGCGGCCGCGTCGGGCGGATTGCCAAACCGTTCTCGAACCTCACCATCGTGGTGCGTGAGGTCGAGGCGCAGGCTCAGTAGAGCGCTCGGGACAGAGGGCTCAGGAGAAGAATATGGGTCAAAAGGTCAATCCGATCGGGCTTCGCCTGGGCATCAATCGCACCTGGGACTCGCGCTGGTACGCCGGCAAGTCGAGCTACGGCTCGCTGCTGCACGAGGACATGAAGATCCGGGCAGCGCTGATGAAGGAGCTCAAGCAGGCGGCGGTGTCCAAGATCGTGATCGAGCGGCCGCACAAGAAGTGCCGGGTTACCATCCACTCGGCGCGGCCGGGCGTCGTCATCGGCAAGAAGGGCGCCGACATCGAGAAACTGCGCCGCAAAGTCGCCGCGCTCACCGACAGCGACGTGGTGATCAACATTGTCGAGATCCGCAAGCCGGAGCTCGATGCGCAGCTGGTCGCCGAATCGATCGCGCAACAGCTCGAGCGGCGCGTCGCCTTCCGCCGCGCCATGAAGCGCGCGGTGCAATCGGCGATGCGGCTCGGCGCCGGCGGCATCCGCATCAATTGCTCGGGGCGGCTCGGCGGCGCCGAGATCGCGCGCATGGAATGGTATCGCGAGGGCCGTGTGCCGCTGCACACGCTGCGGGCCGACGTCGATTACGGCGTCGCCACCGCTTTCACCACCTACGGTACCTGCGGCGTCAAGGTCTGGATCTTCAAGGGCGAGATCATGGAGCACGACCCGATGGCGCAGGACAAGAAGATGGCCGAAGGCGAGGCTGGCCGGCCGCGTCGGGATGCGGCGTAAACGAGCAAGGTGAATAGAGGCGTCCGTCATGCTGCAACCGATGCGAACGAAATTCCGCAAGGCGCACAAAGGCCGCATCCACGGCGCCGCCACCAGCGCGGTGACGCTGGCGTTCGGCCAGTTCGGGCTCAAGGCGCTCGAGCCGGACCGCATCACCGCGCGTCAGATCGAAGCGGCACGCCGCGCCATGACCCGGCACATGAAGCGCTCCGGGCGCGTCTGGATCCGCGTCTTCCCGGACGTGCCGGTGTCGAAGAAGCCGCTCGAAGTGCGTATGGGCTCGGGCAAGGGCACGCCGGAATTCTGGGTGGCGCGGGTCAAGCCGGGCCGCATTTTGTTCGAGGTCGACGGGGTGACCGTGCAGGTGGCGAAAGAGTCGCTGGCGCTGGCCGCCGCCAAGCTGCCGATCAAGACCCGCTTTATCGAACGCATCAGCGAGTAGGCGTGTAATGAAAGCTGCCGATATCAGGGCGATGACCGTCGATCAGATCGACGACGAGGTGCTGAAGCTCAAGAAAGAGAGCTTCAACCTGCGCTTCCAGCGCGCCACCGGCCAGTTGGAGAACACCGCGCGCGTGCGCGAAGTGCACCGTGATATCGCGCGGCTGAAGACGATTGCGCAGCAGAAGCGCGCCGCGAAGAGTTAGAGGATCAGATGCCCAAGCGCAGCCTGCAAGGTGTCGTGGTGAGCGATAAACAGAGCAAGACGGTGGTGGTGCGGGTCGAGCGCCGCTTTACGCACCCCATATTCAAGAAAACGATCCGCCGCTCCAAGAAGTATTACGCGCACGACGAGAACAACGAATTCAAGGTCGGCGACACCGTTTGGATCGAGGAGCACCGGCCGATCTCCAAGCTTAAGCGCTGGGCGGTGGTGCGCGGCGAAAAGCAGAAGGCGTCGTAAGCGCGGCGAGCCGGAAGGAACGAGTGGGGTAGCCCATGATCCAGATGCAAACCAATCTCGACGTGGCGGACAATTCCGGCGCGCGCCGTGTCATGTGCATCAAGGTGCTCGGCGGCTCGAAGCGGAAATACGCCACCATCGGCGACGTCATCGTCGTCTCGGTCAAGGAGGCGATCCCCCGCGGCCGCGTCAAGAAGGGCGACGTGATGAAGGCGGTCATCGTGCGGATTTCCAAGGATATCAAGCGCGCCGACGGCTCGATCATCCGCTTCGACCGCAACGCGGCCGTGTTGATCAACCCGCAGATGGAGCCGGTCGGCACCCGCATCTTCGGCCCGGTGCCGCGCGAATTAAGAGCGAAGAACCACATGAAGATCATTTCGCTCGCGCCAGAGGTGCTGTAATGGCGGCGAAGATCAAAAAGGGCGACTCGGTGATCGTGATCGCGGGACGCGACAAGGGTCGCACCGGCGAGGTCATCGAGGTGCGCCGCGACGACGGCTACGCGCTTGTGCGCGGCGTCAATATCGTCAAGCGTCACCAGCGCCAAAGCGCCACGGCCGAGGGCGGCATCATTTCCAAGGAAGCGCCGATCCATTTGTCGAACATCGCGCTGACCGATCCCAAGGACGGCAAGCCGACACGCGTCGGTTTCACGTTCGTCGGCAAAGGCGACGCGCGCAAGAAAATGCGCCTCGCCAAGCGCTCGGGAGTCGAGATCGATGGCTGATACGGACGAAAAGAAAGCCAAGAAGGCGGAAAAGCCGCGGCGGCCGGACGTTGCCGATCAGGCTGACAAAGCCGTCAAGGCCGAGAAGGTCGAGAAGGGCGCCAAGGCGACCAAGCCCGAGAAGGGCGGCAAGGCCGCGGCCGACGGCAAGGGCGGCAAGGCGGACAAGCCGGCGGCGCCGCGCGAGCCCGAGCCGCGCGTGCCGGCGCGGCTGAAGGTCGAGTTCGAGCAGGTGATCCGCGGCAAGCTCGCCGAGCAATTCGGCTACAAGAACCGCCAGCAGATTCCGACGCTGGACAAGATCGTCATCAATATGGGCATCGGCGAGGGCGTCGCCGACCGCAAGAAAGTGGAATCGGCGGCCGCCGATCTGGCGCTGATCGCCGGGCAAAAGGCGGTGATCACCAAGGCGCGGAAATCGATCGCCACCTACAAGGTGCGGGCCGGCCAGGCCATCGGCTGCAAGGTGACGCTGCGCAAGGCGCGCATGTACGAGTTCATCGACCGGCTGATCAATATCGCGCTGCCGCGGGTGCGCGATTTCCGCGGTCTCAACCCGAAGAGCTTCGACGGCCGGGGCAATTACACGCTCGGCGTCAAGGAACACATCGTTTTCCCGGAGATCGACTACGACAAGGCCGCCGACATCTGGGGCATGGACATCACCGTGTGCACCACCGCGCGCAACGATGACGAGGCGCGCGCCTTGTTGACGGCATTCAATTTTCCGTTCCGGCAGTGAGGCGGCAAAGCCTCAGACGCGGAACCGCAAGGAGACCTAGATGGCGAAGAAGAGTTCGATCGAGAAGAACA
>JBEKJZ010000137.1:0-12645 GCA_050010955.1 Xanthobacteraceae bacterium | reverse complement strand
GCCTTCGCGGTTGCTGCCGGCCGCATGGTGATGTCGACGGATTCCTTCGTTGTCTCGCCGCTGTTCTTTCCGGGCGGCGACATCGGATCGCTCGCCGTCCACGGCACCGTCAACGACGTCGCGATGAGCGGCGCGAGTGCCCTTTATCTCTCCGCCGGTTTCATCATCGAAGAGGGTTTTCCGTTGGCGGATTTGCAGCGAATCGCCTGCTCGATGGGCGAGGCTGCGCGCTCTGCGGGCGTCATGGTCGTAACGGGTGATACCAAGGTCGTCGAGCGCGGTAAGGCCGACGGCCTCTTCATCAACACTGCCGGCATTGGCATTGTACCGCCCGGCATCGAGATTTCGGGCGATCGGGCGCGACCCGGTGATGCGATACTGATTTCGGGTAGCGTGGGCGACCATGGGGTAGCTATCATGGCGCACCGGACCGGCCTCGAATTCGAGACAACCATCGTTTCAGATTCCGCGGCTCTTAACACCATCGTCGCCGACATGGTGGCCGCCGTGCCGAGCATCCGCGTATTACGCGATCCGACGCGGGGCGGTCTCGCGGCAACGCTCAACGAGATTTGCCACCAGTCGGGCGTCGGCATGCGGCTTGATGAAGCTGCCATTCCAATCAAGCCTGAAGTCCTCGGTGCGTGTGAGCTGCTCGGCCTCGATCCCCTTAATGTCGCCAACGAAGGCAAGCTCGTCGCGATCGCGCCGGCCGAAGACGCAACAGCTTTGCTTGACGTGCTTCGCGGCCATCCGCTCGGTCGCGATGCCATGGTGATCGGCGAAGTGATTCCAGACCCTGCACGTTTTTTGCGTATGGCGACCAGAATCGGCGGGGAGCGTATCGTCGATTGGCTTGCCGGTGAGCAATTGCCGCGCATCTGCTGAGGTCGCGATGCGGATACTGTTGTTCGCCACCAGCTTCAACGCTCTGACCCAGCGTCTCTACGTCGAGCTTGCCGAACGCGGTCACGATATCTCTGTCGAGCTCGACATCAATGATGCTTGCGCAATCGAAGCGGTGCGTTTGTTTCGGCCGGATCTGGTGATTGCACCGTTCCTTCGCCGCGCAATTTCCGAGGCCGTATGGCGAGCGGTGCGGTGCCTGATCGTCCATCCCGGGCCAGTCGGGGACCGCGGCCCGGCGGCCCTCGATTGGGCGATCCTCGAGGGCGCCGCGAATTGGGGCACGACGTTGATCGAGGCAACCGCCGCGTTTGATAGCGGCGACATTTGGGCATACCGCAATTTCGAACCGCGCGAGGCCACCAAATCAAGCCTCTATCGCGATGAAGTCACGGAGGCGGCACTTGCCTGCGTGATCGAGGCGATCGGCAAGATCAATCGCGGCGTCACCGGCGGCCAGCCTCTTTCGGACGCGGCACCCGGTGGCGGCACTTGGCGTCCCGCCATTAGGGTGAAGGACCGGGCAATCGACTGGTCGCGCGACGCAACCGCAACAGTCGTGCGCAAACTCCGCGCCGCGTCCGGCCAGCCAGGCATTCCTGACTACATCCTCGGGCTTTCCGCACGGCTTCACGATCCCTGGCCGGAGGGCACTTTGCGGGGGCGGCCCGGAGAGGTCATTGCTCGACGCGACGGTGCTGTTTGCCGCGCGACCATCGACGGCGCGGTGTGGATCACTGCGATTACGCCTGACCCAGTTCCCCGCACTCGCCGGTTCAAGATTCCGGCGACGCTGGCATTGGCTGACCGTCTCGATGGCATACCGGAGCGACTGATCGAAGACGGGACCGAAGGGAATTCCAAAACATTTCGTGAAATTTCCTACCGGGAGACGAATGGCGTCGGCTGGCTCTCCTTCGAGTTCCTCAATGGCGCGATGTCGGTCAACCAGTGCCGCCGACTACTAGAGGCGTACCGCTACGCGGCGGCGAGCTCTGCCAAAGTGATCGTCCTCGCCGGCGGGCGCGAATTTTGGTCGAATGGCATGCATCTCGGCGTGATTGAGGCTGCCGCAAGCCCCGCTGACGAAAGTTTGGCAAACATCAACGCAATCGATGATCTCGCGTGCGCAGTGCTACACACGTCCGACAAATTGGTTATTGCGGCGCTGGAGGGCAATTCGGGCGCTGGGGGAGTTTTCCTTGCACTCGCCGCGGACCAAGTGCTGATGCGCGACGGCATCGTTCTCAATCCGCACTACAAGAACATGGGCAATATCTTCGGGTCAGAATATTGGACCTACGTGCTGCCGCGTCGAGTCGGGCCGGAACGCGTCGAAGCGATTATGGGATCGCGCCTGCCCATCGGAGCGGCGGCTGCACGGCGACAAGGCCTTGTCGATGCGGTACTGCCAAACGCGCGGCCCGGCTTTCGCGCGGCCGTGCGCGACCATGCCGAACGGCTTGCCACAGATCCGGCTTTCGATCGCCTTATCGCCGCGAAGCGAGCGAGGCGCGAGCGCGACGAAGCCGAACGACCGCTCGAGGCTTATCGGCACGAAGAGCTGGAACGCATGAGGCTCGCCTTCTATGGCTTCGATCCGAGCTATCACGTGGCACGCTGGCGCTTCATAACCCACGAACCGATCGCCCGTACACCGTTGTATCTGGCGCGGCACCGCGCACGCCTTTCGCCCAGGCGAGCGCGCGCCGCCGATGACGGTTGAATGGCTGCCGCTTGTTCGCCGCGAATGCAGGGCGGTGCCAGGGAAATACTGGCGTGAGGTCATGCACGAGGGGCCTGCTATTCCGGGTGCTTTGCTTCGTTCTGATGCTCGAAGCGGACGACTGCGCGAGGCGAACTGGAGCAATCAGATGCCAGGTATTATCGACTTGAAGTGCCGATGATTGCCGCTTGGCGCGCAGGCCAAACCGGGTCCGCTTGACTGCTCTCCAAGCGACTCGTAGCCTTCAATGACGAATGATAACGCGGAAGTGAAAACATGACGAGCAAAAAGCACGATCACGTCCATGAGGAAGCTCACACGCACGCGCACGAGCATCTGCATTCGCACGAGCACACGCACGAACACACCCACGAGCACCGACATGGTGATATCGTACATTCGCACCCGCATAGTTACACTCACATTCACGAACATGGCCATACCCACGGGCACAGCCATGATGCTGGTGACCACAGCCACGACGAATTGCATCGACTTGGCGTGTCGCATGCGCATGAGCATGAGGCGGAATTGAAACCTCACGATCACAAACATTGAGCTCCGAGCGGCGGCGCTCAAAGTGTTGCGCCCTGCAGTTCGATGTCGCCTATTGGCCCCTTAGCGGCGATTACCGCAACGCCGCATTTCGTCCGCTTGCGAGGAGAATGGCTGGCGCGCCATGAGCGCCGAGCGGACGGCGTTGCTCGAAAGCCTGCGACAGATTCGATAAAACATGTTGCAGCGAGCAATCTCGAGGCTCAGCTGTTCGGGCTCGGTACGCTGGTGCAACCCGTCAAGCGTGCGTGCCACGCTGCGACTACCCGGGAATTGCCGCGAGTAGCGGCCTGAAGGCCGCAGGAGCCGCGACGAGCTGACACCCGCGAGCCGAGCTCTCAACGAAGCTCAAAGAATTGACGCAGTCGGAGTTATCGGGGAAATTCCGACCGAAGACCGCTCATGGCTTTTTCGCACCCCATCGACGATCGCTACTTCGAGGACTATGTCGAAGGCTGCGTTCATGCCTTCGGCAGCATCGCCGTCGAGGCGGACGAGATCATCGCCTTCGCCAGGCGGTTCGATCCGCAGCGTTTTCACACCGACCCGGAGGCAGCCAAGCAGACGCCGTTCGGCAGCCTAATCGCTAGCGGCTGGCATACCGCTGGGCTGAGATGCGGCTTTATGCTGAGCACTATCTGACCCACATCGCGAGCCTTGGCTCCCCCGGTCTCGACGAGCTGCGCTGGGTCAAGCCGGTGCGGCCGGGCGACCGGCTGTCGGTACGCGTGACCGTACGCAAAGCGACGCCGTCAAAGTCCAAGCCGGATCGCGGCGCGGTCACGTCATTTGTCGAAGTTTTCAATCAGGCCGGGGAGGTTGTGATGACGCTAAAGTGCGTCAACATCATCGCACGGCGGCCGCAGTCCTGACCCGCTGTCGCAGGCGGGCTATCGCTTCTGCATGAGGCGTTGCCGGATCGGCAGTGGGCGATCCACCTCCAGCCGTTTTCGTGCAGGATCAAATTCGCTCAGCGGCTCGACTTCTACCAATGTTGCGAAACTTCGCCGCGCCAATTGTTGATACTGACGGGTACCCTCGATCTTCATTGCCAGGTCATCAACCGTCAATTCCCGCACAATTCGCGCCGGCACACCGGCGACCAGGTGTTTTGGCGGAATCTTGGCGCCGGCCTTGACGAAGCTCATCGCCGCGACAATGGAGGATTCGCCGACCGTTGCATGGTCCATGACGACGGCATTCATTCCCACCATGGCGTTGGTGCCGATATGAGCGCTATGGATAATCGCGCCGTGGCCGATGTGGCCGTCCCGACCTATGACCAGATCAAATCCCGGCATGCTATGCAGCGTGCAATTATCCTGGACGTTGCAACCATCCTCGAGAATGATCCGGCCAAAGTCGCCGCGTAATGACGCACACGGGCCAACATAACATCCCGCTCCGACAATGACGTCACCGATCAGAACTGCGTCGGGATGCACGAAGGCCGTTGGATCAATGACGGGTACGACGCCGTCTATGGCATAGGTCTTGTACCGGCGAGAGTGCATGGCGATAATTGTTTTAGGCCGACAGCGACGATGCCGCCAACTTTGCCCGAGCATCTTGTAGCGCCGGCGCGGCAATGTCTCTTGACATGGATCAAGCGCAGAACAAACTGCAAGGCAACGCAGTGCCATCGTCCGTTCAATCCACTGCGCCAACAAGAAAGCTCCGATGTCCAAGCCTTCCACGGCCGGTCTGCAGGGGCCGCCATGCCAGGGACCGGATCCGCTTCCCCGTGCGCCGCGCTTTCGCATGCCGCGCGGCGCCTGCGATTGCCACGCTCATGTCATCGGCTCGCCCAATCATTATCCCTTTACGGCTGAGCGCAGCTATACGCCGCCGCCGGCGCCCGAGCAGGCGTATTTCGCCATGCACAATGCGCTCGGGATCGAGCGCGGCGTGCTGGTGCAGGTGAGCGTGCATGGTACCGACAATCGGTTGCTTGTCGAAACGTTGCGGCGCCATCCGCAGCGGCTGCGGGGCGTCGCCGTCGTCACGCCCGACGTTGCGGAAGACGAACTCGACGTCCTCGATGCCGCCGGGGTCCGCGGCCTACGCTGCAACGATTTGTTCGGCGGTGGTGTTGGATTGGAAGCGATGGAGACGCTGGCCAGACGCATTGCGCGCCGCGGCTGGCATCTTCAGCTGCTGATCGACGGACGGCGTCTGCCATCGATCTCCGCGCGGCTGGCGCGGCTGCCCGTGCCCTTCGTCATCGATCACATGGGCTGTATCCCGACTGCAGGCGGTCTCGACGATCGGGGTTTCCAGGAGCTGTGCAAGCTTTTGCAAGAGGCCGATTGCTGGGTCAAGATTTCGGGCGCCAACCGTATCTCGTCGGAACCCATCCCCTACCGCGACACGATACCCTTCGCGCGGGCACTTGTTGCGGCGCGGCCGGAGCGCGCGGTTTGGGGCTCGGACTGGCCGCATGTTGCGATCGAGGGACCGATGGTGAACGACGGCGTTCTTCTCGACCTTCTCGCGGAATGGATTCCCGATGCGGCGACGCGCACCCGTATCCTGGTGGACAATCCCGCGGCGCTATACGGCTTCTGAGCTGATCCGGCCTCGCGTCGAGCGGCGCCGCCGAAACGAAGGTCGACGCAATGACGTGGCCTAAGCCGGATGCGGCGGAGAGTATGGCGCCTTACTGCGCCGTTAACCCGCCATCGAGCACGAACTCGGCGCCGGTGACAAAGGCAGCTTCATCCGAAAGCAGATAGACGCACATCGCCGCGACCTCGGCGGGCGTGCCGAAGCGGCCGAGCGGCACCGAGGCGGCCAGCCGCTCGCGGGCGCGGGACGGATCACGGAATTGCGCGATCATACTGTCCGCCATCGGGCCTTCGATGAAGGCCGGGTGCACCGAATTGCAGCGCACCGCGGGTTTCTGTCGGGCGCCGTGCAGCGCGACCGATTTGGTCAGAAGCCGCACGCCGCCCTTCGAGGCGTTGTACGCGGCGAAGTTTTGGCCTCCGACCAGCCCTGAAACCGATGAGATGTTGACGATCGAGCCGCCGCTCCGCCGCAACAGCGGCATGGCGTACTTGCAGCCGAGAAACGTGCCGTCGAGATTGATCGCCATGACGCGGCGCCAGGTCGCGAAGTCGGTATCCTCGACGGTGCCGAGCGCCACGATGCCGGCGGCGTTGACGAGACCATCGAGCCGTCCGACGTCTCGCTCGATGGCGGCGATGGTCCGCTTCCAGTCCTCTTCCGAAGTGACGTCGAGGGCATGATCGACATCCCGGCGACCGGGAAGATCACTGGTGACCGCGATGCCGCCGCTCTGCGCCACAGCCTCGACGACCGCCGATCCGATCGCACCTGCCGCGCCGGTCACCAGGACGACCTTGTCTTTTACGCTATTCATCCTTGTCTGTCCTTGTCTGCCAAACCGTCGTAGCCAAACCCCCGCCGCTTAAAGCAAGCATTAAAAGTGTGGAATCTCATGCGGACTTCTGAACCAAAGCCACACTAGATCAATACGTTGCTAGTGTCCTTCGATTCCGAAGTTCGCAAACGAGGGTGCCGCATAATGATGCGAACTTCGGAATCGGGACACTAGTCCAGCTTGAGAGAACTCTTTACCAAGCGCGGCGAGAACGGCTCAGTTTTTCCGGGAAGCCGGTGCAACGTCGGAGCAGAAGTGCTCCGGTGATTCGGTCGCAGTTTCGGACCAACCGAGTTTCCCGCGGGCCTGGTCGCTGAGCCGTTCAACCGTCCAAGGCGGATGCAGGACGCGCCGCACGCGAATCGATGCCGCCTCACGGAAGCGATGACGCAGGATATCGTTGATCCGCTGCAATAGTGCATCAGCGAAGGGGCACGCCGCCGAGGTCGTCGCGAATTCCACTTCGATGCCCGTTGCGCACCAGTCGGCGCGATACACCATGCCCATATCGACGATGCCGATGCCGAGTTCCGGATCCTCGATCTCGTTGAGGATGTGTGTGAGGTCATCTTGCATATTGCGGCTCACGTTCACGCGGCGCTCGTGTCGCGCGCCTCCAGGTCCGATCGATCAGCGTCGAGGCGTCAAAGGCATGGGTACATTTACAGTTTTCTTTTAAACACCGAGACCAACGTGAAACGTGCCTTCCCAAAATTTCCGCAGCTTCCCCTTGATTTAAGTCAATGAAATACCCCGGTAACTGGACCACAGGATTTGATTACACCGATGAGTGGCACTAACCAATTGAAAATGCGACACTAAATGGCTCGTGCGTCGAGCAACACGGGCGCGATCGAGGCATTCGTCGGTCCTTGGTTCAATTTCCAGCGTCGCCCCCGTTCATTGATCGGCATATCATTGAGGGCCGTGGCGCCAAAGCGGCGCCACGTTCGATAAAGTCGAGGAGAGCATTTCATGTCGGTTTTGCTGCCGCAGGGTTGGGCGCCTCCCATCGGATACGCCAACGGAATCACAGTGGCTGCCGGCCGCATTGTGTTCATCGCCGGCCAAGTCGGCTGGAACGAACAGCAGCAATTTTGTAGCGAGCACCTGGTGCCGCAATTCGAGCAGGCGCTCAAAAACGTGCTCGCCGTGCTGGCGGAGGCCGGCGGAACGCCCGACCATATTTGCCGTATGACGGCCTATTGCATCGACCGGCCGGCCTACCTTGCGGAGCGAGCCGAGTTAGGGCGGATATGGCATCGTTTGATGGGAAAGCATTATCCAGCCATGAGCATGATCTTCGTCGCCGATCTGCTTGACCATCCCGCCAAGATCGAGCTCGAGGCGACCGCCGTAATACCCGCGGCCAAAGCCGACTGACGATTCCATTGGGCTGGAAGCGCGCCGCATCGCGGAATGAAACAATTACCGCCGACCGGCTCTAATGTTGATTGTTCGTGTGGGCATCGGCGCGCTGCGCGTTCCAATTCGCCTGGTTTTCCCGCTCCCACTGCAAAATGCGCTCACGCAGCGACTGACATCTTTCCTCGATAGCCGCGTTGAACAGCGAGCCCTGCTTTTCGCTCCATACCGCTTCGATGTCCGCCCAGTCTTCGGGTCGCAAGGTCTTGATGGCAATCGGAAACAGGTCTCGTTCTTCCATTTCCAGGTGTTTGCGTTCCAGGTCGATGAAGTCGCGGATCGTGTTGTGGAAGGTCTGCCGGAGGATATCATGATCAGTCAGGATGCTCCTGACCACTTGAGCAACCCGCCGCAAGCGTTTGCCTTCATTCTGATGCTCGGCTTCGAGGTCGCCGACGCTTTCGGCCGCGACGGAGTCACGCAGCTTCAGTTTATCGAAGATCATGTCCTCTTTCGGATGATGGCAGCAATCGGGATAGTCCTCAAAATAACGGATGACCCCCTGTATAACCTCATAATCGGGTCGCTCATTGCGGTCGAAAACACTTAACTCATGCTCCAGAACGAGAAGCAATTCTTCGATGTTGCGATGTTCTTCGCGTAAAGTCTCGATAATTCTTGTCATGGATGAACGTCCAATATTCTCTTGTACAATATACGCAATCCGGTCGGCTCCATTGCGCTAGATCAATGACACCCGCGGGATTGGCGGCCGGTGCCTCGGCCGCTGCGATCGCGGTCGAGAGCTGTTCCCACCGTTGCCCTTGCTTTCCAGGTCCGACCTCGACGGCACCGTTGTTCCGCGAGCATCGCGGGGTCGCGGAGCGCCGACCCCTTGTCTCAAGGGGCGCGAAGCGTTTTGCTTTAGATCAATTTCGGATTTAGCGGCACTGATAGTTTCGACTGAATTTACCTTGGGAGGATAACAACATGGCCCGCAATCATATCGTCGCGGCGATCGGCATCGGTGTGTCGATCCTGTTCGCCGCTTCCCATCCGGCGTCCGCGCAAATCAAGATCGGCGCGGTGCTTTCGGTCACCGGCGCGGCGTCGTTTCTCGGCGATCCGGAGAAGAAGACGCTGGAAATGTACGTTGATGCGATCAACGCCAAGGGCGGGGTCAACGGCCAGAAGCTCGAGCTCGTCATCTACGACGACGGTGGCGACGCCAACAATGCGCGCACGTTCGCAACGCGCCTAGTCGAGGAAGACAAGATCGCGGCGATGGTCGGCGGCACCTCAACCGGCGCCACACTGGCGATGATACCCGTTTTCGAAGAGGCGCAGATCCCCTTCATCTCGCTGGCCGGCGCCGTGCAGATCATCGAGCCGGTGCGGAAATGGGTGTTCAAGACGCCTCACACCGACAGGATGGCTTGCGAAAAGATCTTTGCCGATCTCAAGCATCGCAATCTGACGACGATCGCAATTATCTCGGGCACTGACGCGTTCGGCAAGTCGATGCGCGACCAATGCGTCGCGGTGGCGCCGAAGTACGGCATCACCATCGCCCACGAGGAGACCTACGGCCCGCGCGACAGCGACATGACGCCGCAGCTCACCAATATCAAGAACAGCGCGGGCGTGCAGGCGGTGGTCAATACCGGCTTCGGCCAAGGTCCGGCGATCGTGACGCGCAACTATCGCCAGCTCGGTATCACGGTGCCGCTCTATCAGAGTCACGGCGTTGCTTCGAAACAGTTCATCGATCTCGCGGGCGCCGCTGCGGAAGGCGTCCGCCTGCCGGCGGCGGCGCTGCTCGTCGCCGAGAAATTGCCCAATGGCGATCCGCAAAAGCCGGTCGTCGTGAACTATTCGCGCGAGTATCAGCAAAAGACCGGGCAAGCGGTGTCGACCTTCGGCGGCCATGCCTATGACGGCCTGATGATCCTGACGCAGGCGATGCAGCGGGCAAAGAGCGCAGACAAGGCGCAGGTGCGCGACGAGATCGAGAAAACCAAGGGCTACATCGGCACCGGCGGCATCGTTAACATGTCACCGACCGATCACCTCGGCTTGAATCTATCGGCCTTCCGCATGCTCGAGATCAAGAACGGAGATTGGACCCTGCTGCCCGACGCCGGCTCATGAAGAGGCCGGCGAGCGCGCCGGTGGCCTGCTCGCCTGACCGGGAAACGACGACAACAGCGACGGCGTGGGGTGGCTTGATCCGATGGCTGAATTTCTGCAATTCGCCTTCTCGGGACTAACGGTCGGGGCGGTCTACGCGCTTGTCGCTCTTGGCTTCACTCTTATTTACAACGCTTCCGGCGTCGTGAACTTCGCCCAGGGCGAATTCGTGATGCTGGGCGGGATGTCGACGGTGTTCCTGGCTCTCGCCGGAATGCCGTTGCCATTCGCGGCGCTGGTAGCAGTGGTCGTCGCGGTCGCCATCGGGCTTGTGCTGCATCGCTTCGCTATCGAGCCGGCGCGCGGAGCGGGGCCGGTTACGCTGATCATGATCACGATCGGCGCCTCGATTTTTCTACGCGGCGCGGCGCAGATTGTCTTCGACAAGCGCTTTCATAGTCTGCCGCCGCTGTTCGGCGCCGACCCGATCCATTTCGGTGGCGCCGCCATCCTGCCGCAGAGCCTGGTGGTGCTTGCCGGTGCGGCCGTCATCGTCACGCTGCTGTGGGCGGTGATCGATCGCACGCTGCTCGGCAAGGCGGTCATCGCCACGGCGGCCAACCGGCTTGCGGCGCGTCTCGTCGGCATCAACACCCGGCGCATCGTCGATTTCTCGTTCGCCGTATCGGCAGCGATCGGCGCTATTGCAGGAATCCTGGTCACGCCGATCACACTGACCAGTTATGACGTCGGAACGTTGCTGGCGCTCAAGGGATTTGCCGGCGCCATGCTCGGCGGCATGGGCAGCGCCTTCGGCGCCGTGGTCGGCGGGCTGCTGCTTGGTTTGCTGGAAGCGTTCAGCGCGGGTTACATCTCTTCGAATTACAAGGATGCGGTCGCATTCCTGGTAATCCTCGCGGTGCTGTTCATGATGCCGCAGGGCCTGCTCGGTCGAGCCCAGGTCGAACGGGTGTGAGCATATGCGTGCACTGCTCGATCATCGTCTGGCGCCGGCCGTAGCAATCGCGGTTATTCTCCTGCTGCTGCCACTGGTCTTTCCATCGACCTATTATTACCGGATTGCGGCGCTCGTCTTTATCTTCGCATTGGCGAGTCTCGGCCTCAATCTTCTGATGGGCTTCGCCGGACAGGTCAGCCTGGGCCACGCCGGCTTTCTCGGCATCGGGGCCTATGCCGTTGCGATCGGGGCGACCCATTTGGGCCTGCCGTGCTGGCTCAGCATCCTTGGCGGCGCGTCGCTGTCGGGCCTGATCGCATTTACTGTCGGGCGGCCGATACTTCAGCTCAAGGGCCAATATCTTGCGGTAGCCACTCTCGGACTCGGGCTCCTGGTCGCCATCGTGCTGACCAACGAAGCCGCCTGGACCGGCGGCCCCGACGGCATGTTGGTACCGCATCTCGTGCTATTCGGGTTTCCGCTGCACGGGCCGCGAGCATGGTATTGGATCGGCGGGGTCACGTTTGTCATCGGCACGGCGCTGGCCTTGAATCTCGTCGATAGCCCGATGGGCCGAGCGTTGCAGGCGATCCATGACAGCGAAGTCGCCTCACGGATGCTCGGCATCGATGTCGCACGGCAGAAGCTGGCGATCTTTGTTATTTCCGCGATCTATGCCTCGGTCGCCGGCTCGTATCTCGCGCTGCTCAATGAGCTTGTCACGCCCGACGTTTCGGGTTTCCTGCGGTCGATCGAACTTGTGGCCATGGTGGTCCTCGGCGGCATGGGTTCGGTGGTCGGCTCGTTGGTCGGCGCCGCTCTTCTGGTCGTGCTGCCGCAGATGCTGACGCTGCTCCATGATTATGAGCAGATGGTGCTCGGCATCGTTGTGATGGGCTTCATGATTTTCCTGCGGCACGGCATTGTCCAGGGAATCGCCGCTGTCTTCGGGCGGATGCGAACGTGACGGCTCTCGAGGTCGAGCGTCTGTCGATCGCCTTCGGCGGCGTGCGCGCCGTGAGCGACGTCAGCCTCAGCGTTCCGTTCGGGTTAGTTTTCTCGATCATCGGTCCCAATGGGGCGGGCAAGACCACGCTGCTCAACCTGATCTCGGGCGTCTATGCGCCGCAGGATGGCTGCGTGCGGCTCGGCGGCGAGGATGTCACCGGGCTGGCGCCGCATCTGCTGGCGCGACGCGGCCTGTCGCGTACCTTTCAGAACCTGCAGCTGTTCCTACGCATGACCGTGCTGGAAAACGTCATGGTCGGCCGCCATCGCCACGAGAGCACGGGGACCCTGTCCGATCTGCTGCATTTGCCGTCGGTCGGTCGGCAGAACCGGCAAACGCGCGAGGCGGCGCGATCGGTGCTGGCCCGGGTCGGCCTTGCCGGCCATGTGGATCGCTCTGCCGGATCGCTCGCCTTCGGCGACCTCAGACGTCTGGAAATTGCCCGCGCCCTCGCCAGTGAACCGAAAGTGTTGCTGCTCGATGAGCCCGCCGCCGGCTGCAATCCGGTGGAGACCGAGCAACTCGACGGCATCATCCGATCCATCGTCAAGGATGGCGTCACCGTGGTGCTGGTGGAGCACGACATGCGG
>JBEKJZ010000136.1:0-6841 GCA_050010955.1 Xanthobacteraceae bacterium | reverse complement strand
ACGCATCGAGCGTCAAATACAGCGCCATGAGTCGCTCGCGAAGACCGGTTGCGTTGAGGTTCAGTGTCTCCAGGGCAAAGTCGAGAGCATCGCCGGTCACCTGCCAGAAATCCGCGTGCCGTCCCTGTGCTGCGCGCAGCCAAGTGTATTGGAGCTGCTTGTCGCGCCAGAGAGGTGTCAGCCGGTCGATGTCGTCACCGAGCACGTCGCGGCACTGTCTGGCCGCCGACGCAAAGTCGAAGAGCGTCCCGTAAGCGTCGAAAACGCAGGCGCGCACTCCGCGAAGCGGGGCAACACCTTTGAGCACGTCGATCAGCGGATCAGCCATGGGCATAGTATTCAAGAAAGGCTCGCCCGCGCGGGGGTCGAGCCGGGTAAAGCGGATGAGCGAGAAATGCCCAAGCGGCGGCATAGCGCGCCGCTCCACGACGCGCGCGCCGCCGTGCCGTGCCGCCCATTGTGCCAGGCGCTCCCAGCGGAACTCCGGCCGCCAGCCGAGCCGCCGCGCCAGCGGCGCGAACCATCGTTCGAAGGATGCACGCAGGCCGGTTTCGGCGCCGAGCGGGCATAAGCTTTGGGGACTGCGTCTTTGTCGAGTTCCGCCGCCATCACTTCCGCCGTCGCACCACCGTCGCTACCGCGATCGAGGCTTCATCAACGCGCTGCGGCGAGATCAGCGCGAAACGCGCGCTGGACCGACGCCGACGAACATCTCCACGAACTCGGAGCCGGAGATGGAAAAGAACGGCACCTTGGCCTGGTCGGCGACCGCCTTGGCCAGCAGCGTCTTTAACCGATATGAAACCGGGTCTGCTTGCTCATCTCGTTCATCGGGTTGCTCATCGGCATGGCAAAAAGCCTCCGCATTCTCTCCTTAACGTATGAACGCGCGAAGCGTTTGAACAGGCGCCCGATTCGCCGTCGAAAGTGGCAGCGCCGCGCGAGGAGAGGGGTGGCGAGTGACGACGGTTGGGGCACCCCTCGTGGGCGCCGCGATGCGGAGGCGGCCACAAGGGCCGCACATACATCCGGTACCCCAGGGCCGCCCTTACCGTGGGTGACGGCAACGACGGCGGCAGCGTGATAGACCGTCACTCGCGAGATTCGGGCCGGACGGACCATGGCGTCACCGTTGAATGCTGCCCTCTGCGCGCTGCTCGCAGCCGCGTTCTGGACCGTGCTCGGCACTGCGCTGGGCCGTCCCCTCTTGCCGCGCGCGCGCGCGGCGCCGCGCCGGTCATCGGCTGGGCGGCACACAGCGCCGTCATGCTGCCGATCTATCCCTGGATCGGATTTTCCCCGATCGCGGTCATCGGTGCCGGCGCGTTCTGCATGCTCGCGAGCGGCCTTGCGCTGTCGGTGCGCGCGCCGCAGAGCCGAGCGGAAGAGGCCGCTGACATCCCGCCATGGGCGTTCGCCGCGGCGGCCGTTCTCGCGCTCGCCCCGGCCGTCGCGATCCTGCCCAAATTTTCTGGCGACGCCGTGCAGCTTGCGGATCCGATCTTCGATCATTCCAAGATCGCGATCGTCGATGCGATGGCCCGGCTCGGCCTGCCGCCGGTCAATCCGGTGTTCGGTGAATTCGGCGCGCCGGGCCACCTCGCCTATTATTATCTCTGGCATTTCAGCGCCGCCGAGCTGGCGCTGGCGGTCGGCGCCAGCGGCTGGGAAGCCGATATCGGACTGACCTGGTTTACCGCCTTCGCGTCGCTGAGCTTGATGATGGGCGCTGCCGTCTGGCTCGGCAAGCGTGCCGCCGCGGCCATCTGGGTCGTGGTCCTTGCCGCCGCCGCGTCGCTGTGGGTGACGCTCGACTGGATCGCCGGCGCCGGCGACCTGACGCCATGGCTCTCGCCGCCGATCGGAATGGCCGGCTGGTTGTTTCAGGCGACCTGGGTCCCGCAACATTTAATGGCGGCGTCATGCGCGGTGGCGGCGATACTGCTGGTCAGCCGCTTCGCCGAGCGGCAGAGCCCGGCGCTGCTGGCCGTGCTGGTGCTCATCGTCGTCGCCGGTTTCGAAAGCTCGAGCTTTGTCGGCGGCGTGACCTTCGGGACGGCGGCCTTCATCGCCGCGCCGATACTGGTGGTCGGCACCGAGCCGGCGCAGCGCCGGCGCTTCGCGATTGGATTGGCGGTTGCCGCAGCGCTGGCAATCTGCGTCGCCGCGCCCTTCGTGCTCAATCAACTGGCAGCGCTGCGCGTGCGCGGCGCCGGCAGCCCGATCATGGTCGAGCCTTACACCGTGCTCGGCGAGGCCTTCCCGTACACACTGCGCCGCGTGCTCGATATCCCGGCCTATTGGCTCATCCTGTTGCCGATCGAATTGCCGGCCACCTCTATCGCCGGCGCGATCGCGCTGACCGTGGCGCTACGCAGCGCTATGCCGCGGCCGGAAAGACTCGCTCTCGCGTCTCTGGCGTGTCTCGCCGGCACGGGTCTCATCGTCTCGTGGCTTTTGGTCAGCACGCTTGGCGAAAACAACGATCTCGGGCTCCGCGCCATCATCCCCGCCGAGATGGTTTTGATCGTTGCCGCGGCGGCGGGATTTTTTCACGCGCGCTACCGCGCCGCGATTGTCGCGACGGCGCTGGGCGGGCTCGTGCTCAGCCTGCCGGACACCGCAACCACGATTCGCAGCAACATCGCCGGCAAGCCGAGACCCGGCGGCCAAATCTTGGCGCAAACGCCCGAATTGTGGGACGCGGTGCGGCGCTACGCGGCGCCCGGCGCGCGCGTCGCCAACAATCCGCTGTTTCTCCGCGACGTCACGCCGTGGCCGGTGAACATTTCCTGGGCCTTGCTTGCCAACCGCAGCTCCTGCTTTGCCGGCCGCGAGTTGGCGGTCGCCTTCGCGCCGCTGCCGCCGTCGCGCCGCGAGGCGATCAATGCGCAGTTCATCCGCGTGTTCGCCGGCGAGGGCACCGCGGCCGACGTCGGCGACATGGCAACGCGTTATGGCTGCGAAGTTGTCGTCGTCGTGCCGCCGGACAAAGCCTGGAACAACGACCCGTTTGCCGCGAGCGCCGATTATCGCTTGGCGGAAAATCGCGACGGCCGCTGGCGGATTTACGTGCGGCGGATGAACAGGATAAGCCATGCAACTCGGGTATTTTCTCGCCAACAAAAACGAAGCGTCACTTCCGGCCGTATCTAGGTCAAAAGCAATAATCATCCATTTCCTCTTTGGCTCAGGAATAAAGACAAAACATGCGATGGCTCCAGTGCATAGAAAAATACCAAATACAAAGCCAACACGCGCAACCCAGCGCGGCATCTCACGCCAGATGTAAATTGCGAAAAAGAGGGCAATGGAAACGCCGATGCCCCCTATCGCTAATGCGAAGCCTACCTTGCTCCAAAATCCACAGGAGCGTTCTCCTACCGCAAACTCCATCGAGTTCGCACCATAACACGGGTTAGGCGACGCTTATATCCCCGCGAACCAGTTGAAGCCCTGTTTGCTCCAGAACGTCTCGGTGAAGCTGTTGGTCACCTCGATCGCCCTGATCCATTTCGCGTTCTTGTAGCCGAGCTTGGTCGAGGTGCGCAGCCGCAGTGGAAAGCCGAACGGATCGGCGATCGTCTCGTTGGCGTAACGCGTGGCGAGGATGGTCTGCGGGTGCAGCGCCGCCGCCATGTCGATGCTTTCGGTATAGTCGTCGGCGCAATGGAAGTAGACGTATTTGGCGGTCAGGTCGGCGCCCACCCGCTGCAGGAAGCTTTTCAGGTTCACGCCCGACCATTGGCCGATGTAATCCCAGCCCTCCACGCAGATATGGCGGATGATGATTTCCTGCTCGGGCAGCGCGTAGAGCTGCTGCGCGGTCCACGACCGTTTGTCGTCGATGCGTCCGGCCAATTCCAGCTTCCAGGTTGCGCCGTTGACCGGCTTGACGTCCTCGATGTCGTAATAGGCGTTGAACCGCGGCGGCTTGACCACCTGCGCGGCGCTGAAGGTCGGCGCCAGATGATTCGGCCGGAAGATCGCCGCCTGCACGCGGTCGTTCCATGCCGACACTGCGCGCAGCGCTTTCTGCACCGGCTCCTCTTCGGTCACGTCGCAGCCGGTCAACAGCG
This sequence comes from Xanthobacteraceae bacterium, assembly GCA_050010955.1. GTDB lineage: Bacteria > Pseudomonadota > Alphaproteobacteria > Rhizobiales > Xanthobacteraceae > BOG-931. The sequence continues at coordinate 2,762 of JBEKJZ010000136.1, read as the reverse complement.
TCAGCGCGCCGAGACTGATGGCGCCGCGCAGCACGCCGCGCCGATTGATGTCATCGACCAGCGCCCGGTGTTGGGTCAGCATGCGCTGGTCGATCGGCTTCTGCGGCCGAAAGAGCGATGGCGTCCGAGTGCGTAACATGATGTCACCGCGTCAGGGGGTTGCTTCGGCCGCGGCGTCGGCCGCCGCCGCCGGCTTATCGTCGACGGCCGGGCCGCCGGTCAGCATGGCGACGAGGCTTTTCGGCACCAGCAGAGCAAGCGTCACGTGGATCAGCAAAAAGCCAACGATCGCCGCCATGCAGAGGAAATGAACGAGCCGGATGGTCTGGAAGCTGCCGAACAACGACGCCAGCTCGGAGAACTGCACCGGTTTCCACAGCGCCAGCCCGGAGATCACGATGAGCACCCCGACCGCTATGATGCCGAGATAGAGAATCTTCTGCACGGCGTTGTAATGCGTCAGATCCTCGTGAGCGAGGCGAAAGCGCAACGCGTCGCCGACCGTCGCCAGGATTTCGCGGAGCGACAGCGGAAACAGTTTTTGCCGAAACCGCCCGGTGGTGATGCCGTAGCTGAGATAAGCGAGCCCGTTGATGACGAAAATCCACATGCCGAAAAAGTGCCACTGCAGCCCGTGCTGCGCCCACTTGCCGATCACGACGGCGTCCGGGAAATGCAGAAAGCCGAAGAGGACGTCGTCGTTGTAGATCTTCCAGCCGCTGCCGATCATGATGAATATGGCGACCGCGTTGGTCCAATGCATGATGCGGACCGGCAGCGGGTGCAGGCGCTGCTCCTGGTGCGTATTTGATTTGACCTGCGGCGCCGACATCACGAATGATCCCCGGGCGCCGGATGATTTGGCGCGACGCCGGACAGTAGGGTTACGAAAAATCCTTGGCAATGCACGCCGCTTCACAAATTCGCGCGGCGTCTTTGATCGGAGGAATCGCGGCATGATCGGGCGTTTGACGGCGATCGGTTTGGCGATCGGCGTGATGACCGCGGCGCAGGCGGCGGCAGGCACGGCTAGTGCGGACGGATTTTTGGTGCTGGCCCAGGCCATGGTGCCGCCGACCGGCATGGAGCCGGAGAAAAAGCCGATGACACCAGCGGAGCGCATGCAAGCGCGCTTTCCGCAGCCGGTGCGGGTCGGCGATCTCATCGGCCTGCCGCTCCTTGACAACAGCTCCTGCACGCTCGGCCACGTCCGCGAAGTGGTGCGCACGGCGGATGACAAGATCGAACTGATCGTCGTCTACGGCGGCTTGCTCGGCTGGGGTGCGCGTCCCGTCGCCGTTCCGATCGAAGTCGTGGGCATCCAGGGCCGCGAGCTGGCGTCGCTCGATATGCCGCGCAGCGAATACGCGGCGGCGCCGACCTGGCGGAATGCCGGCGCGCAGGTGCTGCCCGACGACGCGACCATCAAGATCGCGCTCGCCCGGCGCTGAGCAAAACGATCACGACTTGGTGAAGTCTATAACTTTTTGGTGTTTGCCGACTTGTAGGCAGTGAGCCGGAATTGATTGGCGCGTGGCCGCGCTTTGCCAAAAACTTCCGCCGGTTGCTGAATCGTTTTCAGCCGATCATTACGGGGATCGCATCGCATGGACGATGTGAATGGTTTCGACGGAAAATCCGTATCGACCGAAGGCGACGCCGCGGCGGACGGACGCCATCAGCGCATCAGCGGCCCGGGCACATGCGGCATCGCCGTCATGGCCAAGGCTTCGGCGCCCGGACGCACCAAGACCCGGCTGGTGCCGCCGATGACTTTCGACGAGGCCGCAGCGCTCAACACCGCATTCCTGCGCGATATCGCCGACAATCTGTTGCTCGCCGCGCGTCATGCGGCGATCGCCGGCTACGCCGCCTATGCGCCGCCGGGCTCCGAGGATTTTTTTTACCGTGTGCTGCCGCCGGCAATCGGCTTGATCGAGGCCTGGCTGCCGCATTTCGGCGATTGTCTGCTCCGCACCGTTCAAGAAATCTTCGCCTGCGGCCATGGTTCGGCCGTGGTGCTCAATTCCGACAGCCCGACGCTGCCGACGGCGTTCCTGGTCGAGACCGCGGACGTGCTGGCGCGGCCGGGCGAGCGCGCCGTGCTCGGTCCCTCGAGCGACGGCGGCTATTACCTGCTCGGCCTGAAAACTGCGCACCGCCGCCTGTTCGATGACATCGCCTGGAGCACCGAGCGCGTCACCGCGCAGACGCTGGAGCGGGCGCGCGAAATCGGGCTCGACGTCCACATGCTGCCGGTCTGGTACGACGTTGACGACAGCGAAGGCTTGCGCCGGCTTGCCGGCGAGGTGCATCGGCCGCGCTCGTCCAAGAGCGATGTTGATGGGCATGTGCCGCATCATCCGGCGGAGACTGCCGCGTTGATGCAGAGGCTTTGGGTCGACGGCGAATTCACCCGCCGCCGCGAAGATTTCAGACAAGCCGAGAGCGCGGCGGCCGGAGCGGCTTGATTGCCGATGGTCGTTTGAGGGAAGCGAGATCATGGAGATTGCGGCATCAAAACCGGCGGTCGATCCGCGGCGTTACTTCGAGAGCGTGCGCACCGACAGCGTCGTGCCCGAGCACCAGCCGGTCTGCCTCTATCTGGAGACCACCAACCGCTGCAATCTGTTGTGCACCACGTGCCCGCGCACCTATGAGGAGCTCGAGCCGCCGGCCGACATGAGCTGGGAGCTTTTTTGCTCGATCGCCGACCAGATCCCCAACCTGCAGCGCGCGGTGCTGCATGGCGTCGGCGAACC
>JBEKJZ010000135.1:0-6914 GCA_050010955.1 Xanthobacteraceae bacterium | reverse complement strand
TTCCTCCGGCACTTCGCGCACCGAGGTGCCGCGGCGGACGTCTTCGACCGGGCGCATGCCGATATCGATCTTGTTGATGCGCAGCGCCGGCGGGGTGAGCGCGGTCTCGATCGGGTAGGGCAGGTGATAGTTCAGCCCCGGCACTACCTCGCGGGTGAATTTGCCGAACCGCAGCACGACGCCAAGCTCGTCGGGCTCGACCCGGAAGAAGCCGGAAAAGCCCCAGAGCACGACCGCCGCCAGCGCGATCAGCACGATGCCGCGGCCGCCGAGATTGCCGGGCAGCATGCTGCGCAGCCGATCCTGGCTCCGGCGCAACAATTCCTCGAGATCGGGCGGCTTCGAGCCGCCCGGCGATTGCGGCCCCGAGCTCCAGGGCCCCCGCGGCCCCGACCCCCAAGGGCCGCCGCCACCGGATTGGTTGCTCCACGGCATTCAATGTCTCCTGACGCCGGGATCATTCCGGCTTGGTTGCGGGGGGTTATAGGGGAGTGGCGGGGCCCTTACAACGCGCAGTTATGCCGCGCTTGGCGGCAGAGGCGCCGCCTTAGTCGCGCGTGCGTAGGTGACAAAGGCGAAGGCGGCCTCGTCGCCACTCGCCGCCGCATGTTCGTCGCGGGCGATTTCGCGCCAGACTCCGCGATCGATCGGCGGAAACCGCACATCGCCGTCGACGCGCTTGTGCACGTGGGTGATGACTAGACGCGTCGCCGCCGGCATCGCCTGGGCATAAAGGTCGGCGCCGCCGGCAATGACGATCGCCTCGGCGTTGCGCCGCAGCGCGTCACCGCGCGCCGCCGAAAGCGCGGCATCGAGGCTCGGCGCCACGACAAGTCCCGGCGCGGCGAATTTCGCATCGCGGCTCACCACGATGGTGGTGCGGCCGGCAAGCGGCTTGCCGATCGAGAGGTAGGTCTTGCGCCCCATGATCACCGGCTTGCCCATGGTCAGCGCGCGGAAATGCTGCATGTCCGACTTGAGCCGCCACGGCAGCGCGTTGCCGCGGCCGATCACGCCGTTCTCGGCAATCGCGGCGACGATGAGGATGTCCATCCTCACACCGCCACGGCGGCCTTGATGTGCGGATGCGGCTCGTAGCCTTCGAGCGAAAAATCCTCGTAGCGAAAGCCGAACAGATCCTTCACCGCCGGATTGAGCCGCAGCGTCGGCAACGGACGCGGGCTGCGGGCGAGCTGCAGGCGCGCCTGCTCGAGATGGTTGAGATAGAGGTGGGTATCGCCGAAGCTGTGGATGAAGGCGCCGGGTTTGAGCCCGGTCACTTGCGCGACCATCAGCGTCAAGAGCGCGTAGGAGGCGATATTGAACGGCACGCCGAGGAAGACATCGGCCGAGCGCTGATAGAGCTGACACGACAGCGCGCCCGCCGCGACGTTGAACTGGAACAGGCAGTGGCACGGCGACAGCGCCATCAGATCGTTCTCCGCCGGGTTCCAGGCGGTGACGATCAGCCGCCGCGAGTCGGGGTTGCGGCGGATTTCGGCGACCACGTTCGCCATCTGGTCGATGGAGCCGCCGTCCGGCGTCGGCCACGAGCGCCATTGCCGGCCGTAGACCGGGCCGAGGTCGCCGTTGGCGTCGGCCCATTCGTCCCAGATATGCACCCCGTGATCGTCGAGATATTTGATGTTGGTGTCGCCGCGCAGGAACCACAGCAGCTCGTAGATGATGGATTTGACGTGCAGCTTTTTGGTGGTGAGCAGCGGAAACCCGGCGTTGAGGTCGAAGCGCATCTGGTGCCCAAAGATCGAGCGGGTGCCGACGCCGGTGCGGTCGCGCTTCTCGACGCCTTCGCTGAGCACGCGTTCCATCAAATCGAGGTATTGGCGCATCTTTTGCGGTTTGTGCGGTTACGATTTCGCGTGAGTCGCCTGGCGGAGCTTACCGCCAAATGAGGGACGGACGAAGCGCGCGCAAGGGGCGCGGTGGAAAGGATGGGATCGCCGTGCCGGGTCCACCGTGCCGCTCGCGACGCTAGACGGCTTCCATCACGGCTTCGCCGAGCTCTTCGACCGTGAACACCGCCCGTTCGCCGGGCCCGATCGATACCGTCGGAATGAGGCTTCCGGTGATGACCACCATGCCGGCCTCGAGATCGCGGCCGCGCTCGGCGAGATGGTTGGCGAGCCAGGCCAGCGTCGCGCACGGATCTTCGGCCTTGCCCGCGCCGGCCGGCTTGCCGCCGACCGTGAGGCGGCCGCTGATGCCGGCCAAAGCCGCGGCCGCTACCGATTTCGGCGCCCCGACGACCACGCCGCCATTCCAGCAATTCTCGACGATCAGGGAGGTGGCCTCGGTGCGCGCGTAATCCGCATGGCGGTCCTCGATCAGCTCGAACGCGGGCATCGCGGCCGCCACCGCCGGCGCCACCGTCTCGCGCGTCCAGGGCGCGCCGGATGCCGGCAGGTCGGCGCCGAGCTTCAGCGCGATCTCACTTTCGAGGCGCAAATTGACGAAATCCGCGGTCCGCAGCCGCGCCGGCGAGGCGTGGATGGTGCGCGCAAAGATCGCGCCGCCGCAGGGATGCTCGATGCCCATCAAGCGCTGCATCACCTTGGTGGTGGTGGCGATCTTGGCGCCGCCGACCGCGCCGTAGACCGGCTGCGCCAGCCGGTAATAGGCCTCCTGCGCGGCGTAGGCCTCGGCGATCGAGGCGGGGCGCAATTCGTCCGGCAGGTTGCGGTAGGGCAGCCGCCGCCGGCGTGCCTCCCACATCCACCGCGCCATCGCGTTCGCCCGATCGCCGTCGCTCATGGTTTTCCTGTTCTCAATCCCGCAAGGGGACGACATCAGCGCCCGCGGCCGGCATAATCATCGTGGCGACCGCGCTGTTCGCGAACAATAACGGAGGAAACGTCGTTGGCGAAAGCATTCGAGAGCGATTTCTGGAAAGACGCCAAAAGCCGCAAAGTCTGGGACGACATCGTGCCGGGCGAGCCGCGAAAGACGCTGCCGTATCTATTGACGCTGGAAGCCATCCACCGCTACTGCCGGGCCGTCGGCGAGGATCATCCGCTCTATTTCGATGAAGCCTACGCCCGCACCACCCGCTATGGCGGGTTGATCGCGCCGCCGTCGATCCACATCCTGCTGATGTTCGCGTGCACGCCGGCCGACGACTGGATGCGCAGCCCGGGCACAGTGAACGCCGGCCAATCCTGGAGCTACAACATTCCGGCACTCCCGGGCGACACGATCACGCTTTCAGCCCGCGCGCTCGACAAGTTCATCAAGAAAGAGCGGCTGTTCGTCGTTCACGACAATGTCTTCTTCAACCAGCGCGGCGACGTGATCTGCTCGGGCCGCGGCTGGACGATCCGCCCCGAATAAGGAGCCGGCGATGGTCACGACGTTCGCAAGCTTCGAAACCCTGGCCCCCGGCCAGCGCATCGAAGGCCCGGTATTTGCGGTATCCCGCGAAACCATCAGGGCATTCTGCGACGCTTCCCTCGACTACAACCCGCTGCATCTCGACGACGACTACATGCAGGGCAGTTTCGGCAAGACCAGTTTCGGCGGCATCATCATGCACGGCATGAACAATTTCGGGCTGATGACGCAGATGCTGACCGACTGGGCCTACGCGGCGAATGCGGTGCACCGGCGGCTGGAGACGCGCTGGCTCGCTCCGGTGAAGCCCGGCGACACGATCCAGCCTTTCGGCCAACTCAAAGCCAAGCGCGAAACCGGCAAATCACGGTGGGTCGTCGTCGACGTCGCGGTGCGCAACCAGCGCGGCGAGACGGTCGCGACCGGCGAGGCGCTGATCGAGTTTCCCAGGGAGCAGACGGCATCGTGATCCCGCCGATGAAGTTTGGCGGCGTCGGATCGCGCCCGGCGCCTTTTTACTCAGGCGATGATGCCCGTCAGTGTCGCCGGGCTGTCGATGCGCACGGTGGCGCCGCGCACGCCGGACCACACCGCCACGATCGATGTCGGGCCGGAATTGCTCAGCGGCGTCACGACCGGCAGCGTGGTCGGGACGCGGCTGGTGCTGGGCGGCGTCTTTTCGTTGTAGGTGAAGCAGGCAAAGGTGCTGAGCACCTCGCCATTGACCTGCAGTCCGAAATTGCCGCCGGGATTATGGGTGCCTTGGGCATAGGGATTGGGAATATTGAGGATCAACAAGGCCGAATCCCCGACGCCGCGGGGCAAGGTGATGGCAAGGCCGGGAATGGGCATCCATGAGCCGCTATTGGTGCTCTGCTGCCCGCTGCTTTGTGCTTAGACGATCATATTCTCCCCACTCTGACGCCGTATTGGGTGGCGGCGGCGCGCGTTTATAATACAACCTTGAGACTAATACCAACATCTTTAACGCTGAGAGAGAATTAGCCGAACGGCTAAGTCGACAATGCCGATTTGGCGTCGAGCAGCGCGCCGATGAATCGCGACGCGCGCTCGTAGACTCCCGGTGCCTCGCTCTCGCGCGGCCCGCCGATGGCGAGCGTAAAGCCGGCGCCGTGCCTGGTCTGCTGCGCGCGCAGCCATGGCGCGGCGCGGTCGAGAATGTCCGGCTCGCGCAGGTCCACGACCAGAAGCGGTTTGCGGTAACGCTGCGCGAGGTCGCCCGCGAGCATTGTCCCCGCCGAGACTTCTACGCCGCCGGCGCCGACCAGGATCAAACAGGCGTCGGCGTCGCGCACATTCCATTCCGTGCGCTGCGCCGGATCGGCGAGCGGCGTTTCTTTCAGATGCGGATACTTGGTCAGCAATCCCGGCGGCTCGGGACAATCCTCGGCCCAGCCGCCTTGCGGGCACCAGCCGCCGTAGGGAAGTCCGCGCGCGAGCGCCACGTCGAGCGCGGCGCGGTCGACGCCGGATTGTCCGCCTGAGAGGAGCTTCATCAGGAAGTTCTCAAGCCTGATTGGGAGACTGGACTCTAAGAGACGTTTTCGATCTAATCGATGCAGATCGACTTAGTTGCAACACGTCTATAGCCCAAGGCGGAGAGTTGGACTGAGCCGCTATGATTAATTCGCCGACTTCCACTAACGACAGCGAGGCGCTCGACCGGCCGAGGGACTCGGGTCCGCTCGGCGCGGCCGTACTGGCCGGCATCGCGACGGCGATCGTTGTCGCAATCTGGTTTGCATTCTACCTCTTCGTCTTCATTCCCCGTGCCGTTCCTTGATGCAGCGCGGTTCGCATGCCTGACGACCCCCATTCCCCAAGTGCGGATGCACGGCGAGCCGCCCGGGCCGAAGCACATGGACGGTCTTCGCGATCGTCGTCATCGTTGTTGTTGCCGCACTGACGGCGTTTGCCGGCATCCACTACGCCACGATGCCGCAAGGCCTGGTCGAGACGCCAATCCTAGTGCCTTGCATCTCGACGGCGAGTTCGTGGGAAGCAATCTCGGCAGCGCCATCGAGAGCGATGGCTCCGTCACGGTGCGCGCTCTCGGCCAACAGTACTCTTTCACGCCCCAATGCATCCTCGTTCCGGCAGCAACTCCGCTGACAATCAGGGCGGCAAGTGCGGACGTCATCCATGGTCTGCTCATCGAAGGGACCAACGTGAACGTGATGCTCGTTCCCGGGTATATTTCGGTGATCACGGCGCGGTTCGAACAACCTGGCGAACACCTGATGCCTTGCCAGGAATTCTGCAGTGTCGGCCACGAGGGAATGTGGGGAAGGGTCAGGGTGATCGATAAGGCCGCCTTTGCCGATCTCGCGGCAAAGAACCGGAGATTGTCCTGTGTTGAGTAGCAGGCGGCTCATCCTCGCGCATTTCTGGCTTGCCTTTGCGCTGTTCGGCCTGGCGCTCATCCTCGGCGCTTGGCAGATGTTCGTTCGCAGTCCTCTACACGTTTGGATCAGCGATCCGGAGTGGTACTACAGATCGCTCACGGCCCACGGCACCGTGATGGCTTACGTGTTTCCGACGTTGGTAGCGATGGGTTTCGGCTACGCGATCACCGAGTCCGCTCTCGATCGGCCGCTGATCGGATTGCGCTGGGCGTGGCTCGGTTTCGTTCTTGTCGTCGTCGGCGCGGTGACGGCGATGGTCCCGGTCGCGTTGGGACTCTCCTCGGTTCTTTACACCTTTTACCCGCCGCTCATCGGCAATCCGTTCTACTACATTGGCCTCGTTCTGGCGGTGGTCGGATCCTGGGTGTGGGTCGCGCTCATGGCCGTCAATCTGCATGCCTGGAAGCGCGATAATCCGGGCAAGCCCATTCCGCTGGCAATGTTCGCCAACGTCGCCGGCTCGTATCTTTGGGCGTGGACCGCCGTCGGCGCAGCGATCGAGCTGCTCTTGCAGATCCTGCCGGTCGCGCTCGGATTGAAATCGACCATCGATGCCGGACTGGCGCGTGTGTTCTTCTCATGGACGCTGCACGCGATCGTCTATTTTTGGCTGATGCCGGCCTACATTGCTTATTACACGATCTTCCCGCGGGCGATTGGCGGCAAGCTGTACAGCGACACGATGGCGAGGATCTCGTTCGTCCTCTTCCTGGTTGTGGCCATGCCGATCGGCATCCATCACGTATTTGAGGACCCGCAGGTCGGAGCGGGCTTCAAGTTCATTCATTCGGCCTTCACCGCGCTGGTGACGCTGCCGACGCTGCTGACCGTGTTCACGGTCTGCGCCTCGGCAGAGATTGCCGGCCGTCTGCGTGGCGGCAGAGGCATAGTTGGTTGGGTTGCGGCGCTGCCATGGAGCAACCCCATCATGCTCGCGGTGGCGCTCTCGTTTGTCATGCTGGGGTTCGGCGGTGCGGGCGGAATCATCAACATGAGCTATCAGCTCGACACCGCGATCCACAATACCCAGTGGATTACCGGGCATTTCCACCTGATCTTCGGCGGCGCCATCGTCATCATGTACTTCGCGATTGCCTACGATCTTTGGCCGCATCTCACCGGCAGGGCGCTTGCGAGCTA
>JBEKJZ010000134.1:0-7034 GCA_050010955.1 Xanthobacteraceae bacterium | reverse complement strand
TGTTGCTGCTCGATGAGCCCGCCGCCGGCTGCAATCCGGTGGAGACCGAGCAACTCGACGGCATCATCCGATCCATCGTCAAGGATGGCGTCACCGTGGTGCTGGTGGAGCACGACATGCGGTTGGTGATGAACATATCCGACCGCATTCACGTTCTGGCCAACGGCAAGACCCTGGCCGAGGGCACCGCCGCCGAAGTGCGGTCGAATGCGGCGGTCGTCGAAGCCTATCTCGGCGTTCACGGCTCGCAGGAGGCCGCACGTGCTTTCGGTTGAGAACCTTGCCAGCGCCTATGGCCGCATCGAGGTCTTGCACGGCGTTTCAATGGAGGTCCGCAGCGGCGAAATCGTCGCCCTCGTCGGTGCCAACGGCGCGGGAAAAACGACCTTGCTACGCGCGATCTCCGGCGTGCAGCCGATCACCGCCGGACGCGTCATCTTCAGCGGTCAACCGATCGAAACGCTGCCGGCCCACGCTCGCGTGGCGCTTGGGATTGTCCAGGTGCCCGAAGGCCGCCAGCTCTTTGCGCCATTGTCGGTCGAGGACAATCTCAAGCTCGGATCCTGGTCGCGCCGCGCCGTCGACCTCGGCGCCGAGCTGGCCCGCATCTATGGGCTGTTTCCGGTGCTCGGCGCGCTGCGCCGTTCCGCCGCCGGCACGCTTTCCGGCGGGCAGCAGCAAATGCTCGCCATCGGCCGGGCGCTGATGGCGAAGCCGCAACTCCTGCTGCTTGACGAGCCTTCGCTCGGGCTGGCGCCGATCCTGGTCGATCAGATTCTTGAAATCATCCGCGGTTTCAAGCGGGACGGGGTCACGGTGCTTCTGATCGAGCAGAATGCGCGTGCCGCGCTGGCCATTGCCGATCGCGGATACGTCCTCGAAACCGGCAGGGTCACGGCGACCGGAACTGCGGCGGATATTCAGGCGGACGAGCGCGTGCGCGCCGCGTATCTCGGCGTCTAAGCCTAATCGGTTCCGATTGATCTGAATCAATTAGTCGGCGGCCATCCATAATATCGTGGAAAATTGGGAGGAAAAACGATGAAGAACAGTCTTCAGCCCGGAATCTCTAAGGTCCGCCGCCTGGTCGTCGACAGCGAAAGCACGATCAGCTTCATGGGCGAGGAAGGCCGCGTCTACGGCACGCCGTGGTTTTGCCGCGACATCGAACAGACCTGCCGCGAAATCCTGCTTGAGCACGCCGATGCCGGCGAGGATTCGGTCGGCATGGAAGTGGTTCTTCGGCACGCCGCTCCGACACTGCTGGGGATGGAGGTCGAGATCACTGCGACCGTGAACGCAGTCGAGGGCCGCAAGGTGACGTTCGACGTATCCGCCAAGGACGAGCTTGAATCGATCGGCGGCGGCACCCACACACGGTTTGTCGTCGACATCGGGAAATCCCACGAGCGATTGAAGGCGAAGGCCGCGAAGCGCGCGGCGGCGCGCGTCGGTTGAAATGGATGCATCATGGTTGCCGCAAACCTCCGCCGCGAACGCACCGTTTCCAGCTATTGCTACCAGTGCGTGGCGGGTCCTGAGCTACTGAAAGTCCGCATCGAGGACGATGTCGCGACGGAAGTGCTGCCGAATTTCGAGGCGGCTGGAGTCCCTCCAGCCGGCGGCAAAGTTTGCGTCAAGGCCTACGGCTTGATCCAAAAATCGTACAATCCGAATCGCATCCTGCACCCGATGAAGCGGACGAACGCGAAGAAGGGCCGTGGTGAGGATCCCGGGTTTGTCAGAATCTCCTGGGACGAGGCGCTCGATCTCGTCGCGGACAAGCTCAAGGCGGCGCGCGGCGCAGGGCTTACTGACGCGTCAGGGTACCCGCGCCTCGCCGTCAGTTTCGGCGGCGGCGGCACGCCGGTTGCCTATATGGGGACGCTCCCCGCGCTGCTGGCTGCCTGGGGGCCGATCGACATGAGCTTCGGCGGCGGCCAGGGCGTCAAGTGTACCCATTCCGAGCATCTCTACGGCGAATTTTGGCATCGCGCCTTTACCGTTTCGCCGGACACGCCGCTCTGCGAGTACCTGGTTTCGTTCGGCGGCAACGTCGAAGCGTCCGGCGGGGTTTGCGGCGTCAAGCGTCATGCCGACGCGCGCAAACGCGGCATGAAGCGCGTCCAGGTCGAGCCGCATCTTTCGGTGACCGGCGCCTGCTCCGCCGAGTGGATCCCGATCAAGCCGAAGACCGACGCGGCCTTCCTATTCGCGATGCTGCACGTGTTCCTGCACGAGCAGCCGCGGGAACGGCTGGATATCCAATTCCTGAAACATCACACATCGTCGCCCTATCTGGTCGGTCCGCAGGGCTTCTTCCTGCGCGATCCGAAGGAGCGCAAGCCGCTGGTCATCGACAAATCGAGCGGCCGCGCCATGCCCTACGACACGCCGGGAATCGATCCCTTGCTCGAAGGCGTCTTTACACTCGACGGTATCGAGCTCGGTCCCGACGACGAGGTCACAGACCATCATGCCGTGCAGGTCAGTCCGTCGTTCGACCGCCTCGTGCGCCATGTGAGCGGCTATTCGCCCGAATGGGCGAGCGCGATCTGCGATGTCGAGGCGCAAACCATCCGTCGCATCGCCGACGAGTTCCTCGCCCATGCGCGCATCGGGGAAACGATCGAGATCGAGGGCGAGACGCTGCCGCTACGGCCGGTGGCAATTTCACTCGGCAAGACGGTGAATAGCGGCTGGGGCGGCTACGAATGCTGCTGGGCGCGCACGCTGCTCGCCTGTCTGGTTGGGGCGCTGGAAGTTCCGGGCGGAACGCTCGGCACCACGGTGCGTCTCAATCGTCCCGCCGATAACCGCTGGTCGAGCGTGCGGCCGGGCCCCGACGGCTTCATGGACTATCCCATGAACCCGACGAGCAAAAAGGATTGGGTCTCCCGTCCATCCGTGCGCAACGCCTATCGGACCTTGGTGCCGCTGGTTGGCAACTCGCCCTGGAGCCCGGCGCTCGGCCCGACCCATCTCGCCTGGATGATGCAGGCCCACGATTTCGACCATCTGCCGCACGCCACGCAGCCTGACGTGTGGCTGGTGTACCGTTCCAACCCGGCGATCTCGTACTGGGACAGCAAGGCCCTGAGCGCGGCGATGGCGCGCTTTCCGTTCACCGTCTGCTTTGCCTACACGCAGGACGAAACCAATTACATGGCCGACGTGCTGCTGCCGGACTGCACGGATCTGGAAGGACTGCAATTGCTGCGCATCGGCGGCACGAAATATATCGAGCAGTTCTGGGACCACCAGGGTTTCGCGCTGCGCGATCCGGCCGTCCAGGCGCAGGGCGAGGCGAAGGATTTCACCTGGATCACCACCGAACTCGCCAGACGTACCGGTCTGTTGGAGGAGTACAACGCCGCGATCAACCGCGGCGCCGCCGGCGTAAAACTCACAGGTCCTAATTACGACTTTTCCATCGATCCAAAAGAGGTGCACGAGACCGAGACGATCTGGAACGCCGTATGCCGCGCCGCCAGCGCCGAGCTCACCGACGGCAAGGAAACGCAAGGTCTGGACTATTTCCGCGAGCACGGTTTTCGGGTGAAGCCGTTCTCGCGGCTGAAGTGGTACCTCTATCCGAAACTCATCGGCTCCGGCCTGCGCTTCGAGCAGCCGTATCAGGAACGCTTGTTCCGCATCGGCAAGGAGTTGGGACGGCGACTGCACGAACACGGCATCAACTGGTGGGATGAGCAACTCGCGGAATACGAGCCGATGCCGCATTGGCGGGATCTCGGCGCGAAATGGGAAGGCGCCTTCGAGCGCCACTTCGACGTCCGCATCGGCGATTATCCATTCTGGCTGATCACCACGCACAGCATGCAGTACTCCTGGGGCGGCAACGTCAGCCTCCAATTCATCAGGGAAGTGGCCGAGAACATTGCCGGTCACGGCAAGGTCATCATGAACCACGGCGCGGCCGAGAAAATCGGCATCGCCGACGGCGATCTGGTCGAAGTTCGCTCGCCGCTCGACCACACTAAGGGCCGCGTCATGCTGTGTGAGGGCATCCGCCCGGATACGCTGTTGATGATCGGTCAGTTCGACCAATGGGCGACGCCGTTCGCCAAGGATTTTACGGCGCCGAGCATGAATGCGCTCATGCCGATGCTGCTGGATCTCACGGATGCCACCGGATCGAGCGCAGACCTGGTCAGGGTCAAGGTGACGCGATTGAGGGACGCGCAATGACACGTTGGGTGATGGTGGCAGACCTGCAACGCTGCGTCGGATGCCAGACCTGCACCGCGGCCTGCAAGCAGGCCAATGCCACGTCGCCATTCGTGCAATGGCGCAGAGTTCTCGATATCGAGGCGGGCAGCTATCCCAACGTCAGCCGCACCTTCGTTCCCGTCGGCTGCCAGCATTGCGAGGATCCGCCGTGCATGCACGTGTGTCCTTCGACGGCAACGCGGCGACGCGCCGATGGGATCGTCACCATCGATTACGACCTCTGCATCGGCTGCGCCTATTGCGCCGTTGCCTGTCCCTATCAGGCACGGTTCAAGATCGATGCGCCTGGCTTTGCCTATGGCCGGTCCGCGATGCAAAACGAAACCGTGCGCGAGGACCCGCATCGCATCGGTGTCGCGCAAAAATGCACTTTTTGCTCGGATCGGATCGATTTCGGGCTCGACAGTGGCCTGATTCCCGGCGTCGACCCGCAGGCGACCCCGGCTTGCGTCAATGCTTGCATCGCCGACGCGCTGTCTTTCGGCGATATTGACGATCCGAACAGCAACGTTTCGCACCTGCTGCGCATGCAGAAGCACTTCCGGATGCACGCCGAGATCGGTACCGAACCGGGCTTCTACTACGCTTACGACAACGCAGATGGCGACGAGCCGACATCGCCGGGCGCCCTCCAAGGGTCTTCGCCAACGGCGGCGGCTGGGGCGATTCGGACCAAGGGCGTCGAGCCTTGGCATCAGCCGTCCTGGGATTGGAAGGCGGCCGGCAACTTCTTGTGCGGCGGCACCGGTATCGGGCTCTTCACGTTTGCCGCGGTTGCGACTTTTCTCGGCACCTCGCCGCTACCGCTTGCTCCGCTCGCCATTTTGTTCGTCGCCGTCGGCTTGTTTCTGGTCCTGCTCAAGATCGGCCGCCCGTGGCGCTTCGCCTACGTGCTGCGCCAGCCTCAGCGCTCATGGATGGCGCGGGAGGCATGGCTGGCGCTGATCTTTTTCCCGCTTGCCGTGCTCGCGTTCTGGTTTGATTGGCGTCCCGCGCTTCTCGCGGCCGGCGTCGCCGGCTTGCTGTTCCTGTTGTCGCAAGCGATGATGCTGAAGGGGGCAAAAGGCATTCCGGCGTGGCGCGAGCCGTTGATCGTTCCCCTCATCATCGTCACCGGGCTGGCCGAGGGCGGCGGCCTGTTCGTGGCCGCGACGGCGCTGCTGGCGCCGCTCTTGGTTTCGCAAATCGCGGCGCCAGTGGTCGCGGTTCTGGTCGCGGTTCGCGCATTCGCGTGGCGGGCCTATCTCGATGCGCTACGCGTGAAAGGCGCGCCGATCCGCACCCTGCAAATACTCGATGCGGCAAGGGGCCGGCTGTTCTTGTTCGGCTTTGTTCTGCCGATTACATTCACCGCGGCCGGCTTCTTCATGCCCGGTGCCGCCGTTCCGCTGTTTGCGCTCGGCGGCCTTTGTGCATTCTTCAGCGGATGGGTCTTGAAGTTCACCCTGATCACGCGCGCCGCCTACAATCAAGGATACGCAGTCGAACACACCGCCGTTCACGGCGTATGCATCGCCGAACAGCCGATTAGACCCGGATGGTCTGTGGCCTGACACAAAAGCAACGATGAGCACACAATCAGCAATTCAGGAAACCGGAATTTTCATGTTCGAGCCGGGCGTCGAGACGATGTCGCGCGAGGCGCTCACCAGGCTGCAAACAACGCGCCTGAAGCAGACGTTGGACAACGCCTACGCCAACGTTCCCGCCTACCGCAAGAAATTCGACGCCGCCGGCGTCAAGCCGGCCGACTTCAAGTCGCTCGCCGACCTGGCGCGGTTTCCGTTCACGCTCAAGGCGGACCTGAGAGATAATTATCCGTTCGGCATGTTTGCGGTGCCGCGCGACAAGGTCATCCGGGTCCATGCGTCGTCGGGAACGACCGGCAAGCCGACCGTCGTCGGCTATACCAGGGGCGACCTCGAACGCTGGGCCGGCCTGATGGCGCGTTCGATGGCATGCGGCGGCGCCATGCCCGGCGACGTCGTGCACAATGCCTACGGTTACGGTCTGTTCACTGGCGGGCTCGGCGCGCATTACGGCGCTGAACGCCTCGGCTGCACCATCGTTCCGGTGTCGGGCGGCGGCACCGAGCGCCAAGTGGTGCTGCTGCGGGACTTCGGGGCGAACGTGTTGTGCGCCACGCCGTCCTACGCGCTCAACATCGCCGAGGTCGCGCTCGAACAAGGGATCGATCTGCGGCATTCCTCGTTGCGCGTCGGCTTCTTCGGCGCCGAACCGTGGAGCGACGCGATGCGCCGCGATCTGCAGGAGCGGCTGGGCCTCAAGGCGATCGACATCTACGGCTTGTCGGAAATCATGGGGCCCGGCGTCGCCTGCGAATGCCACGTGGCGCAATCAGGCCTGCACGGTTGGGAAGACCATTTCGTCTTCGAAATCATCGATCCCGAGAGCCTGCAGCCGCTGCCGATCGGCGAAACCGGTGAGCTGGTCATCACCACGCTCACCAAGGAAGCGCTGCCGATGATTCGCTATCGGACGCGCGATATCACTCGGCTGAGCGATGAACCGTGTCCGTGTGGGCGCAGCCATGTTCGCATCATGCGCGTCACCGGTCGCGATGACGACATGCTCATCATCCGCGGGGTGAACGTCTATCCGTCGCAAGTGGAAGCCGTGCTGGTCGGCTTCCCCGGGCTGGCGCCGCACTACCAGATCGTATTGACGCGGGAAGGTGCGCTCGACACCATGACGATAGAGATCGAGCTGGCGTCGGGCTCCCGCGATACGGACGCCGGCCGCGGCCGCAAAGCCGAAGAAGT
>JBEKJZ010000133.1:0-7082 GCA_050010955.1 Xanthobacteraceae bacterium | reverse complement strand
TTGAGCTCTTCCATGCGCTCGAAGCCCGCTAGCAACGCTTCGTGCTCGGAGGCGTAGGATTCGCGCGAACTCTCGCGCGGGTCGTCTTCCTGGTAGATCCAGTACAGCCACCCGCCGTGATCGCGGCGGCGGGCCTCGCAGCGCAATGAGAGCTCCTCACCCATGCCTTGGAATATGGCACGGCAAGGCCGCACCATTCCATGACTTATCCTGCTGGCAGATGATGAGGCCCCTACTCATTTCGCATAGCCCTGGGATCGCAGCCAATCGATGCGGCGGGTGCCTTGCAGCCACTCATCCGCTTCAGCTTTGCTCTTCAACCCCTTGATGGTGCGAATATCGACGCCGGGATAATGGGCCTCAATCTGCCAGTCGTCCTCTGCGATGCGCTTGTACTTGAAGGTGACACGAGGTTTGCTCATGAGGCCAATATGCGCCCTTCGGCGGCCTCTGCAAGCCGCTTTAACTCAAATGATCCCGACGGTGTGAACCAAGCGAGCGCTTTATCCGTACAAACAAATGCCTAGCGAGCGTGAAAGCGTCGCCGCCGGTTGCGGAATCGTGCAGAATCCGCACGTTGTCGCGTTGCTGTGGCGTTGCCGCCATACTTTGCCGCTCATCACCACCAGACAGGAGGATCGATCTGATGCGAAAAATCACCGTGACTTTGGCAGCAGCTTTATTCGTGCTGGGATCGATGGCGGTCGCCAGCGCGCAAACCCAGCAACCGGGAGCTGCGAGCCTCCACGGGCAGGCGCAGAACGCGACGATCATCCACAAGGCGGCCTGCGGCGGTGAATGGGGTCGCCATTGCCGGCCCGGAAGGCACTGGGTTTGCGGTCCCTATCACTGCTGGTGCGCTCGCTGTTGACGGCCGCACCAACGCACGAAAGCGAGACCGCGCGCGGACGGCCTCGTCGTTTTCGTCATTGCGAGGAGCGCAGCGACGAAGCAATCCAGCGTTCCCAGTTACTGGATTTGATGGACTGGAGTGGACTGGACTGGATTGCTTCGCTTCGCTCGCAATGACGAGTCAGCTCAACTCCACCACCACGCCGTCGCGGATGGTGACGCGGCGATCCATCTGCGCGGCAATGTCGAGGTTGTGCGTGGCGACGATGGCGGCGAGCCCGGAGGCGCGCACCAATTGACCGAGCGTCGCGAACACCCGCTCGGCGGTGCGCACGTCGAGATTGCCGGTCGGCTCGTCGGCCAACAGAATGCGCGGCGCGTTGGCGACCGCGCGCGCGATGGCGACGCGCTGCTGCTCGCCGCCGGACAGCTCCGCCGGCCGGTGCGTCAGCCGCTCCTTGAGGCCGAGATAGCTCAACAGCTCGGTGGCGCGCAACCGCGCCTCCCGGACGCCGAGGCCGCGGATCATCTGCGGCAGCATCACGTTCTCCAACGCCGAGAACTCCGGCAGCAGATGATGAAACTGATAAACGAAGCCGATGTCGGCGCGCCGGATGCGGGTACGCTGGATGTCGGTCATGTGCGAGGTGGCCACCGCGTCGATATAGACTTCGCCACCGTCGGGATGTTCGAGCAGGCCGGCGATGTGCAGCAGCGTCGATTTGCCGGCGCCCGACGGCGCCACCAGCGCCACCGACTGGCCGGCCCATACCGCAAGCTCGGCGCCCTTGAGAATGTCGAGCGTGGCATCGCCCTGGCGAAAGCGCCGGGTGATCTGATGCAGGAACAGGATCGGGCGCTCTTCGTCGTCGGCGGTCGACGTTGCTGGCTCGGTTATCGTGGTGGTCTCGTCCATCGCGTGCGATCACTCGTAGCGCAAGGCTTCGACCGGATCGAGCCGCGCCGCGCGCCACGACGGATAGAGCGTCGCCAACAGCGATAGCCCGAGCGCCATGAGCACGACCGCCGTGGTTTCGCCGACGTTCATGTCGGCCGGCAGCCGCGACAGGAAATAAAGTTCCGGCGAGAACAGCTCGGTATTGGTGAGCCACGACAGGAAGTGGCGGATCGACTCGATATTGAAGCAGATCACCGTGCCGAGCAGGAAGCCGACCACCGTGCCGACCACGCCGATCGAGGCGCCGGTGATGAGAAAGATGCGCATGATGGCGCCTTGCGTCGCGCCCATGGTGCGCAGGATGGCGATGTCGCTGCCCTTGTCCTTCACCAGCATGATCAGGCCGGAGACGATATTGAGCGCCGCCACCAGCACGATCAATGTCAGGATCAGGAACATCACATTGCGCTCGACCTGCAGTGCATTGAAGAACGTGGCGTTGCGCTGGCGCCAGTCGATCATGTAGATCGGCCGCGCCGCGGCGTCGGTGACGAGCTTGCGGTAGCGATCGATCCGATCCGGGTCGTCGGTATAGACCTCGATCGCGGTCACGTCGCCGGCGCGATTGAAATAGGCCTGCGCCTCGGTGAGCGGCATGAACACGAAGGCGGCGTCGTATTCCGACATGCCGATCTCGAACACGGCGGCAATCTTGTAGGCTTTTATGCGCGGCGTCGTACCCATCGGCGTCACCGCGCCGCGCGGCGCCACCAGCGTGAGATTGTCGCCGGCGCGCACCGACAGCTGCTCGGCGAGCCGGCTGCCGACGGCGATGCTCTGCCCTTCGTCGAAGCCGTCGAGCGTGCCCTGTTTGATGTTCTTGGCGATCGAGGACAGCCTGGCGAGATCGCCGGCGCGGATGCCGCGCACCAAGACGCCGGAGGCGTTGAACGGCGACGACGCCAGCGCCTGCCCCTCCACGATCGGCGCGGCGAGACGGATGCCGGGGACCTTGGAAATCCGGTCAGCCAGCGCCTGCCAATCGGTCAGCGGCGACTCCAACGGCTGGATCAAGAGATGACCGTTGAGGCCGAGGATCTTTTGCAACAGCTCCTGGCGAAAACCGTTCATCACCGCCATGACAATGATCAAGGTGGCGACACCGAGCATGATGCCGACAAAGGAGAACCCGGCGATGACCGAGATGAATCCCTCTTTGCGCCGCGCACGCAGGTAGCGCAGCGACAACATCCACTCGAAAGGCGCGAAGGGATGGGTGCCGGTCGGCTCTTGCATTAAGTCTTTTCCCCGCGAACCACCGAGTTTCACATGATTCTGGCTTAATCAAGCCGCCAAATCGCAGGGCACGCCAGGCCCGCGCACAGCTTCATGCGCCCAGCCGTTGCATTCGCCTAGCCGTTCTAGGCGCCGAGCCGGGCCAGCGCGTCCGCGGGGCTCATCAGTTCCCGCGATCCGTCGGAGCGGCGCTTGATCTCGACTTTGCCTTCGGCCAGCCCCCGCGGCCCGACCAGGATCTGCCAGGGAATACCGATCAAATCGGCGGTGGCGAATTTCGAGCCGGGGCGCTCGTCGAGATCGTGGTAGAGCACATCGACCCCCTTGGCGGCGAGCGCGGCATAGAGCCTCTCGCACGCCTGGTCGGTTTCGCTCGCGCCTTGTTTGAGGTTGAGGATCGCAACCGTGAACGGCGCCACTGCCGGTGGCCACTTGATCCCGGCCTCGTCATGAAAGACCTCGATCAAGGCCGCGACCAACCTGGTCGGCCCGATGCCGTAGGACCCCATATGCACCGGCCGCTCGACGCCGTCGGGGCCGGCCACCACGGCCTTCATCGGCTCGGAATATTTGGTGCCGAAATAGAACACTTGGCCGACCTCGATGCCGCGCGCCGAGATCCGCTTGTCCGGCGGAAGCTGGGCAAAAGCGGCGGCATCGTGCTTCTCCGAGGTCGCCGCATAGAGCGCCGTCCACTTGTCGACGATTGACTGCAGGCCGGCGACGTCGTCGAAATTCACGTCCGCTCCGGGCACCGTGAAATCGAGGTAGTCGCGGTGGCAGAACACCTCGCTCTCGCCGGTGTCGGCGAGCACGATGAACTCGTGCGAGAGATTGCCGCCGATGGGTCCGCTCTCCGCCACCATCGGGATCGACTGCAACCCCATGCGCGCGAAGGTGCGCAGGTAGGCGACGAACATCCGGTTATAGGCGTGCTTGGCGCCGGCAAAATCCGCGTCGAACGAATAGGCGTCCTTCATCAGGAACTCGCGCCCGCGCATCAGGCCGAAGCGCGGCCGCACCTCGTCGCGGAACTTCCATTGCAGGTGGTAGAGATTGAGCGGCAGATCCTTGTATGACCGGACATAGGCGCGAAAGATCTCGGTGATCATCTCCTCGTTGGTCGGCCCGTAGAGCATCTCCCGCTCGTGACGGTCCTTGATGCGCAGCATTTCCTTGCCGTAGGCCTCGTAACGGCCGCTCTCCCGCCAGAGCTCGGCCGACTGGACGGTCGGCATCAAGAGCTCGATGGCGCCGGAACGATCCTGCTCCTCGCGGACGATCCGGCACACCTTGTCGAGGACGCGCAGCCCCAGCGGCAGGAAGGCGTAGATGCCGGCCGCCTCCTGGCGGATCATGCCGGCGCGCAGCATCAAGCGGTGGGAGACGATCTCCGCTTCCTTCGGCGTCTCGCGCAGGATTGGCAGGAAGTAACGGGAAAGGCGCATAAAAACTCGTCGGCGGGGGTTATGGTTGCGGCCCGGGCGCGGTACGGTGGGGCCGTTCGTGCGAGTGGGCTTCGGAATCGTGCCGCGGGGAGTGAATCCGCAACCGCGAGGGAAATACAAGGGCCCCTCTCGTGTCGGCGGCCGGCGGCAGAGTTAATTTTTACCGAAAGCGCCACAGGCCTTAAATTTTTTTGTCATCGACCGCCGGTAAGATGATGACAATGGATCGAAGATCGAGTAGCAACGGTTGGCGCGATCCCGGGTAATGCAAGCTTGGTCTTGACGTCCGGGAAGACGGTCCAGGTCTTGGGAGGATTTTTTAAAGGCGCGAAATCAACGCTGCCGCCGTGCCGACAAGCCTATAAAAGCGAGCCAAGGGCGCGGATAAAGGATCAGATGAGAATTTTTCAGCAGGGCTTTGGCCCTGCTATTTTTTTGCCGCAGCTTCCTGGCCGTTCCGTCTGCCCGTGACCTCGGTCACCGCATCCCGAACGGCCGCACCAGGCCTTCGAGGCTGATCAGTCGATCGACATAGACCACGTAACTGGCGGCAAAGATCACGATCGAAACCAGCGTGGTCCAGAGCAGCTTGCGTCCGAGGTTCGGGATCGCCGGAGCGCCGGGGTCGGTACCGGGGACGATTTCGCCCCCCTCATGCTGGCTGCGGATGCCCCACGGTAGCACCGCGAACAGCACCACCCACCAGATCAGAAAAAAGATCGCCACCGCGGTGGTAATAGGCATCTCAGCGTTGTTCCAGTTCGACGAGCGTGCCGGAGAAATCCTTCGGATGCAGGAATAGCACCGGCTTGCCGTGCGCACCGGTCTTCGGTTCGCCGTCGCCGAGCACGCGCGCTCCCGCCGCCTTGAGCGTGTCGCGGGCGGCCCGGATATCGTCGACCTCGTAGCAGACGTGGTGCATGCCGCCGTCGGGATTGCGTTCGAGGAATTTGGCGATCGGCGAATCCTCGCCGAGCGGCTCAAGCAGCTCGATCTTGGTGTTCGGCAAGGTGATGAACACGGTGGTCACGCCGTGCGCCGGCTGCGGCTCGGCGGCCGATACCTGCGCGCCGAGGACGTCGCGATAGACAGCAGCCGCCTTGCCGATGTCGCGAACCGCGATCGCCACGTGATTGAGCCTACCGATCATCGTTCTCCCACTCCCCGCTTCCGTTCCCGGCAGATGGTCATTGCCGGCCGAATTTCGCCTTCAGTTGATCCCTGATGGGCGCGAGAATGCTGGTCTTCTGCTTCTCCGCCCCGGCCAGTATGTCCTGCACAATGTCCCGAGGCGAGCGCCCGCTCCAGCCGGCATCGCGAAAATAGATGTTCGCCGCATTGCCGACCACATAGCTGCTCCAGGCCGCGGCGAGGCCTTGCGGCCACCCCCAGAGGGAATTTCAGCCCGCATTTTAGGGAGTGCCATCTCGGTCATTAACGCACTGATTTTTGAGTAGCTCGTCAGCTTGTTAGTCCTGCAATCCGGCTTTGGTGAGACCCACGGCAATTTTTTCGACATCCTCTTGGCGGAAGGGTTGCCGGCTGTAATGTTCTCTGAATGAGTATTTCGGATTGATTTCTTTGAGTTCGCGCCAGACGCGACGGGCCTCTTCGACATCGCCGAGATGACCAAGAGCGGAAGCAAGTATTGCGCGGGTAAAATCCGTACCGGGTACCTGGATAATCCGCTGCTTGAGCAGAGCTGCCGCAGTCTCGTACTTGCCGGCCAGCAGATTGGCCAAGCCGAGGAAATGAAGGAATTGCGGACTTAATGCCGGGTCGAGGCGCATAGCCAGCTCAATCTCTGGGATTGCTTCCAGCGGCTGTCCCGAAAAGTTGAGTATGGTGCCACGAATGTTATGAGCCAAAGCCAAGTTGGGGTTCAGTGAGATCGCGATCTCGATCTCGGATTTGGCCAGATCGAGGTCTCTTTCGTAAGACGCGGCCAACGCGCTTACACATCGTGCCAGCGGTTCGTTAGGGTCTTTCTCGATGGCCTGTCGCGCGTATTGTTTGGCAATCGGTAATGAGCTGTCCGGATCATCAGACCAACGATTTTGGTAGTTGAACATGTGCCCAAAGCCGAGACATGCATAGGCCTGCGAATAGTTGGGATCGAGTTCCACCGCCTTCTTGAAAAACTTTATCGCCTGTTCAAACGTCTCGCGGGTCTTATCTTTGCCAAGCATGAACTCGCGGCCGCGAAGAACGCAGTCGTAGGCAGCGATGTTGGATGCCTTGACGTCGGCGAGCCGCGCCTTTTCCGCTGGGCTGAGTGTCACCTTGAGCGCGTCAACGATTCGGTGAGTGACGTCGTCCTGAACCTCGAAGATATCGGTCAAATCGCGGTCATAGCGCTCGGCCCACAGGTGACCGCCGGTCGCCGCGTCGACAAGCTGCGCGGTGATCCGCACGCGCTGGCCGGCGCGGCGTATGGAGCCTTCAAGCACTGAAAGCACGCCAAGCTCCCGACCGACGGCACGGACGTCGACCGAACGTCCCTTGTAGGTGAAGGTCGAATTGCGTGCGATTACCGTCAGGCCGGCGATCTTCGACAAGTCGGTGATAATGTCTTCTGTGATGCCGTC
>JBEKJZ010000132.1:0-7249 GCA_050010955.1 Xanthobacteraceae bacterium | reverse complement strand
GAGATACCAGCTGCGGAAGCTCTGTTTTGGCGGCTCCGGCACCTCGCGCTGCCGTCCCCACGGATTGAGCCAGTTGTAGATGGCGAAACGCGGCAGGCGCTCGATAGCCAGGCCCGTCGCCGAAATCGCCGCGCGGTAAAGCCGGGGATCGCTCAACACTTTGCCGATGATACGGATGGCTTCCTTCTTGACCAGCGGCAGCTGATTGCGCTCGGCCATGACCTGGCGCCATTTGTAGATCTGATCGTGGATGTTGATCTTCACCGGGCAGACGTCGGTGCAGCTGCCGTTGAGCGTCGAGGCGTAGGGCAGATTGCTGTATTTGCGGATATCGAAAGCCGGATCGATGATGATCCCGATCGGACCGGAATAGGTCGCTCCATAGCTCAAGCCGCCGCTGCGGCGGTAGACAGGGCAGGTATTCATGCAGGCGCCGCAGCGAATGCATTTGAGCGAATACCAGAAGTCCTTCATGCCCAGGCGTTGCGATCGTCCGTTGTCGACCAGCACTATGTGCAGCTCGGTGCCCGACCGCGGCGCACGGAAATGCGAGGTGTATTGCGTGATCGGCGAGCCCAGCGCGCTTCGCGACAGCATGCGGATGAAGACGGCGAGGTGCTCGAATTTCGGAATGATCTTCTCGATGCCGATGCAGGCAATGTGCAGCTTGGGCACGTTGGCGCTGAGGTCGGCGTTACCCTCGTTGGTGCAGACGACGAAGCTGCCGGTCTCCGCGATCGCGAAATTGGCACCAGTCATGCCGGCCTCGGCACCCAAGAAATAAGGCCGCGTGTCGCGGCGCATCGCTTCGGCGAGGTAACGCGGGTCGTTATTGCCCGGCTCAGACCCGATGGTTCTGGCAAACACGTCCGAGACATCGCCGCGCAGCTTGTGGACCGCAGGGACGACAATATGGCTTGGCGGCTCGTCGTCGAGCTGCTGGATGCGCTCGCCGAGATCGGTCTCGATCACCTTGACGCCGCGGGTCTCGAGGAACGGACGCATATCGCATTCCTCCGTCAGCATCGATTTGCTCTTGACCAGCGTCTTGGCGCCGTGCGCCGAGAGGATGTCGTGGACGATCTGGTTGTGCTCGCTGGCATCGCGCGCCCAATGTACCTGCGCGCCGTTGCTCTTCGCCTTGGCTTCGAACTCCTCGAGATAGTCCGCAAGATGCGATAGCGTATGCTCTTTGATCGCCGAGGCGAGGTTGCGCAGCTCCTCCCATTCGGGGATGCTGTGCGCCTGCCGATCGCGCTTCATTCTGAGGTCCCAGAGCCGCCGGTCGTGGAATTCCAGATGCGCCTTGGCTTCGATAAAGTGCGACGAGGCTTCGGCGTGATCGATCGGCTTCATACGCGACTCCCATTCAAGACCTGGGCAATATGAATGAAGCCGATATCGAGGCCGAGGCGCTCGGCGCAGCCCTTCTGGTGCATGAGGCAGGACATGTCGGCGGAAACGATGTACTGTGCGCCGGCGCGGTGATGGTCCTCGACCTTGTCGTAGCCCATTTTGGCCGAAACTGGCTCCTCGAACACCGAAAACGTGCCGCCGAAGCCGCAGCATTCATCCGGCCGGGTCGGCGTCACGAACTCGATGCCTCGCACCTTGCGCAACAGATCGAGCGGCTTGGAAAAGAACGGCTCGTCGATCTCCGAAGCGCTGGCGGTCCGCAGCTTGCGCAGCGTAGTGCAGGTGTTGTGCAGCCCGACCTTGTGCGGAAATTCCGCCCACGGGAATTCGTCGACCTTCACGATATCGTGCAAAAACTCGACCAGCTCGTAGGTGCCGCTGCGGACCTTTTCGACCGCCGGCGTCTGTGGGATTGCGTCGAGATGCTCGCGCACGTGATGGGCGCAGCTGCCCGACGGCGTAACGATGCTTTCAAACTCCTGAAAATTCGCGACGAACAGCGCCTCGGCGCCAGCCGCATCCTTTTGACAACCGCTATTCGCCATCGGCTGACCGCAACATGTCTGGTCGAGTGGATAGACCACTTCGATTCCCAGCCGCTCCAATAGCTGCAAGGTGGCGATGCCGACTTCGGGGAAAAAGGCATCGACATAGCAAGGAATGAACAACCCCACTCTCATTCCGCTCCCCTTGCCAGCGTCCGAGCCGGCGATTGTTTGCTCGTGTTCGATTGGCGGTTTGTGGTGAATGTCGCGAGCCGTCTACATCTTTGCGGCGGGCCGGATTCACCGTCTGCCACGAGCACTAGTATCACGCTCCGATCGATCAACAGAAACAAGATACAAAGGCACACTAGCCGAGTTTTGATTCAAATCAACGATCGGCGATCGGTAAGCATTCCGAGCAAGCGGCGATTGCATCGGCCTCGCCGCCGGTCGATCGAGGCCGCCAGATGTGTTATTTCATGCTCCAGGCGTTTTGCGATGATCGCGCGGATGTCCCCATCGCCAATGGCGTGGCCTGCGAGGTACCGGCATCGTCGCTCTTGCCGGGGACCGGGAACGCGTAGCCGACAATGACCTTGAGCATCAGGCCGTCCGATCCCGGCGTAAAGCCGTGGCCGATGCCAAGCTCGACGTCGACGGTATTCACCTTGAAATCGGTGACGGCGTACAATTCCTGGTACTGCTCTCGCAGCGGCAGAAAACCGCCGATCCTGCCGAAATCGGCGTAGTATTCGAGGCCGATGAACCGGTCTTGCCCGAGATTGCGGGCAACCCGCAATGCGGGAGCGAAATCCGCCTCGCCGCCCGGCCCGAAGCCGACATCGACGATTGGATTGGCGATGAGTTCCCACTCTGAGTTGCGCACTCCGATAATCGGCCGTATCTCCAGATTCCACGGCGTCAACGAGAATTGCGGCATCTCGTAACCAAGCTCGAAATTGACCCCATAGAAGAAGCTGCGTTTGGCGGCGTCAGGGACCACGAATAGGCTGCGGATCTTGGCCCCATCGGAAAAGGCCTCGCCTGCGCCGTTGACGGCGAACGGCAGATAGAACCCAGCCTCCCACCAGTTGGTCATGCCGTAGGCAAATTCCGGGGTACCCTGCAGGCTGTGGTTGGAGGTGAATCCTCCGGGGAATTCCGGCTGCGTCTGTCCCGCCGCTGCAAAGTTGAGGTGCTGCTCGTAGGTCCACTGCCCGACCTCCGCGATCGCGGCGTTGTAGACCTGGATCTCGTCGTGGACCTGATCGACGGCGAATGCCGGCCGGGGCGCCATCATAAAGAGCGCGGCGGCGGCGGCGATAACACCGGCGGCACAAGGGCGCGGTTTCAAGTGCCCGTCCATTGCCACACATCATGAAAATAATCATGATTGTGACACAGACTTCCGCGAGTAGCACTAGCCGACGGCCGTGCATCTGGGTTGCAAACTAAACGGTCACCGGCAGCTGGGCTTTACCGGCTACCGTTGCGGATCATGCTCAGCCACAGACCCACTGGTAACCCCAGGGAGACGGCGCGAAGCAATGATCCGGCTCACCGCTGCCAGGGGGAGAATAGCTCCCAGCGGCCGCTCCGCCGGCCGCAGTGCCGCCGGTACCCTTTTTTGCAGCACCTCCGTTATCTTGCGCCCATGACGCCGTCGCGGCGCCTAGCGCGAGGGCTAACCCAAATGCGATGACTCCCAGGTGTTTCGTCATGTTCCAACTCGCTGTTTGGTTACGTTTGCGGTCGCTTTCCGGTGTGCTCCGGAAACCCGCCAGCGCGGCGGGGGTTCCGATGCTGCGTGGCGCGTGCGATGCAGCGCCCACGGACCATCGGACATGTGGTGCCCGTGGAGGGAATCGAACCCCCACTCCTTGCGGAACACGATTTTGAGTCGTGCGCGTCTACCAGTTCCGCCACACGGGCCCAGAGCGGCAATCGGCAGAGTGAAACGATTGCCGCCTCTTTCGTGGAGCATGATGGCTTCGGAAAACCGGCTACCACTCTTCCGGATCACGCTCCAGGCGGTATCTATATCTTTGACCCTCGGACTCGGCAAAAGAAAATCAACCCGCAGCGGCGGCGCCACCCGGCTAACTTTCGGGGCTTGCATCCGCCTCCGGGATCGGCAAATTGCGGGGCCGCGAACGCGGTAGCGGGACCGCGTCGAAATAGAAACTGCGGATGAAGGCGGCCTGGCGATGAAAGCGACCTGGAGCGAACAACTTCGCCGCGAACCGGCCGCCGCCGCCCTGGCGATCTTCGCGCTCTCGACCGCGACGATTCTCGGGGCCTGGTTTTTCCAATATGTGCTGAAGCTGCAGCCCTGTCCGCTCTGCCTCGAAGAACGCCTGCCCTACCACATCGTGATCCCGCTTTCGCTGCTGATGGCGATCGCGGCGTTCGTGCGGGCGCCGCGGGCGCTGATTGTCGTCGGCTTCGTCGCGATCCTGGCCACGGTCCTCTGCGGCGCCGCGCTTGCCGCGTATCACGCCGGAGTCGAGTGGCGCTGGTGGCCCGGCCCGACCGACTGCTCGGGCCCATTGACCGATTTGTCGGCGAAGGGATCGCTGCTCAATCAGTTGCAGTCGGTCCAAGTCGTGCGCTGCGACGAAGCGGCGTGGCGTGTTCTCGGCATCTCCCTTGCCGGCTATAATGTGCTGATTTTGCTGGTGCTGGCCGCAATCGCGGCCTTTGAGTTGTTCGCTCGGAAGCCGGCTCGTTAAGGTTCTTCGTTTTCTCGGGGTCTCGCGGCGTTGCCGTGGCGGGTGGATACGTTTCGGAGCCTCTGGTGCCAACCCCCATGTTCGGCTAGGCTCGTCACGGATTTGCTAGGCTCGTCGCGGATTTGCTAGGCTCGTCGCGGATTTGATTGACTCCTGCATAGCGTCGCGACCTCTACCATTGGGGGAAAACATGGGGCTTTTGGACAGTCTGGGCCTTGGCGGCGCGCTCAAGGGCGCCCTGGGTGAAGTCGAGGCCGCGGCTCTGCCGGCCCTGATCAGCGCGGTGCTGGCGAAGACGCAATATCACGATCTCAACGGGCTTGTTGCAGCAATGCAGCAGGGCGGCCTTGGTCCGCAGGTCCAATCGTGGCTTGGATCCGGCGCCAATCTTCCGATTACCGAAGATCAATTGAAGACGGTTCTCGGCAACGCCCAGGTGCAGGAATTTGCCCGCCATCTCGGATTGCCCGTCGACGAGACCCTCAAGTTGCTGGCGCAGTATCTGCCGGAAATCGTCGACAAGGCGTCGCCGAACGGCACGCTGAAGCCGACCGCCTGACACTCTCGAATTCAACTGTTCAGCCTTGGGAGAGGAAAATGAAGACAGTCGCATTTGTTCTCGTCTCGCTTTGTTTCGTCGCCACCACCGCATTGGCGGACGACAGCTGCAAGGTCCAAGCGACCGGTAAGAATTTGCACGGTGCCGCTTTGACCAGCTTCGCGAAGAAATGCTGCAACGACCAGGCGGCCGCCCAGAACCTGCACGGCGCGGCACAGACGAGCTTCACCAAGAAGTGCATGTCTGATGCCACCGGAAGTTAAGAGCCTCATTGAAGTCACCAGAGAATGGGAGCTGAGCAATGCTTGTACGTCACCTCACCATTTCCGTGGCCATCCTTCTCGGAGCCATGGCGTTGGAAGCCACGTCGGCGCAGGCGCTGACGATGAAAGAGTGCAGCGCCAAATACAAAGAGGCCAAGGCAGCCGGCACGCTCAATGGCATGAAATGGAATGACTTCCGCAAGTCGCAATGCGGCGCTGAAGTGACGGCACCGCCGGCGGCCGGAACACCGCCGGCAGCCGAGAGCAAACCTGCCCCGGCGCCGACAACTGCTGAAAAGCCCGTCGCTGAAAAACCCGTGTCAGACGGCCGCAAGGCCGAGTACGCACGCGAGCGCGCCTGCGGCAAGGAGTGGAAGGCCGCCAAGGCGGCCGGAACGAGGCCCCCCGGAATGAAGTGGCCGCAATACTGGAGCGAGTGCGACAAGCGCAAGAAGGCCGAGGGGATGTGACGGCCTTGGGCCGCGGTCGTCTCAGCGCGTCATTGCGGGCTCGCGGCTTTAGCCCGCGAGCCCGGAATCCATGATGACTGCCGGAGAAGTTGCCCTTCGCCGGGCGCGGCGAGTCGCCCAAGCAAACCTTCCGCTCCGGTGCGCACTGACCATGACCAAAGCCAAGGCCATCATCATTCCGGTTACGCCCTTCCAACAGAACTGTACCCTGCTGTGGTGTGAGGCCACGAAGCGTGCCGTGGTCATTGATCCCGGCGGCGATCTGCCGGACGTCGAGCGTGCCATCGCTCAGGCTGGCGTCGCGGTCGATAAAATCTGGCTGACCCACGGCCACGTCGATCATGTGGGCGGTGCCGCAGCTTTAAAAGCGAGCCTCAAAGTATCAATCGAGGGGCCCCACAGGGACGATCTGTTTCTGTTGCAACACGTCGCCGAAAGCGCTCGCGCCTTCGGCATCTCGGACGTCTCGAACGTGAAGCCGGACCGATGGTTGGAAGATGGAGATCAGGTCCAGGTTGGGGAGCTGACGTTCGAGGTCCTGCATTGTCCGGGGCATTCGCCGGGAAGCGTCGTCTTTTTCAGTCCGACGCAGCGTCTGGCGATTGTCGGTGACGTGCTGTTCGCCGGCTCGGTCGGCCGCACCGACCTCCCCGGAGGCGACCAGCGGCAATTGTTCAAATCGATCAGAGACAAGCTTCTGCCCTTGGGAGATGACGTCGCGATCATCAGCGGACATGGGCCGACCAGCACGATCGGCCAGGAAAGAGCAACCAATCCGTTCCTGCAATAGGCGAAAGGCAGTAGTGGATCATTTCATTTCGGATCCGCTAAGGTTCGACCCGCCGTCGCCTTAACCCGCCACGCATCGACCCCAGCTAGACGATTGGACTTACACAAATCCGGCTAAGTCATTGATTTTGGATGGTGGGCGGTACAGGGATTGAACCTGTGACCCCATCCATGTCAAGGATGTGCTCTCCCGCTGAGCTAACCGCCCAATCCGAGCCCCGGATGTAGCGTTCGGCCGGCCCAAGGGTCAAGACCGTCCCGGCTGCTAAAATTTTACCCGGTCACCGCCCTTTAATTCCAGTAGCGCGCGCGCCTCTGCCGGCGTGGCAATCTCGAAGCCCAGCTCCTCGACGATGCGGCGGATTTTCGCCACCTGCTCGGCATTGCTCTTGGCGAGCTTCCCCGGCCCGATGTAGAGCGAGTCCTCGAGGCCGACGCGCACGTTGCCCCCCATCATGGCGGCGTTGGTGCAGAAATTCATCTGGTGGCGGCCGCCGGCGAGCACCGACCAGAAATATTGATCGCCGAACAGCCG